>JAFGJR010000252.1 GCA_016928975.1 Sedimentisphaerales bacterium | reverse complement strand
AGCCTACGGAGATCACTGCGGTGGGTCCATTTTCGATGCCGATTCTACTCCCCGACGTGGGGCCCTTTTACATGCCGATTTCCACTGGAAGAAGCAATCCACCAGTACACAAAGGATGGGTTCTGCTAGACGGAGTCGCACAGGTATCGATGAAGACCAATAGTACGCCATCTACGCTGAAATTGCGGGTAGTGAACTGCCAAGTCACTTTGGTATGGCGGGTGCCTGTGTTTTGATCGCCGATGGTCTGGTGTGAGGGAGTCAGTCGGTGCACGAGCCCCGCGAGCGCGACTGTCATCTGTATTTCACTACCACCGAGAGCTCTTTGCCGAACCACTGCTTTGCGTCCCTACAATAGGCAGCGGCGTTCGTCTTGAAGAAGGGGAACTTCTGCGCCTGGATCTTACCGATGACGTAGTAGCCCGCCGCCATCATTGCGGCGTAGCCGGCCTCCGATGGCAGGGGAATATGGAGCCTTCGTTGCGGGGCGCCCCACCACTGGTTTTCCTCGCCGAAGGACAGGAAGAGCTCGGTATCACAGGGGACGAGCGTCGTGGCGTGCATGGCCTGTGCCTTCGTATACACGTCCCTCGCCACCTGTCTGCCGAAAAGCTCGACGAACTTCGTGCTCAGCATGGGTCTTATCAGATCGAGTTCCTCCGGTACAAGGACGAAGTAGGCGTCGAAGCTGGCAAAGTGTGCACCGAACTCGTGAAGGGCCGGATCGACGACGTGCCGGATATGCTGGAGAATAGCCTTAGGGTCTTCCTGCGTCTTCGTGAGGATCATGCCCATGTACGTGGAGGTATTGTACGTATACGGTTCGGGATTCCAGGGGAATACGATTGTTTCATCCACATCTTTTCTCGCCTCTGCGTTTTCATTGCAGGTCAGGAGTAGAAGTGGGATGTGCTTTCCGCGGTCGTGAAGGAATTTGGCGATGATCGGCGCGTGCTTTCCGCCGGAGGCGGATACGATCACCACTCCGTCGATGTTGGGGACCGCGTGCAGTCTGCTCTCGTACGTGCTCTCATCGGCGAAGACCGCGTCGAGGTCGGCGAACATGATCTTGCCGGTGGCCGCCGCGTTCCCACTGCCCACGACGAGAGGACGCTTGAACCGTCTGAAGTCTATCTCAGGCAGCCCGGTCTTTGGATTACCGAGAAGCTCCAGCGCATCGATCACGCATTGGTCCAGATCAGGCAATGTGCTTAGATCAACATTGTTCATGAATTCTCCTGTTCCTTCACTCACATTAGCTTTTGGTGCTGCTCTCAGCGAGGATATTGTATACAATGTGAAGCCCATGACAATCAGTTTTCTGGGAATTTACGCGATGGAATCTACGGAGATACTCAAGCAAGCCGTGCTGTGGGATTCGGCGGGGGGCGGGCGGGTGCAATGCCGGCTGTGCAATTTCCATTGCCTCATCGGCAAGGGGAAGCTGGGGCATTGCCACGTTCGAAAAAATATCGGCGGGACGTTATATTCGCTGAATTACGGCAAGGTCTGTGCGGCCAACCCGGACCCGATTGAGAAGAAGCCGCTATATCATTTCCACCCGGGCAGCCGGAGCTTCTCCATCGCCGCCGTCGGGTGCAATTTCCGCTGCGACTTCTGCCAGAACTGGCAGATCAGCCAGGCCGCCCTCGAGACCGGCAGGATCGACGGCGAGGACACCTTACCCGAGCAGGTCGTCACGGCGGCGGTTCGCACGGGCTGCAAGAGCATTGCCTACACGTATACCGAGCCGACCGTCTTCATGGAGTTCTGCAACGACTGCGCCCGTCCGGCCAAGGAGAAAGGGTTGGCCAATGTCTTTGTCAGCAACGGCTACATGACACGCGACGCGATTGACTACGCCGCCGATTGGCTCGACGCGATCAACGTGGACCTCAAGGCGTTCAACGATGATTATTACAGGAGACTGTGCGGCTCGCGGCTCCAGCCGGTGCTCGATTCGATTGCCCACATCGCCAGGCAGACGAAGATCTGGATCGAAGTCACTACGCTCCTGCTGCCCGGCCAGAACGATTCCGAGGACGAGTTGAAGAAGCTCACCGAGTTCCTGGTCACGCAGGCCGGGCCGGATGTCCCCTGGCACATCAGTCGATTCTATCCGCAGTACAAGTACACGGATTCGGCGCCGACATCACTGGAATCGATGCAGCGAGCCGAGCGCATCGGCCAGGCCGCCGGCCTGCACTACGTATACCTCGGCAACGTAGCCGGCACGGACTCCGAGAACACCCGCTGCTACAACTGCGGGCAGATGCTCATTGAGCGGGTGGGCTATCGCATTGTCGCCAACCATATCAAAGACTCGAAATGTCCCAAGTGTGGGACACAGATCGCCGGCGTTGGATTGTGAGGCAGCGTGAAGATTGTAGCGGATGCAAATATTCCCTTTGTTCGCGAGTGCTTCTCCTCGGTGGGGCAGGTGGAGACCTTGAGCGGTCGTGACATCGGGCCGCGGGTGATTGCCGATGCGGAGGCGCTGTTGGTCCGCAGTATCACGCCGGTGGACGAGCGGCTGCTGGCGGGCAGTGCCGTACGCTTTGTCGCGACGGCGACCATCGGCTTTGACCACGTGGATGTGCCGTACCTCCAGGCGCACGACATCGGCTTCGCCTCCGCGCCCGGTTCGAATGCCAACTCCGCCGCCGAATATGTCATCGCCGCCTTGCTGGAAGTGGGACGAAAGCACCGAATGCAACTTGAGGGCAGGTCAATCGGCGTGATCGGCGTGGGCAACGTGGGCAGTCGTGTGGCTCGCAAGTGCGAGGCTTTGGACATGCGCGTATTGCGGAACGATCCGCCGCTGCAACGCCAGAGGGGCGATCCCCGGTACGTGCCGATCGAGTCGCTGTACGATTGCGATTTCATCACGATCCACACGCCGCTGACGAAGGAAGGCGTGGACAAGACATTTCACATGGCCGATGGTGAGTTCTTCTCTTCGCTCAAGCCGGGGGTGGTCTTCGTCAATGCCTCACGCGGGGCGGTTGTCGATACCCAGGCGATGAAGTCCGCCATACGCAATGGTCGGCTGAAGGCGGTCGTGCTGGACGTCTGGGAGGGTGAGCCGGACATCGACATGGAACTGCTGGACATGGCGGATCTCGGAACGCCTCACATTGCAGGCTACTCGCTCGATGGGAAGATCAACGGCCTGATTATGATCTACCAGGCCTTCTGCGAGTACTTTCACCTGTCACCACGATTCGGCGTGCAGGATTTCCTCCCGGTGCCGCAGGTTCCGCGGTTGGAGATATGCGTGGGCATCGTTGGGGACGACGAGTTGATCGCTCGGGCAGCGGAGGCAGTCTATCCGATCAAGCGGGATGACCAGAACCTTCGTCGGATTGAGGATCAACCGACCGAACTGCGAGGCCAGTTCTTCGATGCATTACGGAAGAACTATCCAATTCGCCGCGAATTCCACAATACGGTCGTTGTGCTCGACGACCGCCGGGATACGCTGGCCAGGAAGCTTCAGGGCGTTGGGTTCCAGGTGGAAGGGAGCACTTGAGATGGAAGGGACGCGACAAGACGTACTGCAATGGCCAAGGGGACAACTGGACTTCTCGTCCGGATGTCTGCTCATGGGTATCCTGAACGTCACGCCGGACTCGTTCAGCGACGGGGGGCAATTCTTCGATTTCAGCAGGGCGGTCGAGCACGGCCTGCGGATGGTCAATGAAGGCGCCGCGATTCTCGATATCGGCGGGGAATCGACCCGACCGGGTTCCCGGCCGGTCTCCTCGGCCGAGCAAATCCATCGCGTCGTTCCGGTGATCGAAGCGCTGGCAGAGAGAGTCGATGTCCCCATTAGTATTGACACGCACGATATTGAGGTTGCACGAGCGGCTCTTGATGCCGGCGCTTGCATCCTTAACGACATCACGGCATTAGCCGACGAAAGGGTGGGGCAGTTGGCCGCCCAAGAGCAGGTCCCTGTCGTCCTGATGCACATGCAGGGCACGCCTGCCACAATGCAACTCGACCCTGCATACGTGGATGTGGTTGCAGAGGTCCGGGACTTCCTGGTCGCCCGCGCCAAAAAGGCAGAGGACCTCGGCGTTGCCCGCGAGCGGATCTTCATCGACCCGGGGATCGGCTTCGGCAAGGCGCTGCGCCACAACCTGCTGCTGTTGAAGCACCTCGACGAGCTGGTCGCTGCTGGCTACCACGTGTTGGTCGGTCCGAGCCGCAAAGCCTTCCTCGGCAAAATCACAGGCAGAGAGAAACCGGCCGACCGGGTAGCCGCCACCACCGCTGCGGTTGCAGCGTGCGTTGCCGCGGGCGTGTCCATCGTCCGCGTGCACGACGTCGCCCCGATGCACGACGTCGTGCGAGTGACCCGGGCCATCCTGAACGCGTGATCCGGATTCAACTCATCAAAGGCTCTGATACACGTAGTGGGCGTCCAGGGCCTTCTGGATCTGCGTGCTGGCTTCTCTCAAGTGGGCCTTGGTGTATGGGTCCAGTGCATCGCTGCCCGCGTCGAGCATCGGATCGATCTTGCCCTTGAGCTGGCGAAGCTGCTCGATGGCGAGTGTGCTGATCGGCTTATACACGGCCGAGCCAATTGCATCCGGCCTGCTCAGGTCGATCAGTCGCTCCAGGTGCTCGCGCTGGAGGTTTCGCCGGAGACTGGAGATCAGCGGATTGCGGGCGTCGTGCTTGACGCCGGAGGGCTGGTCCAGCTCGCTCCAGGCAGCCTTTCGGATCGTCTCAAGCAGCTCCGGCAGAGTGAGCACATCCGTCTGTGGAGTTGCCAGGAACTCGTTGTCGTAAATCCGCCGCAGCGTGTCGGGATACAGGAGCATCGTCAACGCATAGGCCTGGAAGCCCATGATCTCATCATGCACCGGCCAGGTCGAATCCGCGAGGATCGACGACCAGTCGTCCCACCATTTCTCCTCGGCCATGTGCGTGAGCAGCTCCAGGGTCAGGCCGTACGCCTGATCCTGGAAGGTGTTCTCGATCACGAACACCAGTGCGTCTCTCTGCTGCTTGGCAGGAACGGGCTCGATGGGCACGCGGCCGTTCTTGTCGCCCTTCTTGTCGCGGTGGATGAAATCGCCGCCGAGCCAGTTGGCCATCATGCTCACCGCTCGAATCTGAAGGCTGAGGGTCAGCTCGTAGTAGCGTCGGGCCTTGGCCCAACTGTCGCCGTCCTTCACGAGGTCGTCGAGGATTCTCGCCCGGTTGTGCTTGGCGATGCGCATCTGGTTGCGGGCGTAGTCCAGCGGGTCCTTGCTGAAGTCGTACCGACGGGCCAGCGGATCGGGGCCGAACGTGTCCTCGTCGGTGGCAAACTGCAACTCCGGCTCGGCCACGCGACTGAGAATGTCCTTGAGTTTCTTCTCGTCCTGGGTGTAGCCGTACTCGATGGCCCAGATGTCGTACGGGCCGACCGTGATCATGCAGTAATCCCCCTGGACTTCGGCGTCCTGGAGATTCATGTTGACCGGCAGGTAGTCCATGACGGAGCCGGCGTGCGGCTTGGCGCCCTTCATCGTTTTGCTGTTGATCTCCGCCATTGAATACAGGCACGATGCCTTGAAGTTGTGTCGCAGACCGAGCGTGTGTCCCACCTCGTGACATACGAGGTCGGCGACCAGGGGGCCGATGAAGGATTCGGGCATGCCGTCAATCATGGGCTTCTTGTCCTTATCCTCCTTCTCTTCATCCTCTTTCTTGCCGTCTTCGTCTTTGTCCTCGGGGTCCTCGCCGGCCAGGGCCCACTGCATCCGGAACAGAGCGACGTCGAAGGCCCGGCCCCGCTCGAGCGTGCACAGGCCGTTGCTCTGGCACATCGTGCCGGCCAGGCCGTCGTATTCGTCGTCGCCGATCAGTTCAGGCCGGACCTGTGTGATCGGGTGGCCGCCGTAGGGCAGGCTGCGCTGCTGGGCGATCTGCTGCTGCAAGTACTCACGCTGCGCGGGGGGAGCCAGCCGGATGCGCGGGTCCCATCGAGGATGGTCCGCCAGCCAGGCGAGCGTCTCGGGGCTCATACTCTCCGTCGCGATCTGGGGCATGATCTTGTGATAGGTCGTCCAGTAGTGGCGGATCCAGCCGTCTGTCAGGATGACGTCCGCGTCGAGAATCTGCCCGGTCTCCGGATTCGTGCGACTCGGTCCGATGGCCGTGCCGCGGTTGTTGCTCAGCCACCGGATGAAGTTGTACCGCACGTCCTCCGGGTCCTTCTCCATGTGGGCGCCGGATCTCTTGTCCTGATAGTAGACCTCGATGGCGTTGGAGATGCCGACCTTCTCGAAGGCCTGGTTCCAGTACAGGATGCCCTGTCGAATCCAGCGGCGATACCGTACGGGCGTCGTGTTCTCGATGTAGAAGACGATCGGGTTCTTCGGCGGGCTGATCTGCAATGACGGGTCCGCCTTCTCCAGGTTCCACCGGTTGATGTACCGGACCTTGGTCTCGGGCTCTTTGAACTGCCCGTAGTCGTCGAAGGTCGTGGTGAAGTAGCCGATGCGGGAGTCGGCCGTTCGCGGCTTGTAGCCCGTGCTCTTGGGAATGACGCTGATCGAGTAGTGAACTGTCTGGAGCCGGCCACCGGAGGAGGGGATCTCGAACGCCAGCTCAATGTTCTCGGGGAAGGCCTTGGCCTTTTGGATCTTCACGAGCTTGGGATTGGCGACCTTGAACCGGTTGCCGAAGAACTTCTCGCTCTGGCCGATCAGCATGGCGTCCATGTCGATGACCACCGAATTCCGCTCGACGACGTCCGGGTTCTTGGCGATGGTGACGATCGGCACGTCGAGGATGATCCGGTCCGTGAACAGGCGCTGAACCGAGTTCTTGGACTCGTCGTCGCCAGTGGATTTGACGTCGAGGTTGGGCTCGACCAGAGCCAGGCGGTCGTTGTACCGTCTCCAGTACACGTACATGCTTCCCGCCTGGAGACCCGCGTAGTCCTCGCCGCTGGCGACGGTCAGCGCGATGAAGTACTTCTTGCCTTCGTAGTCCGGCGGCAGGGCAGCCAGCATCTGCTGGTCCTTGTCCCGCGTCCAGACGGTGTACAGGCTCTTGCCGTCGGTCGTGGAGATGACCTTTTCGTACCCATCGAGGACCTTCTCCAAAGGTGGAAAGTCCGGCTTCTCCGCTTCCTTGTCTTTCGACTTGGCCTCCTTGTCAGGCTTGGGGTCGGGCTCCTCTGCCGCACGGGATGAGAACGTCACTCCGACGACCAGCAACGCCGCGCTCAGCAGACCCATCAGAACTCTCGCTCTTGATCCGCTCATGCGATGTCCTTCCAAATGGAATTCAGGCAGACTATATCAAAGAACGTGTTGTGGGCCGATTCTATGTTTCGCTCGCGACCGGTCAAGGCTGTCACGCAACGATTATCCGAGGAATTCGGCGTGAGCGCTACAGAAGACCACAGAACAGGTGAATATCGGACTATGCGCGAGCCCGTGGATGCCGGGCGGATGGCTTTTGACAGTCCGGTGCGAGGGTGCTACCATGATGAGGAGTCGGTGAGAACCTTTGCATGAGGGCAAGCCTATGAATCGTCGGGATTTCGTGAAGATGTCGGTGGCGGCCGGCGCATCGTTGACTATTCCATTCGCTCGTGCCAGGGGGGCTAACGACGACATCCGGGTCGCGGTGGTGGGAATCCGCAGCCAGGGGAGCAATCACATCAACTGGTTCCGTGCCATCCCCGGCGTGCGCATCGTCGCCATCTGCGATGCGGACAGGAGCTTCCTGGAGCGCGAGCAGAAGAGACTCACCGATCGCGGCGAGAAGGTGGACACATACGTGGACTACCGCAAGCTGCTGGAAGACAAGAGCATCGACGCGGTCATCACGGCGACGCCGAATCACTGGCACGCCCTGGTCACGGTCTGGGCCTGCCAGGCGGGCAAGGACGTGTATGTGGAGAAGCCCGTCTGTCATAACATCTGGGAAGGGCGGCGGATGGTCGAAGCCGCCCGCAAGTACAATCGCATCGTGCAGAGCGGCACGCAGCGCCGCTCCGACGAGGGGCTGCGGGAGGCCATCGACTACGTGAAGCAAGGCAACCTGGGACCGATGAAGCTGGTGCGCGGCATCGTGTACGTGCGGCGCGACAGCATCGGAAAGGTCGATGGGCCGCAGCCGGTGCCGGAGTCGGTCGACTACAATCTCTGGTGCGGCCCGAGTCCGATGTTGCCGTTGATGCGAAAGAACATGCACTACGATTGGCACTGGGTCTGGCCGACCGGTGACGGCGATTTCGGAAATAACGGCATCCACTACGTCGATGTCTGTCGCTGGGCCATCGGCGCCAACGAGCTGGCGCCTCGCGTGATGAGCTTCGGCGGGCGATTCGGATACATCGACGACGGCGTGACCCCCAACACGCAGGTCGTCTTTCTCGACTACAAGCCGGTCCCGATCCTCTTCGAGGTCCGCGGCCTGCCTCGCGGCAAGGGCGAGACGGCAATGGACGACTACCTCGGAATTCGCGACGGCATGATCGTGCACTGCGAGAACGGCTACCTCGCCGGCGGATGGGCCTATGACAGCAACGGCAAGAGGATCAAGCAGTTCAAGTTGACGGAAGGCGCCGGTCACCACGAGAATTTCATCAAGGCGGTCCGCAGCCGCAAGGTGAGCGACCTGAACGCCGATGTCCTCGAAGGGTATCTCTCCAGCGCCCTGTGCCACATGGGCAACATCTCCTATCGGCTTGGACAGACGGCCTCCCGAAGTGAGATTCTGGATCGAATTGGTGACAACCGGGACCTCGCCGACGCGTTCGAGCGCGTCCAGGATCACCTGCTGCTGAACGGCGTGGACGTGAAGCTGACTCCGCGAGCAGCCGGTCCCTGGCTGACGATGGACCCGCAGACGGAGCGTTTCGCAGGCGAATTCGCGGACGAGGCGAACAAGCGTGTCCGGGGCATGTATCGTGAGCCGTTCGTCATGCCGGAGCAGGTGTAGGCGAAGCTCTACATTCCCGAAACGCCGTGACTCATCGGCGCGAGCACGGCGCCGTCGGGGAGCGTGAACGGCGCCTTGCCGAAGTTCACTGTGACGACGACGCCATTGGCGAATCGCGTTTGTTGTACGCTCCGGTCTTCGGTCAGGAACGAATGATCGATCATCTCGGAGTAACCGACGGCCCGTCCCACAACGCAGGTGTTCCTGTAGCTTCGCACGAAGCGGTCCTTGTTCTGGTCCCAGAACTGGCGGGAGAACATGAACATGGGCGGCGTGCCGTAGAGGGCGTTGAACAGGTCCCGCTTGTCCCAGAGAGCGGGCAACTTGTTGTTGTAGTCGCCCCAGTACCACTGCGCGACGACGCAATCGTGGTATACCAGCTCCCAGAGGGGCAGGCGGTACTTGTGGCCGAGCTGGTACTTGGCCACGCGTTCGGGGACCTCTTCCCAGATCCTCTGCATCTGCCGGCCGGCATCGGGGACGCGATAGGGTCCGAGGCTGAGCATGCCCTCGAAATAATGCACGAACGGCACGGCCGCATCGTGGCCGGTCTCGCTGCCGGTCACCAGATGCATATCCTGCGACATGTAGCGCAACAGCTCCATCTTCCAGTGCCGGCTCTCGCCGCGAGTCATCGGGTGGTCCGGGTGGTAGCATTCGCGCCAGGGCGAAGCGGTCGTCGTGTCGATGAACCGGCAGCGGTAGGGGTGGGTCTTCAACTCGACCGGCACCCGCTCGGCCGCATATTTCAGAGCTTGCTTATCGCAAAGCACGGCACACGGGTACATCTTGCCGTCCCTGCCTCGCACCTGCCAGCCTTTGCGCCAATCGCCTTTGGCGTCCAGCATGATGTCCGCCGGCCACGCTGCCTGGGTCCAGTCCGGGTGCACGCCGCGAAGCTGCTCCTTGACGACGTTCGGGTCCATCAGGTCCTGGTAGATGTCATACCGGCTGGACAGAACGCCGCCGACATCGTTCATCGCCTGGATGATCTCCGGGCTGGCCCGATTGCTCCACAGGATTCTGTCGATGCCCGCGGACTTCATCTCGCGCGCCATGCCGAGCGGGTCCCTGTCCCAGTACCAGACGTTGACCGCGCCGATCAGCAGGTCCACGTTCGGGTTCGCAACCCGTTTGTCCGCCAGGGTCTTGAGCAGGCCGGTCTGTTGTGCGTACGAGCGGTATCGTTTGCACACGACCACGTGGCCGCCTTTGTCGAAGAAGATGTAGCGAACCTTCCGGTCGTAGCCGAAATGACCTTTCTGAGCCTCCCACTCCGGCGCGACGCACAGCTTGCCGTCTGTCCGTGCGATCTGAATCGACGCATCGTCGGGGGTCTCCAGGATGGCCATGTATCCCCGTTGACCGTCCGTGGCGCCCCAGAAGGGCATGCAGATGCCATGCCCGCCGTAGGCGATGAGCTTGAATGTCTCGACGGTCGCGTCGTCCACCGGGTACGAGATCCCCTCATTCATGGGCACGACAAGATACGTGCCGGCCTGCGTGACGAAGGGATGTGGATATCGCAGAGATCGTCTCATGGCGCCCTGTGCGGACAGGGTGACAGTGAATTCCGGCTTTTCCGCGTCCAGTTCAATCCGCACCTTCACGTCCATGGCAAGGCCTTTGTCTCGCCAGATGGTCTGCGAGCCGGTCACGATCGTGCCTTGCGCCGTGACGTTCTGCTGCCAGCGTTCGCCCGTTCGCTTGTCGAGGACCGTCATCGTCCCGTCTGGAGTGCGGAGAGACACGGAAAGGGCGGAATTCTCACGGACCACGGTGTTGCCCTGCGCGAAGCAGACGGTTCCCACGCACGCAAGGATCGCGGCAAGCACAATGGACTCATGGCTCTTTCGTTTGACCTGCATGCTATCTTGTCCTCCTTTCATCTGTTACCAGCGGAAGAAACGGTAGGGGTCATCCCATTCCTCGGGCTTGTCCAGGTAGAATCCCTCCAACCACCGGCCGGAATCGCCGGGTCTGACCCGGCTGGAGAATCGAGTCAGCAAGGGGGTCTCGGCGCTGACGCCCACGTTGCCGAGAAGACGCGTCACGAGGAAGCTGGTCCGCCGGAACGTTCTCTTGAGTCCGAAGTTGTTGCGATAGTCGAACTGCCAGGGCGCCAATTGGCAGAAGACCACGTTCGCATTCGACGCGACAGCGAGCACACCGTCGCCGGTGATGTCTGCGCCGCCGGAAACCAGAGGGATCGTGCGCGGGTCGCGGCTATGCACGTCCGCCGGCCCCACACCGGCCAGAGGAGAGTCGCCTCCGGGCGGATCGAAGTACGCGTTGATGTGCTCGCCCTGCTTCATAGAGACCTTAACAGGCAGAATGGTATCCGCTTGTTGCTGTGTCAGGCCGATGGCCAGCACTTGACCGCCGGCTTCCAGGAACGAATCGATCCTATCCGTGCGTCTTGAGAGGCCCGAGCTGCCTGGCCCGATGACAAGTACCTGGTCGGGTCTCAGTTCGCCGCCATCGTAGGAGCCAAGTCGCAGTCCCGCCGCCTGAAGGTGGCTGCTGCCCGCCGGCTCGCCTGCGTAGAGGGCCTCTCGCCGAGGCGAAGACTTCCACTGGCTGACGTATTCAAGGAGGTTGACGGTCAGTATCTGTGCCGCCGGATCGGCCTCCGTGCGTCCGGTCACGTCCAGTTGGCAGAACAGCACCATTCCTTTGCCTTCACGGTATTCCAGAAGTGGGCTGTATTGCAGGCTGAATCCTCCGTCCACGATGGGCAGGAAATCACCGCAGGCGGGCTTTTCGATGAGGACCGAGGCGACATTCCCCTGGCAGCCGCACCGCCAGGCGCGACTCACCGGTATGCCGCACCAGGTCACCGTCGGCGCGTAGGCAAACGTGGCACTCAGTTCGTACTTCAATTGCGGCGGAAGAATCGTGGCTTCGCCGCGCCAATCGCGCAGATGCTCCGCTTGGAGTCCTGACAGGGCCGGGTGGTCCGGCACGCGGCCAAAGACGTTTCGCAGGCCGTACTGCGCCGCACGGAAACCGAGGCGCTGCTCCAGCGCGTCCGGCGTCTGCTCAAACAGGAGCACCCTGAGCCCCTCTCGCACACGGCGGATGTCCGGCGCCGGCCCATCCACGGTCAGAGCACCCTTGCCAACGATCAAAATGTCGTATTCTGCCAGGTCCGCCCGTGTATCGACGACGTCGCAACGGACGCCCAGGCCCTTGAGCAACTCCGTCGTTTGGCCCTTCGGGTCAAACACGGCGACTTTCGCCTCGATGCCTGCAATCGCCCGGCGAGGAAGGACGTGGATGGTGAATTCATCCTTCTGCGTTTCGCCGGTGCTGAACGCGGCGATCATGCTCAGCCTGTATTGGCCCGGCGTCAGTTCCGCGGGCAGGGCAAACTGGATCGGCATCCGCTCCTGCTGACCGGTCCGCATAGTTGCCCTGGCTTGACCGGACATCGGTTCGGGCAGGGCAAGCGACCAGGAGCACTCGCAGCTCACCGGCACTCGCGAATTGTTGTTGATGATGATCTGCTTCTCTATGGTCTCGCCAGCGAAGAAGTTGTGGTCCTTGCTGGTGAACCAGGCTGGCCTGCCGGCGATGTAGGCCAACAGAGGCTGGTTGTTTCGGATCAAGGCCTCGGCGCCTTCCGTAGGGACCCAGTCGGAACGATCATAAGCCAGGTCCATCCGCTCGTAGCGGTCCTGCTGATAGTCCGGGCTGAAGCCTGGTCGTTGCAGGTTCTGCCAATCCACAGGGCACGCTTGCCTGCGGTTGCTGTCCATACCGGGACGCAGCTTGAACAGGATATGGTGCTCCCAGGGCGAGTTTCCCGATACTCCCCACGTGCGGAACGCTCGCCAGTTGTCCTGATAGTACATGGCAAACACCGGCTCTCGCTCGGGAAAGTCCGTCGATCCCAACTGATGAGGATAGTCCCAACGGTGCCAGAGCTTGCCCTCGCGGAACTGCTTCGCCTCCCATCGCAGGTTCCGTCTCTCCATGTCGCTGATCGCGAACGCGCGGTCTCCGAAGAACTGCGCGTTCCACTCCGCCAGGCAAAACTCCCAGGGCACCACGGCGCTGCCGAACTCCCTCTTGCCTTTGTACCAGCCTCGGTACATGGCCCAGTCCCAGGTGAACGGTGCTCCGTACTCGCAGGTGAACACCGGTTTGACGCCCTGCGTGGCCCAGTGCCCGAACCAGTCGGACAGTTCCTGGATCGGGACGAAGTTGGGGTAGAAGTTGATCACGTGCATCGAGCCGAGATTGCCGGAGGCATGATGGTACACGATGCGGCTGGGGTCCAGATGGTTGACGATCCCCTCGGCCCGCAGCGCTCGCTTCACGTTGTTCATGGCCCACGTGTCACGATGGGCGTGAATACCATCGATCATGTCCGGATTCATGTCCTCGCCGTAACCGGTGGCGTTGTGGCTCATGGAGTACATCACGACCGACGGATGGTCCTGCGCCGCACGGACGTAGAACTCCGCGTGGCGGGCATAGCCGTTGGTGTCGTTGGCGTCGGGAGCCTGCCAGTCGTAGTGGCTGAAATGAGGCTGGGAAAACGAGACGAGCATGCCCACGTCATCCGCGGCCCTGAGAATCTCAGCAAAGCCTAAGTGAGAGCCGGGCTGGCAGCCATAGTTGTGCGTATAGACGAGATTGATGCCAAGGGTCTTCAGCCGCTCCAGGCTCTCGCGGGTGGCGTCGTAGTTGGCTAGTGCGGCACCGATTTGAGCGTTGTCCACCGGCAGGGCGGACAGGAAGATGCGCGTCCCGTTGAGGAAGAAATCCCGGCCCTCGATCCAGAACTCACGAAACCCAAATCGCACGGGCCAGCTCGTGTCCAACACTGTCCCCTTGTCGTCCAGAAGTGAGACCTTGAGGTCATACATGTTCTGGGGAGTATGGATATCCCACAGCTTGTCGGGCATCCACTTCTCCGTGAAAGCGATGCGGCCCTCCTTGAGATCGCCTGCTCGGAACGACGGACTCGTGAAATCCCTGATACTGTGGCCGTCCTTCAGGACGCGCGAACGAAATGCATACAGTCCATCGGAGGCGAGCCCCTCAATACCCGCATCGAACGCGACCTCCTGTCGTCGGACCGAGGTCTCCACCCGCACGTCGGTGATGAACGGCGTGGGCCGAGTGCTCACCAGGTACACGTCGCCACACAGACCTCGCCGTGCTACCGAGCCTTTGACCTCGCGGGCCGAGGCACTGTCTGTGTAGGAAAGCATGACGCCCTTGAGCGGCATGGCGACGACGAGCAAGCTGAGCCTGTGCATCCCGCCGGGGTGGCACGCCACGGTCAGGTCCACCTCGCCGCCCGGGAACCGAGCTTCGCCCACTTTCCGGCCGTCCACATATGCAGCCGCATAGGAGTTCAGGTACTCGATGCGGGCCGTGATGTGGCGGCCCGCCCAGTCGGTGGGGATTGCGATCTCTCGTTCGTACCAGGCGGCCGTCGTGTCGCTGAGCCTCTGGCCCGCCCAGCTCGGATGGGCGAAGACCGTCTGGCTGTCTTTCTGCATGTAGTCCGTGACGCCAGGCCAGGAGCCGGGGACTTTGAAGTAGCCCCAATTGCCCTCGGGCACCTGCTCCGATGTTGCCTCGGCGGGCTGCCATCGCCACAAGCCGTTGATGCAGATTCGTTCTCGCGTGGGGGTCGTTTGCCGCCAGGCTTTGGACGTGTCCCAGACGACTTGGACACCCTCCGGCAGAGGAGCACACGTGGGCGCAGACGCTCCGCGGGTCACGTGTGTCAGGCATGCTGTGCAGATGACGAGCAATCCGAGGCATCGACCAATCCAACTTGCCATGATCTGGTCCTCCGGATGGGTGCTGCCCTGAGGCTTCAGGGGCCGTTGTTGTTCAGGTGCACGATCTTGGCGCCTTCGATACCGTTGAACTTCGTGGAAGAAGCGATGCTGTACGCGCCGATGTTCTCCGTGTAGAGATAATCGCCAATCTCCAGATTCGAGGGAAGCTGCACCGAGAGGGAGATCTTGTCGAAGCTGTCGCAGGTGGGCCCGACGACGGCGCAGACCTCCGTCTCGCTTTCCTTGAAGGACTGGAAGTTGGGAATCCAGTGGTCGTAGACGACGCCGGAGAACGTGTGATATACGCCGTCGTTGATGTAGTAGAAGACCTTTCCGTCTCGCCTGGCCTTGCCGACGATCTGCGAGACGAGTACGGCGGCTGTGGCCACCATGAATCGCCCGGGCTCGGCGATGATCTCCACGTCCTGCGGGAACAGCCTCGTGCATTCGGCGTTGATGACCTCCGCGAGTCTCTCGAATTGCGGGACCCGCGAATCATAGGGGACCGGGAATCCGCCGCCGATATCCAGGATCCTCAGGTTGTAGCCTTTCGTGCGGGCGTCATGCAGAACCTGGGACGCGAGGTCCAGCGCGACGGCGTAGTTGTCGAAATTCGTGCACTGGCTGCCGACGTGGAAGCTCAATCCTTCGACCACAAGTCCCAAATCGAACGCCCGCTTGATCAAACCTTTCGCATCGCGGGGCTCAGCGCCGAACTTGGAGCTCATTTCCACCTGTGAGCCGGTATCGGGGGCCTTCAGCCGCAGCACGAGTCCTGCTGTGTCGCAATGCTCCTTGATCTTCTTGAGCTCATCCTCGTTGTCGAAGGTGACGAGCGGCTTGTATCCCCTGATCCTCTGCAGGGTGTCAGCGTCCTTGATCGTGTTGGAGAAGATGATTCTGTCCCAGATGTAGAAATCCTTGTCCTTCGCCTCAAAATGCGCGATGTACTCGTAGACCTGCATGAACTCGTTGTAAGAGGCCACGTCGAAACTCGCGCCCTCGTCGAACAGCGTCCTGACGATTTCGGGGTTGGAGTTCGCCTTCACTGCGTAATAGGCCTGGACCCTGGGCAGGTGCCTCTTGAAGGTGCGGTAGTTCTCCCGGATTCGATTGTGGTCAATGATGAACAGGGGAGTGCCGTGCTTCTGTGCCAGTCTGAGAGACTCTTCCTTCATGCCTTTGCTGCTCCGTATCAGGCGCCAAGCTTCTTCATGAGTTTCTTGAGGGCCTCGATCTCCCGGTTGTTCTCCAGGTAGGACTTCATGAGCTTGTCGTGAAGCTCCTGCCCGCGGTCGTACAGTCTCTTGAGCTTCTTCGGCCTGGTGGTTTGTATCGCGTAGGCCGCCATCAGCGGAAGGGCGGCGGTGACATCGAGGTAGGCTGTCACGGTGTCCTCCAGCCTGGCCGGGTCGATCTTGCCCCAGCTCACCGCTTCGCTTGGCGGCGCGCCGGACAGCCCGCCGGTGTCGGGTCGGGCGTCCGTCACGTTGATGTCGTAGTCTTGGCCTGCCTCCGGGATCATCAGGACTTCCTGAATCTGCGGCTCCGTTTGAAGCACGAAGTTCTTCGGACTTCCGCCGCCGATGAGGATGACGGCGGTCTTGCCCTTCTCGTACTTCTTGGCGTTCAGGATGATGGCGGTCGAGTCGTTGACGTCGATGCTCGGATTGATCTTCAGCTTGAAGCGGTCCTGCAAGCCCGCCGCCTCGGCCAGCAGCTCCAGTCCGGCCACGTTCATCCCGATCGTCGAATCGCCCGGCGAAGAGGTGAAGACGGGAATGCCGTTGCGGTAGGCTGCCGCCAGGATGCTCACCTGGCCGATGTTGTTCCGGCGCTCGTGCTCGTCGAGGACCTTGCCCAGGTAATGGTAGAACTCGCGCGTGCCCATTTCCTTCTGGAATTCCGGCCGGACCAGGATTTGTCGGAGCCGGCGGTCGGTCTCCATCAGGACATCTTCATAGTCGAACAGAATGTCATAAATCCGCGTGACGCCCGTCTTCCTCAAATCCGTGTCGTCCACGGCGTGGCTGCCTCGATGCATCGGCAGGTTGAACGCGAAATGCAGGTCGTGGTACATATTCGCGCCGGTGGCCGTGATCCAGTCCACGAAGCCGTGGTTCATCAGGGGGATGATCGCGGAAGGTCCCAGTCCCGCCGGCGTCAGCGCCCCGGCCAGGCTCAACCCTATGGTCACATCCTCCGAAGCGTACTTGTCCCGCAGGAGATGGCAGGCGGCGCGCAGCCGGCCGCCGTTGTAGGCGTCCATGCTGTCGATCAACTGCACGATGGTCGTGGTCGCAGAGATCGGCTGCGGCAAAATGCGCTTGCCGCACAGATACCTCGACTTGTTCGAATGCTGTGACTTCTCTTCTCCCATCGTCCTGTTCAGGCCTCCCAAACAACCCACGGGTTCATTCATCCACGGCAAGGTCTACGACATCCTTCTGCTCATGTTCGCGGCATTCTACCCGGTCGCGCGAGCTACGTGAAGCAACAAAGGGGCAGATGCGCGCAAATCGCCTCGCGGCAGAGTCTGTGGCGGATCACCGTTCGCTGGTTGAAGCGATGGTCGCCCCGCGTTTGTCGGTGAGCTTGATGATCTCGCCTTGAGCCAGCCAGCGGATGTAGTCGCCGACGACGAACAAGGCTTGACCGCCTGTGGGAGAGGAGCGGCGGGCGCGGAACGCGGGGCGGTTGGCGGCCACGTAGAGAGTGCCGTTGGCAGGGATCACCGTGCCGCCTCGGAATGTGAAGAGGTGTGCCTGAGTCTTGATTCCTGCGGTCAAGGTCCAGCCGGAGATGTCCACAGCGAAAGAACTGGGATTCAGAAGTTGAATGTACTGCTCGTCCATGTTGCCGCTGGACGGCTTGGCCTCGATGGCGCCAAACCGGATCGTTGGGCTGGCAGGTTGGGCGCTGGGGATTTCCCTGGCCCCGGAGGCCAGGCCATTGAACAACTGTCTTCGTCGCTCGGGCAGGTACGAGTTTTTGATCTCCGCGGCCGCCTGCAGCAGTGACTGTGGACAACACGGCGCCGTCGATCCGTTGCCCCAGGCGTTGGAACCCCACTTGGCGGCGTCGAGGGCGGCATCGGGGGCAAGCACGGCCGCCAGCTCGTCGATCCGCGGCTCATAGTACAGGTCTGTCGCTGCCGTGCCGGGCGGCTTGAGCAGCTCGTCCATGAGCGTGCGTATCCTGCGCAGATACATCTGCCGGGTCTCGGGGATATCGAAGATGACCTGCGGCAGGCGGCAATTGCTGCCGATGAACAGCGCCGTGTCGGGATGGAGACGCTGATCCCAGTACGTCAGCGGGCTGGTCCACACGCGTCCGAAGCTCAGGTCCACGTCCCACGGCCACATCTGCCATTCGTTGCTCTGGCCGGTGTCACGATAGAGATAGTAGTTCTTGTGGCAGCAGTCAACGTCCCCCGTGATGACACGGGCGGCGAGGAAATTGACGACCTGGGCGACGTCCACGTTGTCGTAGAGATATTGCCGCCTCGCTTCGCCCGGCTGGCTGATGCCGTTGTACAGGGCCAGGAGGTCCGCGTTGTCCTCGTACTTGCGCGTCTTCTTCTCTGCGCCGTTGGTGGCGTGGCTGGGACTGGTGAAGGTGTTGTACATCTTGTAGAGCGCGCCCTCGGCGTTCAAGCCCATTCGGATCAGCCAGTCCTCATCGCCGTTCTCCATCACGTGGGCGGTGCCCCAGAAGGCCCCGTTCTGCTGGACGCGCACCGGGAAGACCCAGTGATGAGCGCAGCCGGCGTCGCGGTAGGTCTCGTGGGCCAGGATGTTGCGCATCTGGGCCTTGTCGGGGTAGGTCGTCAGGAGGTTGAGATCGTCGGCGCGGGGCTGGCCGGGAGCCCATTTGAAATTGTGGCCGGCATGAAAGTCGATGTCGTAGCTCTTCTTGGGGAATCCCCGGCTGGACTGGCCGTGAATGTTGATCCAGACGTTGTCGTAAAGCTCCCCGTCGTAGAAGATCGAGCAGTATGTACCCGTGTCCGAGTTGGCGGCGGCGGGATTCTCGATGAACCAATACAGGACCGGCAGCGGGCCGTCGAGGCTCGGGTCCGCCACCATGGTGCCGTCATATTGTGCGGAATCCTGTGGGTCGAGAAAGGGCGGGAATCGCGACCCTCGCCCGGCGGTGTCCATGACTGTGACGTACCATCGCACCATCTGGCCCGCACGATAGGCCGCCTCGGGAATCCTCGCCCCATACACTCCGTCGCCGGCGTTGCCGTCGGCGCCTTGGCCGTCGTCGCGGAGGGGGACCGTCACCTCGGCATTGAACATGATGCGATAGTGCAACTGCGCCGAGGCGATGGAGCCGGAGGTCGGGGCGATCCGGGCGGTGATCCACAGGTCTTCGCCGTCGATCGGGGCCTGCGGGTAGTGCTCGACGTCCGCGATGACCGGTCCTATGATGTCGACGCCCAGGTTGTTCGGCTTTCCGGGCGTCGGGGTCGGGAAGTAGCAGAGCGTCGGCACGGCCTCCGTGACCGTGGCCTTCAGCTCCGGCAGGACGAGCAGGTCGGCGTTGCTCACGCCGTTGTTCAACCCTTGCACCGCCAGCAGGTTTGTCCCGCCGTGGAGAAAATCGAGCTGGCGGAGCGTGAAATCGACCGGGTATAGGAACCGGGTCTCGGGCCAGTTGGCAGGGGCGCCCGAGTTCCACGTCTCGGCATCCACGGGCGGAGCGTTGCTGCGAGCCACCTCGTGACCGTTGATGTAGGCGATCATCCCGTCATCGAACGACATGCGCAACGTGAGGCTCCGGATCACTAACAGATCCTCTATGAAGAAGGGCACCCGAACGTAGACGGTCTGGTTGACGTTGCGCATGGCGGACACGTCCAGCCCCGTCTGTCGCGGGTAGCCGACCCCGATTCCCGTCGTGCCCGCCAGCCACGCGGAATCGTCCAATTCCTCCAATGTCCAGGGACGCAGGACGCTCGTCGGCGGCTTCGCCTCCAGGGCGTCGTTCAGAGGGATCATCGCCCTGGCCGGGGCGCCCTGCGCCAACAGCTCCTTGGGGGACGTCGCTCCGCTCAGGCCGTAGGAGATGTCCGGCGCCTGGATCGGGAAGGCGGGCGAGAACTCCGAGGCAATCGTTGTTCCCTCCGGGCGGATCAGCGCCAGGTATTCGCCGGAGCCGCTCAGTCTGAAACTCGTGTGCAGCTCGCCCGCCGGGTCCTTCCGGTCCTTTCCGGAGGCGAACACGATGAGGTAGGCATCGGGCCCGAGTGTCACGGCCGGGAACTTCCACTTGGTCAGGTTATCGGCGTCATCCGTCAGGTACCAGCCCTCCAGGCTCGCTATGCTCAGCCCGACGTTGTGGATCTCGATCCAGTCCTCCTCGTCGCGGTCTTCGTCGTCCAGGCCGTTCTCATTCACCGCCATGAACTCGCTGATCTGAAACCGGTCCTGCGAACGAAGCGACGCCGGCGAGCCGAAGACCAGGACAAGAGCCGTGAACAGGACTGGACTCCGCAGGCGTCTCATGCAAAGGATGGTCCTATATTGCCCGGATTGGCAAACCACGTCAGAAACCCTCACCGATAGGAGGTACAGTCCCCGGCATCACAGAAGATTATAGCAGATAAAGGGGTGTGAATCAACGATGATCACCGCCCGACGATGCAGACCCCCAGCTCGTCGGCCAGCTCCACGGTTCTGGGCTTGTCGATGAGGATCGTCTTGCCGGCCTCGATGACCAGGCATGTGCCGCCGTTCTCCGCAAGATCTCGTATGGTCTCGGGCCCGACGCAGGGGACGTCGAAGCGCAGGTCCTGCTGGGGCTTGGCGGTTTTGATGAGCGTCCAACCGCCGGCCTTGCAGAACCGGCCCGCCCGCTTGATCATCTCCGCGGTGCCCTCAATCGCCTCGACCGCGAGGACCTCCCTCTCCCTCACGGCGATGGCCTGTCCGATATCCAGCTCGCCCAGCTTCTTGGCGATGGGCCAGCCGAATGTCACATCTTCTTCGATCCGCGATGTCGGCGCGCGTTTGGTCATCACTCCGGAATCGGCGAGGTGCTCTCCACAGTACATGATCGAGTTCTCCACGACAATCTGCCCGGTGGCCAGCTCGTCCACCAGGGCGGACAGCAGCGTATCGGTGAGCTTGTTCCTGCCGCGCAGACGCCAATAGTAGATTCGCAGCGCACGCCAGTCGGGCAGGTATCGCAGGATGCGCCAGGGCGTGAACAAGTGCGATTTCGTCACGCGTCCCACCATGACGGCGCGCGTCACGCCGTGTCTCCTGAGCTTGCGTATCCAACTTCCCGGACGGGCCACCGCGGCGGCATAGAACACGTCCACCTCATCCGCCAGCGCGGGCTCCACGTAGCCCGCCAGCCCGATACAGACCACCTTGCGTCCGGCCTTCCTTGCCCCTGCGGCCACCATGAACGGCAGTTGGCCGCCGCCGGCGATCAACCCTACTGCATTCGATTCATTCATCGCCTGATTGCCGAATGGCAAATGCGCCTCCTGCTACGAACCCTTCGAGGGGTCGTCGTCCGAGCTGTCATCGTCCAGTTCCACGATGGCGGCGATCTTGCGCAGCCGGGTCCCAAGATCGCGGATCTCCTGCCGCATCCGGGGCAGATACGGCAGCATCGCGTACACCCGCCGGGCCTCATCGGCCTCGAAAGCCGGCGCCCCCAGCACGGTCTGGCCGTCGGGGACGCTGTTGATCACTCCCGCCCGCGCTCCGATGGTCACGTTGTTGCCGACGGTGATGTGGCCGACGATGCCGGCCTGGCCGGCGACGACGCAGTGATGGCCGAGCGTGGCGGAGCCGGCGATGCCGACCTGGGCGACCAGCAGGCAGTGCGGGCCGACTTTCGTGCCGTGTCCGATCGTCACCAGGTCGCCCAGCTTGCTGCCCTGTCCGATGATCGTGTCGTCCAGCGTCCCTCGCTCGACGCCGCAGCAGCTCCCGATCTCCACGTCGTCCTCGATGACGATGCCGCCGACCTGGGGGATCTTGTAGTGCAGGCCCTTGTGTGTGGCATAGCCGAAGCCGTCGACGCCGATGGCGGAGCCGGCGTTGATGATGACGCGGTGTCCGATCCTGCACCGTTCATAGATGGTAACACTCGGATAGACGATGCAGTCGTCGCCGAGAGTCGCGCCCTCGCCGATATAAGCGCAGGGGTAGATGATGCACCGCCGGCCGATCTGCACGTCGTCGGCAATCGTGGCGAAATTGTGAACGTGACAGCCTTCTCCCAGCGCCGCCGTGTCGGCAATGAACGCCTGTGGACTGATGCCTGTTTCCTTGTGCTTGCGATGGCCGTGCAGGAGCACCATGACCTGCGTGAACGCATAGTACGGGTCTTCCGCCACCAGTAGGGCGACCGGCGCCTCCGTGGCCTGGCCGACGATTACGGCGCTGGCCTTGGTCGTCTGGAGCTGTCGCTCGTACTTGGGATTCATAAGGAAGCTGATATCGCCGTCGCCGGCACTGCCCAGCGTGGCCGCTGCGCGGATCGCAATGCTCGGATCGCCGCGGACCTGGCCGCCCACATGCCGGGCAATTTCGCCAAGCGTTCGTTCTTGCATGCCTGTGCTTTCATTCTCCATGGGTTGCCGATCGCGCGCCGGGCCTCACGCGATAGAAGCCACGGCGGCGAACACCTGCTTCTGGAAATCAGGCGAAGGTCTCTCGGCGAAGGTCTTCTGAGCATCCTGAAACACGGTTACAGCCGGGCCGATGGGTCGGTAGAGAACCGGGTCGGTGGGTCCGAACACGACATAGGTCCGCAGGCCCATCCCCGCGGCCAGATGCGAGACGCCGCTGTCGTTGCCGACAAACGCATCGGCACAACTGAGCAGCCCCACGACCTGGGCCAGCGACAGATGGCCTACGCACCGGGCGGCGCCGTACAGGTGTGCCTCGTCGGCGGGGCATAGTCGCTCCATCTCCGCCGGGCCGAGCAGGAACACTACTTCCAGTCCCTGCGCCTGGAGGTCCTCGGCCAGGCTCACGAAGTTCTCCAGATGCCAGCACTTGCCCCGGCCGCCGCTGCCGGGATGGAGGACGATCAATTTCCTGGACAGATCGATCTCCGCCTGGTCGAGCAATTCGACGCCGCAGTCTCGATCTGCTTCCGTGACCCGGATCAGAACTTCATTCATCGCGATGTTCGCTTGCTCGGCGGGCAGGCTGCTTTGCCCTGCAAACTGCTCGACGTAGAAATCCGCCACGTGACACTTGCTGTCTTCGGGCGGTTTCATGGACAGCGTGATGATCTCCGCGCTGTGGCTACAGTTGGCGGTGAAGATCAGGTTCTGCTCGAAATGGCTACCGGGCTCGCCGAGGAACGTCACAATCCAGGAATACGCGGCGAAGGTGTTGATCAGCGGGTCCCAGTCGACCAGATCGAATTTGGCCGGTTCGACGAACATCCGATGCAGCTCTGCAGAATCGATGGAGCGGACCCCGTCCACACACGTACGGCCTGGGAATGCCCCAATGTACTCCGTGTGGCCGATAATATCGACCCCGCCGAGGTTCAGTCCCTCCTTCATGATTCTCACCAACGGCAGCGTCAGGACGCAGTCCCCCAACGCTCCAGGCTGGAGGATGACGGCCCGCTGTGCTTCCTTGGCCACCTGGGCTCCTTTCGCCTCCAACAACGCCAGAATGTCGGTCTCTGCCTGCATCGTCAATGATTCCAACCCCTTGCGAGCCTTGCCTCGATAGCCCGCGCCATCATTGTCTCATCGCTGACCGGTTCCTCCGTGAGAATACCAGGAATGACACCCGTTGTCAATCCGGCGTTGGATCGCCCTGAAAATCGCGCGTTCTCGACTTGACGGGTGTACTTCATGCTGGTAGAATGCTGTATTGGTGGCAGCAAGACGCAGAGTGGGTCAAGGAGGGGCGCAGTTTCTCCGCGAATTCTGAATCCCCGGGCACACCCGGTGACCATCGTCGGTGACTCGGCACTGCCCATGACACGGCGTCGCAGGGGACCTCTACGAAAAGCCACGATTGGCGAGGAGACGGTCTATGATCGCAACGGGGGACAGAACGGTGACAAGGTGTTCTCTGTGCATTCTACCCACACACCTGCCGGGTATGGATGTGGATGAGCAAGGCCGGTGCAGATACTGCCGGGAGGCCAAGAGATCGAACGGCTCTCACGCGGCTGCGCGCAGCGGACAGGCTCACGATGGATTCAGAGCGATAGCCGAGCGGTTGAAAGGCAAGGGTAAATATGACTGCCTCGTGCCCTTCAGCGGCGGCAAGGAAAGCAGCTACATCCTGTGGATGCTCGTCAGCCAGTATGGTCTGCGTCCGCTGGCCTTCAACATGAGCAACGGCTTCCAGCACCCGGACGCCATCCGTAACATCGAGGCCATTGTCGATCGACTCGGAGTCGATTTGGTCATCTGCCGGCCCAGCCAGGCGATGATTCGCAAACTCATGCGCGCCTTCCTCATCAAAGCAGGGGAATTCTGCACGCCCTGCAACATGTTGATCAGCGCCACCGGCTTTCGACTGGCCCGCCAGCACGGGATTCGGGTGATCATGTCGGGCAATGCCGCCAAGACGAACCCCGGTCTGGACGGAGTCAGCTCCGCCACCTATTATGACCGCGTCTACTATTTGAACGTGGCCGGCGAGATTCTGAGCCGGGCCGACCGGGGCTATTACCTGAACCCCGGCTATGTCCGGACAGCCGTTCGCAGGATGATTGGTGCGGACGCCCACGTCATGAACGTGCTGGATTATGTCCAGCCCAGCCTCGAAGAGATGCACCGCACCCTGGAGTCCATTGGGTGGAAGCGTCCCGCGGGCGCTATCCAGCATGGGGATTGTGTCCTGGATGCCGTGAAGGAGTACCTGTACTACAGAAGATGGCAGTGCACGGAAGTCACGGCCTTATACAGTGTTCTTATCCGGAATGGCGAGATCACGCGAGAGGAGGCTTTGCAGAGGGCCCTTGGGGAGGAACATTCCAGGCCGCCGGAGGTGCTCCCGCAGTTCATCAGCTCGCTGGGCATTTCCGAGAGCGATCTGGACGAGGCGGTCCAACGGGATTTTCGGACCATCCAGAACATCCGCAACAGCCAGATGTTCCGGTACGCAAAAAAGGCCGTACACGCCGTGGAACGGATTCGCACGCGCAGTTGACCGATTCCCGTACGTCCGCGTCGTCCCCTTTGGCAGGCGACCCTCCGCGGGTCATGAGCCTGGGGCGACATCTTGGTAGGTAGCGCGGGCGCCGGCCATGCGGAACTCATCGTGGTAGAGGACCCGGTTGCTGACGGCGTCGCTGGGCGTCTCGGGTCTGCTCCAGCCTTTGTACAGACCCATTTTGAAGAACGGGCCTCTGGCGTCGTTGAAAGCGTTCGGGCCGGTGTAGTCGATCACCTTCTCGCCGTTCTTCCAGACCTGGAGGATGCCGTCCGGCTCGAAAGACCACTTGACGTGCACGACCCAGTCGGTCCAGAGGTTCTTCTGGTAAGGGCCGAGGTCGTATTCTCGCTGGCCGCCATACTCCCGCTTGCCGCCGGCGAACGTGTTTCGCTTGGCGTCCCAGCGGACGACCCAGCCCCATCGACCGGCGGTGGTGGACAGGGCCATCACGGGGTTGCGCCACTGCTCGCCCTCCTTGAGGTCCGGCACGCCGTGCCACTGTGCGACGATCTCCCAGATTTTGTCGGGGACATAGTCGTCGGGCAGGAAGACGCTGAAGCCGTACCAGTATTCCTTGCCGATGTCGGCGGATGGTCCGCTGACTTCCGTACGGTACGAGCATGGGGCTTTGTATCGGTCCAGCGAGGTCTTCAACGAGGATCTCCCCGCCCTCGCAATGTCCGCGGTGGTGACGGGAGCATTGCCCGAAGCCTGCCAGCCTATCATCTTTCCGTCCTCGAAATCGCTGCTGAAAATCAGGCCCGCTCGCTCTCGTCTGTCGGCGACGATTCGAAGAGCGATGTCGTCTACGTATGTCGGCACTTGCAGCGTTTGCGAGCCCCGCTCGGGGGTGAACATCGCTGTTCTTTCGATGTCGCCGGTCTTCGTGTTGAGCCATTGGGCTTTGTATTGTCCAGCGGGCAGGGCGACGATGAGGTTCGCCAGGCTGTTTCCATTCACGTAGATGGCATATGCCTGCCCGGGTTGCACGAGGGCTCGCACGGTCACGCCTTTCGGCAGATCGCCCTGGATGATCGAGTCATCCGGCCGCATTCGCACGAAATCGAAGCCTTGCACAAAGTGGGCGAGAATCTGCAACTGTCTTCGCAGGTCCTGCCCGCCTCCGCCCGGGGCATTGATTGCGGCGGTCCCGTCTTCGTGACCAACCGTGAAGGAGTAGTCGAGATTGTCATAAACGGCGCCGCCGGCGAGAATGAAATCCCAGCCTTCCCGCCGATAGGGCTTCACACGGTCGTCGCCGGCGAAGCCCGTCTCGTCGTCGCCGATCACCCGGTTCAACGCGTAGTTCTGCGCGACCGCCACCGGCGGCTTGGCATAGTGGAAGTTGAAAATAGAGACGTGCGGATTCGGGTTCTCAATCTTCTGCGATCCGTTGGCGATGTTCTGGGCAATCAAGTGCTTGTTCGCGAATCCGGACTCGGCGTCCACAATCGTCTGTGCGATGTGGGCTTGCCATTGCGGGGTCACGCCCCCGAAGTAGGGCTCGTTGCAGATCTCGTAGTAGACGTTGTCGAAGTCCTTCAGCGTCTCGACGACCTTCCGGACCACCGCGTCCTGGGCCGCCAGCAGATCCTTGTCTTTCAGCGTGTACACGTCCGTCCGCGGAAGCCGGCCGATCGCGTTGACGTTGTTGGCCGCGTTCATCGGGCTCAACAGCCACATGGCGTCCTCGTAGAAGGGGCAGAACAGGACCATCTCGACGACGATACCGCGTTTGCCTGCCTCCGCCACAAAATCGGTCAGGCGCTCGAAATACTGCGGGTCCCACCGGGTCAGATCGAACCTGTTTCCGCCGTTGGCATAACCCGGTGTGTCGCTCCGTGCCCAGGGGCAGAGCAGATCGCCCTGGGCGGGAGCCAGGGTATTGCGTTCGATCTGGAACGCCCCGACGGGCTCGCAGTATGCGCCGCTGAACGTCCGCGTGAGGTTCAGTCCGCTTGCCTGGAGCGTCGCCAGGTACCGCTTGTAGTCGAATGCCCGATTCAACACGGCCCCGTAGTGCTCGGTCGAGGTGATCAGGAGGGTCGGTTCTCCCCGCCAGAGGAAGTAGTGCGGGTTCTCTGGATGCAGTTTGATCGGTTCAGATAGGGCCTTGCCGACGGGCCAGATGATCGTTGCCGCAAGGACCAGTACGAATCTCCGTAGCATATCTCGACTCCTTTCCCAGAGCGTCCGAAGGCCGGTTTGACCAGGAGATCTCACTTCCTCAGGCCCGGCCGTCGGTTCACCTCGCTCATTGTATCGCACCGCGGCGAACCTGCCAGCCGGGGGCAGGAATTCATAGCTTCTTGTGGGGCAATCCTTCGCCTTTTTTGAGAATTTTTCCTGTAACAATGCCCCTGCCCGTGCGTCGTAATATTAGACGCCAAATGGCTTGGCGGACAACTCGAAGGTAACGAAAGGCGAGAATCCATCCAAAGGAACTTGGTAGGAGTGAGACCATGTTCAAGGAGAAGGTCTGCGCAGTATCGGTATCGCTCGTGATCTTGGCAGGGCTTTGTCGAGCGGAGTTTCAGGTGAACACATACACCACCCATCACCAGACACATCCGGCGGTGGCAATGAATGAGGCGGGTGAGTTTGCGGTGGTATGGCGCAGCAACTGCAACGATGGCAGAGGGGGTGGGGTATACGCGCGCTGCTTCAACGCTGCCGGTGCGCCGATCAGCAATGAGTTCGAGGTGAATGTCTCGGAGGCGGATGTGGACAACTGGACGCCAGCCGTGGCGATCAGCCCTGCCGGTGACGTCGTAGT
>JAFGJR010000251.1 GCA_016928975.1 Sedimentisphaerales bacterium | reverse complement strand
GCTGGGCTGTCTTCTTCTTCTGCTGCTTTCTCAGCCTGGCCTCGGCGCGGCGGCGGAGTTCGGCGGCCTCGGCGGAGGTGTTTGGCTTTCCATCCATGGTGAGACCTCTATTTTTCGTCGGATCCCAACGTCTTTCCGCCACGCTTCTTAATTCGTTGGCGCATGGGCAGGTCCGTTTGCGAACGCTTCTTTGCCTTGTCCAGCCGCGCGGATTGCCTCGCAACGCGTTCCTCCAGACCGGCGTGCTTGTCCCGCAACTCCGCCTCGAGCGACTTGGACGCGGTGATGTCCACGAAGGTGATCACCACGCCGTCAATCCGGTTATCCAGGGTGCGGTAGGGCATGATCCGTACCGTGAACCAGCGTCCGTCGCGCGCAGCAATCGGTCTTTCCGTGAACGCCAGCGTGCGCAGCACCTCCCGCGCGTGCTCGGCCAGTTCCGGGTAGCGCAGGTCAGAGGCGAGGTCGGTGATCGGCCGCCCTACGTCGGCGTCAATGAGCTTGATGATCTTCGTCGCCTGGGTGGTGAAGCGGCGCACGTGAAGGTCATTGTCCAGGAACACCGTGGCAATGTCCGTGCTGTCGAGCAGATTTTTCATGTCGCTGTTGGCTACGGAAAGATCGTCCACCTTGACCTGCAGCTCGGTGTTGACCGTCTGGAGCTCCTCGTTCAGGGATTGCATTTCTTCCTTGGAGGTGGTGAGTTCCTCGTTGGTGGACTGGAGTTCTTCATTGGTGGACTGGAGTTCTTCGTTGCTGGACTTGAGTTCCTCCTGCGAGGTCTGCATCTCTTCGCGGGTGGTCTGCAGCTCGTCGCGGGCCTGCTGGAGTTCCCGCTCCATCTCCGCCAGCCGGGCGGCCCTACGCGCGGGAGTCCTCCGCAACCGGTCCGGCTCTTTGGTTTCCACGGGCGCGGCCACGTCTGTAAAAACGATCATCACCAACCCCTGCAGCGACTCTGGTTCCTCAAGCGGCCGAACGGTCAGATCTACGCACTGCTGCCCGCCGTTGGTTGCGACCTTGAGTCCCCGGAGCGTCACGGCGTTTTTCTGCCGGAGCGCCTTCTGGAAGGCGCCGGTCAGCTCGAAGCGCAGCCCTTCACGGGCCATGGCAAAGATGTTCCAGTTGGCCTTGCCGGCGGCGGGTTCCAGGTATTTGCCGGTCCTGCCGCTGACGTAAAGAATATCGCCCTTGTCGTTGACGAGTACGGTCGACGGGGAGTAGTGCTGCAGGACCAATTGATCCGCCAGGGACTGGAGACTCAGATGCGGTCTCGGTGCCGGGCGTGCCTCAGTCCCACCGCGCGAGGCTGGGGCAAACGACGAAGGAAACTCCAGCGGCTCCGGACGCAAGGCGGACTCGCTCCGCCGGAAGATTCTCGATTTGCCGATGACCGGCGCAAACAGGTTGGTGAAGCCGCCAATGGTCTCTGCGCTGCCGAGAAACAGGATGCCGCCGGGATTGAGGCTGTAGTGAAAGAGCGGAAGGAGTTTCTTCTGCACCTCCGGGCCCAGGTAGATCAGCAGGTTTCGGCAGCTCAACAGGTCCAGCTTGGTAAAGGGCGGGTCCATGATGAGGTTCTGTGGGGCAAAGATCACCATCTCCCGGATCTCTTTGCGCACTCGGTAACCTCGCTCTTCCTGGGAAAAGAATCGGCTGAGTCGCTCCGGTGACACGTCGCCGGCTGTATTGTCGGGAAAGAGTCCCTGGCGGGCCTTGTCAACGGCGTCTCGGTCCAGGTCCGTAGCAAAGATCTGCAGGGCAAAGCGACCCTTTGCCCTGACCTGCTCCACCGCCTCCTTGAACACGATGGCCAGGGAATAGGCCTCCTCCCCCGTGGAGCAGCCGGGTACCCACGCACGCAGGGCCTGGCCGGGCGACCCGCGGGCAAGCAACTCCGGGAGGGCCTTTTCGCGCAACTGCTCCCAGGCAGCGGGATCGCGGAAGAAGCTCGTCACGCCGATCAGCAACTCCTTGAAGAGCAGGTCCACCTCCTGGGAGTTTTCCTGCAGGTACCGGACGTAAGCCGCGATCTTGTCGATCTGGTGGATATGCATACGGCGCTCGACCCGGCGATACAGGGTACTCCTCTTGTACAAGGAGAAGTCGTGTCCGGTATGCGCTCTCAACAGGATGACGGCCTTCTCCAGGGCGCTCCGCGTCTTGTCTTCCAGGGCTTGTTCGGGCCTGGCGATGAGCGGGGTACGCTGCAAATAGGCGATGATCCTCCCGGGTAACTCCTCTACCGGGGCCACAATGTCGGCCAGGCCCGCGTCAATCGCGCTGCGGGGCATGCCGTCAAACTTAGCCGACGCGGGCTCCTGCACCAGCACGACTCCTGCATTCTCCTTGATGGCCCGCAGGCCCAACGTACCGTCGGAGCCCATGCCCGAGAGAATGACGCCGATACTCCGCTCCTGCTGGTCCTGTGCCAGGGAGCGGAGGAAGAAGTCGATTGGCAGACGCAGTCCCCGCGGTGCTGCCGGCGCGAGCAGATGCAGTACCCCGCGCAGGATGGACATGTCTTTGTTCGGCGGGATCACATAGACGCAGTTCGGGCGCACCTTGGTGCGATCCTTGACCTGGATGACTCTCATAGCGGTGGCGTGCTGGAGGAGTTCGGGCATGATGCCTTTGCGCGTTGGGTCCAAATGCTGGACAATGGCAAAGGCTATGCCGCTAGCCGCCGGCACGTGGTTGAGGAACTGCTCCAAGGCCTCCAGCCCCCCAGCAGAGGCGCCGATGCCGACGATGGGGAACGAAACGCTCGCCTGCGGGGATGAGGCTTTGGGGGGAACCGCATGGGCCGACTTCTTCTGCCGTCGTTCCGGTTCAAATTTCCTTTTCATGATCCTGTTTCCCTGATCCGCGCGCCACCAACAGGGCCCGCCTAGGCGATTGTCTCGCCGTCCAGGGGGATTGATTCCTCGTCGGCGAGTCGCCCATCGACAGCCATTATATGGCCGCTGCTTCCATCTGTCTACGGGGGTAGAACCCGACCGGCTCGTGTGATCCATCTGGCAATGTGGATGACGGTTTGCCCCATTCCCCAAGACCGTGGGAAGTGCTGCGAGGGTCCGGTTCGGCATCCGTCTGGGATAGCCCGAAAACCTGCTCAGTCTGTCGAACGCTCCCGGCGAACAGATCCCTGTTCTCGCGGTACGTCCAATGGTCGCAGGTAGGGTAATACCCCATAGAAAATAACCGACCGATGGCGCAATATGACCCGCTCGTCGTCCCCGAAAGGCGGTGGGAACAACAAGGAAGGCTGGAGAACCAGATGACCATGGAGGAGACCATGAGCACGGAGGCTCACTGATCGCTGTCGGCTGGTGCACGGAGGCGCCAGCCGACAGTGAACCTACAGCCTTTGCTCGACACGTTTTTGCAGGGCGGCCTGATATCGCCGCGACAGGCCGTTCAACTTGGTTTCCGTAAGGCACCTCGAATTCGCTTGCTATCGTTTTCGGCAAGCATCCGTTGTTGTCCCGCCACCGGGGATGTCCGCCCCTTTGTTGGCGAGCCATGAATACGCTGGCATTGTCTGACTCTTGCCTCCGTCTGTCTATGGGGTAAAACCCGACCTACCCGACAAAATCGGGTGGGCTTTTGCCTTATAGAGAACAGCCCGCCAATGGTGTAGCGTATGTCCAATAGAAAACCCAGGAACCGAAAACCGGAAAGGAAATGGGCAATTCGGAATGGCAAAGAAAAGCAGAGGCGGTAGAATGACTGCGCCGAAAAGGCACGCCGCTGAGGGGGCTGGTGGAAAAGGGACGGTTAGAAACCGTCCGGCAGGTCGAAACACCATGGAAGTCTCGTAAACAAATAACCATCCTCTTGGGCTTTGCGGCAAGCAGGTGATTGTGAGCCGAGAAGCACGCTATGTTCGTAGGATTGACCGAAGTGGCGGGTGGGCTTCAGAAAACACTGATGCGTGCGATTGGCGGATTGGGGGACACGGCTTGGGCACAGTGGGATGAGCTGCGCCATGCGGCGGCGGTGATTGGGACGGTGCTCTACGTCTGTGTTCAGCGACGGTACTGGGTGCGCACGGTGCGAGGAGCGTTTGTGCGGCAGATAGTGGCCATCGGCGTCGAGTCGGCCGGGCTTGTTTGCGGGGTGGCGGTCTTTGTCGGAATCACGGTAGTGGTGCAACTGGCGTTCTGGGTCGCAGAAGCAGGACAGTCACAAATGCTCGGGCCGTTGCTGGTGGCCGTCGTGGCCCGCGAACTCGGCCCGGTGCTGATCGGCATCGTGGTGATCGTTCGCAGCGGCAGTGCAATGGCGACCGAGTTGGGAATCATGAAGATCGGTGGGCGAGTTCACGTGCTTGAGGCGCAGGGAATCTCGCCGTTCCTCTATCTCATCATGCCGCGCGTACTGGCTGCGGCCGTGTCCACGTTTTGCCTGACGATCGTGTTTATTCTGGTCGCTTTTGCCAGTGGGTATGTGCTCGGGGCGACAGTGGGGAAAGGCAGCCGCGATTTGCTGTTGCTCGCGGATGCCGTGTCGAGCGCAGTTCGTCCCAAAGACGTGCTCGCCATCCTCAGCAAAAGCATACTGCCCGCTCTCTTTGCCGGCGCATCGTGTTGCATCGGCGGGCTGGGCGTCGGCGGGTCACTGACCGAAGTTCCGCAGGCCACGCAACGCGCGCTCGTGCGCTCCATTGTCGGATTGTTTGTGACCTCCGCCGTGGTGTCATTCTTGACTTATCTCTGATGATGAACGAATCGACTGACATCCTGAGATTTCACGACATGACGATCGCACCGGACCGCGAGCACGAATTGGGCATCTCCAACGTGGGTTTGTCTCTCGCGCCCGGGGCTCTGGCTGTCGTGTTGTTGGAGAAAGAGCAGGTTCACGTCCCGTTGGCGGACGCCGCTGAGGGGTTGGTCTCGCCCGTGCAGGGGACAATCGCGTTCCTCGGCGAAGACTGGCAAACGATGGCGGCGAATCGCGTGGCGGCACAGCGCGGCAGGATCGGGCGTGTGTTTGAGGGCGAAAGCTGGCTCGGTGATCTCGACGTGGATCAGAACATCACGCTGGCGCAGCGGCATCACACGCGGCGCCCCGTCACGGAGATCGAGGAGGAGGCGACCCAGCTCTGCCGGGTCTTCGGTCTGGCGGGGTTGCCGGGCGGTCGGCCCTCGAACGCGCGATGGGAGGACCTGCAAAAGGCCGCCTGTGTGCGCGCGTTTCTCGGCGCGCCCATCTTGATTCTCCTTGAAAACCCCACGGTTGGGATTTACGCTGATGTCATCGCGCCACTGATCGACACGGTTCGCAGGGCTCGTCAACGGGGTGCCGCGGTGCTGTGGACGACGAATGACCTCCAGGTTTGGAACCATCCCGGGCTGGACGCGACCGCGCGGTGGCGAATGCTCGGCTCGCCGATGTGCGTGATCGAAGAGGTAGAAGAGGCGACCTGATGAAACAACGCTTCAAGTTTCGGCACGTGAACGAGATCACGGGCACCTTCGTCGTTCTCGTCTTGCTGGTGCTGATCGCCGCCATCGTGTGGACGGCTCGCAGCCAGCGCTGGTTCAGAGGCACGGTCACGTTGCGGATCGTTCTGCCCGAGGCGGGCGCCGCGGGCATCCGGCAGGGCTCGGAGGTGTATTTCCTGGGCACGCTCGTGGGAACGGTCTTTGATGTCATCGTCGATGCGACTGGTCGCATGGAGGCCGGGACGAGCATCCGCAGCGACTTCTTTCGATTCGTGCGCGAGGATTCGTCGGCGGTCGTCAAGAAGAAATTCGGTGTGGCGGGCGATGCATATTTTGAGATCACGCGCGGACAGGGTCAGCCATTGCCCAAGAAGGATGCCTCCATCATCTGCAAGGAGTTGCCGGGCACGATGGAAAACGCGCTTGAGGAAGTCCGCCGTGCGGTCTTGCCTGTTTTGGAGAAGCTGAGCGTGGGCCTCGACACCTGGACCACGCTCGGAGAGAAACTGAGCACCGGCGCGGACGCGTGGACGAAGCTGGGCGCGAATCTGGGCGAGTCCCGACAGCACTGGGATCAACTCATCGGGCGCCTCGATCGCATGGTCGCCGGCGTCGAGCAGGGCAAAGGCACCGCCGGTAAGCTCCTGACCGATCCCGCCGTCGCGGATGATTTGCAGACCATCCTCGACAAAGGCAACGTGTCCATGGATCAACTCCAAGCCATTCTGAAGGACGTGCAGGTCACCGGCGCCCATCTGTCTGCGGTTAGCGAGGCCCTGGCCATAGAGGCGAAGGATCTCCCGGGTCTGGTCTTGCAGACGCAGCAGATGTTGTACGAGTTGGAGAGACTGATCGAAGGAATCGAGAGACATTGGCTGATCCGCAAGTACATCAAGCCGCGCCAGCCGAACACACGTATCCCACCCAGCGAGGTCGTGCCATGAGAAGGTTCTTCATCCCCCTGACGCTTGTGACGCTGGTCGGCTGCGCCACCTCGCCGACTTCGACCGTGTCACCCAAGGACAAGGGACTCTCGCGAACCAGCAACCTCGCACGCGTCGCCTTCGAAGAGGGTGCAACCACCAAGGCCATTGATCTCTACGGGAAGTCACTCAATCGGGCCCGCGCCATGGACGACGCCGCGGAGATCGGCAACGCCGCCTACAACCTCGCGCTCTGCCATATCATCCTGGGACAACTCGATCAGGCGCGTGCCTCGCTGGCCGAGGCCAAGGCAGCGTTTGAACGGAGCGGAAGCACTCCCGCCGACGTACTGCTGCTGGAGGCGACAATCGCTCAACGGCAAGGCAGACTGGAGCAGGCGCTGTCACTGGCGGACCAGGTGCTGTCCGCACGGCCGGACGAGAGCCATCGCTTTCAGGTCGAGCTGCTGAAGGGAACGATCGCCTGCGAGCAGGGCGACCCGGCGCGTGCCAGCACCGCACTGGTTGAGGCGGACCAGTATCACGTGACCAATGTACCTCTGCTGGCTGCCAGGGAACGACTCGCCGGAAACATCTTCTCGCTGGAGAGGAATCCGGCCGAGGCCGCAGCGGCGTTTGATCGCGCGGCCGCCTTGTTTCAAGAGGCGAAACACTATCGCGACATGGCGCTCACTCTGCGGCGCGCAGGCGAGGCGTATCGGGAAGCGGGCGACGCGCAACACGCAGAGGACCGCCTGTTTCGCGCCCAGCGCAGCCTGGCCGCCCAAGGGGAGAAGGCGGAGTGAACTCAGCGCGAGCCCTCCCTCCTCGTCGCGGACGATAACGCGACCGGCCGCCAGGCGCTGACCCTATGCCTCGCGCGGCAGAGCCACGGCGTCACATCCTTTCGAGTTCTCCCGGCGACCCGATCCCTTTCCGGGGAGTGCGTTCAACAATCCCCGGTAGGGTTACACCCCATAAACAAGGGCTCGGCCTTCGCGTACTGTATAAACACGTATCGCATAAACAGACGAAGAACGGAACATAACATGAAGACAAGGAGTCTATATGCCGCTCATTACTATCCTAATTGTACTGGTCGTGGCTGGTGTGGCGCTTTGGGCGATCAACAGCTACATCCCAATGGCCAAACCAGTAAAAACCATCCTTAACGTCGTTGTGGTGGGTATTCTCTGCGTGTGGTTGCTTCAGGTGTTTGGCGTCATAGGCAGCATCAGCAGCATCAGGGTGAGGTAGACCGCACGCCGTTTGAGTTTCAACTCGGGTATGACATGCCACTCCCTGCCTCTCCGTAGGACCGTCTGGCTTGTCCGGCCTGTCAGACTGTCCCGGCGACCGGGCCTCTTTCCGGAAGGCGCGTCCACTAACCCCAGGTAGGGTTACACCCCATGGATAAGGAACGACCGACGACGTATCCTATCTAAATGAAGGCGTTTCCAGTCTACGCACATACGGAACCAAACAAAACATAGGTGGGGAAAGAGAAGGAGGAAAGACATGGAGTGGCGCACGTGCTTCCTGCTAACTGTGAGTATCTTGGCGGCAGGGAGTCTCTCCTGCCATGGGCCCGAAACCGGGGCCCTCCACCCTGAGATCGTAGTCGAGTCGGACAAATCGAGCCCCACCCAAGGCTCTCTCGACGACTCACGCCGGGACAGAATGCTCTATCAAAAGGAACTAATTCCGCTGGCTGGTCTCGTCGATTCTTTCCTGTGACGGACAGATGCAGAACAGCGAAGGTTACAGGTACATTGACCATACCCGTTATACGCGCGGCCTTCCTGATTCCCGCACGTGGAACTGACAGAGCTGTCCGTGTCGAGAATCGTCTGATCCGATGGCCTACCTGACCCAGCCAACAATCCCAGGTAGGGTTACACCCCATAGATAAGGGCCGGCCAAAGCCGTAGTATGTCTGAAAGGATAGGCCGAAGAACACGACAGAAGAGGCAGATGACCGAAACGGGGGAGTGGCTCGCCGGTGGCTGACGCGTGGACGCACCAGTCAGAAGTGAATCCAAAGCCAATTGAAAGGAGACCAAAGATGGAGACCAAACACTCAGGGATGATTGAGAAGGTAAGAGATGCGATTGTCGCCGCGGTCGAAGGGACGGGTGACATCGTCCAGGCGACGGTGAATACCATTGCCCAAACGCTGACCACAGCGATCAAGGGTACCGGCAAGGTGGGCACGTCGGCAACCGATGCCATTGCCGACGTTGCGAGCGGTGCGATCCGCGGCACAATGCAGGTCGGAGGCGACCTGGGGCATGCCGCCAAAGGGAT
>JAFGJR010000250.1 GCA_016928975.1 Sedimentisphaerales bacterium | reverse complement strand
GCACCCTGGATGGCGAGCAGATCACTGAGTTCGTCCTTCGTCGGTTGCTGCTCGATGGAGATCCCTTGTTTGCGCCGTTCAATGAGGAACACCGACTGGGCCTCGCTCATCGCCGTCATCACGGCAAGACTGCTCGGGTATTTGCCGCCCGTGATTCTGGCGAAGCTGCCAAACGCCTTGACGAGCATCTGCTCGCCGGGCGACAGGTCCACCTCGGCGATTATCGTGTAGTCCGCCGGGATGTTCGGCTCGAAGTCGGCCGGCGTCAACGGCGGGTCCCACCGGAACTGATCGATCACGATGCGCGTGCGAATCGCGCCCCCCGCGGAGGTGCCCTCGAACTCCATCAGGACCGGCCAGTCGGTCGCAACGTCCATCCACAGACGCCCTTTGCCCTCTTCGAAGAGGTTCTTGGCGAACCTCGGATCATCCACTTCAATCCCGGCGCATGTCTTGCCCTCGATGATCCTGCGTTCGAGATCGACATACTGCAAGGACAGAATCAATTCGGTCAACTGCTTCGCGTCGATCATTTCAGCGAGCTGCTCCTCTGTGAGTTTCACTTTCACGTACTTCTTCTCGTCGGGCACGATCTCGACGCAGTTCTCAGCGTTGCGCGGGATATACAACTGAGTGACCAGCTTGCCGCCACGATAGGCGTCCCGCCGAATGCCGTAGTCGGAGGAGCGATAGATGACGAACTCATACGTGGCGTCCGGCTGATTGTCCCGCGAGATGGTGAAGAAGGCCCGGTGAATACACGATCGGGCTTGTTTGACGTTTTGCAGGACTTGCGACCAGGCGACGCCGCCCATGTGGCGACTGCCCGTGAGATTGAGACCAACGACCACCGCCAGAATCACGGCGGCCACGGCAGCCAGTTTGCTCCACCTGCTTTCCATGATTATTCTCCAGAGGCTCTTGCGAGCCGGCAGATTCGGATAACTCAAAAGGGTCTGCCGGACGCGATCCACCGCCCGGCGAGTGGCCTCGGGCGACGGCTGCACGCCGGCGAGCAGCTCCAGTCGACGGTGGAGTTCCGCATCATTCATCTTCGACATGCTGAACCTCCTTTCCGCCGGCCGGGGAATGATCGCATCCGAGCACGTCACGCAGTGCGCTCATGGCCTTGAAACACAAGGCGCGAGCCTGGTGCACCGTCTTGCCAAGCTGCTCGGCGATCTCCTCATAGGAATCCTGCTGGATGTACCGCATGACAAGAACCTCGCGCGAGGCGCCGTGGAGCTGATCGATCGCACTTAGAACCTGTTCGAGCTCCTCGAACTCGATGAGCCGGCTCAACGGCGCCGGATTGTCTGAGGCACGTTCCGACGCCACATCGAGCGAGCACATCCGGCGGGTCGCCTGCCGGCGCCGCCAGTCGAAGGCCAGGTTGATGGCCGTGCGACGGGCATAGGCATACCAGCATTCGATCCCGCCCTGGTCCCTGGCGCCATGGAGCTTGAGGAACAGGTCCTGCATGAGCTCCTCGGCTACATCCTCGCGCAAGGTGAGCCTGGCCAGCAGGGCATGAAGCCTTGCCCCCGATGTTTCCAAAAGATCGAGCAGCTCTGTTTGCCGATCACTCACTCCAGGCTCCTATTTCGACTCGTGCCTCAGAACATCACCATTATAGACGCGGGCCTGCGTTCAGCGCAACCGGCATTCGAGCGCGAAAATCCTTGAAGACTCGTCGTGCACATGCGTCTGACTATGATGGAGATGTGTGAACTGAAGGTTGCGCCCGGCTGGGACAGACGTCTTGGAGATGGTCAACTGTCCTGTCATGCAGAAACTGGAATAGGAGCCAACGTAATGAACGCAAGAGTCTTCTGGATATTCGGCATCCTTCAATGTGCTTCCCTCGGAGTGATTCTGTTTCTGATCCTGCGATCCCTGAACTCCATCGGCGGCGCAGGTGTCATCGGTCTGGACACCAGGATTCTGTTGAGCGTGATGTTCCCACTCTTCTCGCTGCTCGTCGAGTACGCGATCTTCGCAAGACGAGGACCTGAGCGACGGACAGGAAACCGTGGAGGCTGCCCATGAGGCCCTTGGAAACACTCGTTACCATCCTGGCGACGCTTGCGGCTGTCTCTCTCTTCGTTTCGCCGGCGCGCAGATGCCGGTGGGTACATCTCCTCCCGTCCTTCGCGATGGTGCTGCTCGCAGTGCACTGGTGGCTCGAAGGCTATCGTTGGCAAATGGCGCCGGTGTATTGCGTCACGGTCATCCTGGTGCTCGTGACGGCATCGAATCTGAGACTCGTGCGTGCGGATCAGACTCCCTCCGGCCGGCAGCAAAGACGATGGCCGTGGCGGCTTGGGGCGATTCTCAGCCTGTCTGCCATCACGCTGGGGGCAGCACTCACGCTCCTATTTCCTCACCTGCGATTGCCGGAACCGTCAGGGCCGTACGCCATCGGGACGACGAACCTGTACTTCGCTGATGAGGAACGTTCGGAGACGTTCACCCGCGCTCCGCAGGACCGCCGCGAGCTTTTCGCACGCGTGTGGTACCCCGCGGAGCGCCCGGCCGGCCAGAGGCCCATCAGCTACTGCGAGAACGCACGCGAGATAAGCCGAGCGCTGACTGGTCCCACCGCCATGCCCTCGTTTCTGTTCGACCACCTTGGTCTGGTGAAAACCCACTCGTTCCGAGAAGCGGCCGTCGCGGGGGACAACGAGCGATTTCCCATCGTCCTCTTCTCGCACGCCTACTGGGGCACCGTCTCACAGTGCACCGCTCTCATGGAAGAGCTCGCCAGCCATGGGTACGTAGCCGTCAGCGTCGGGCATTCATACGAGACACCATACCTGATCCAGCCCGACGGCCACATCCGGGCCTTCGATCCTCGGAATGAGGAATTTCGCCTCCGGGGCGTCGAACGCACAGCCGCCCTCGCCGCCCAACAACAACTCAATCGAACGCGGGACCCGGCCGAGCTGGAAGCCCTGATACGCGAGATTGCCCGGCTGCGCCCCAAGACCGTAGAGAGCGTCCACATCTGGGCCCGGGACATCAGCTCCACAATCGATGAGCTCGAAAGGATCGACCTCGGCAACGGACCATTGGCGGGACGGCTCGACCTGGAGCGGATCGCGGTAATGGGCCATTCTTTCGGTGGCGCCGCGGCGGGCCAGGCATGCCTCGACGATGCCCGGTGCAAGGCAGGCATCAACCTCGACGGCCTTCAACTGGGAGATATGCTGGACAAGGACCTGTCGCAACCATTCCTGTTCATACACCATGACAATGTTGGAGCATCCAACAAGACGCCCAATCGGCCCTTCTTCGAGAGGGCGAGAGCTCCGGCGTATCTCCTGACCATCGAAGGCTCCGGGCACCTGAGTTTCACCGATGTCTCGTTCTACGGCAGGACCAGCCTGTTCCGATGGATGTCACCCGTTGGCCAGATCGACGGCCGGCGCTGCCACAGAATCGTGTGCGACTATGTGCGCGCGTTTCTCGACAGGCACCTCCGAGGACGCGACGTGGACCTGCTGGATGGCCCCTGCTCCCGGTATCCGGAGGTGGAGATACGAACCCGAATTCCTGACACCCCAAAGCAACCGATGTGATCGTAGTCGGCTTGCGCCTCCCTATCGCGGCCGAACCGCCTCCTTCCTGCGCAACCACCCCTTACGGTAAGATGCCATTTTGGACGAGTGCAACGGGCTGGCTCGTTCGTCTCAAGAGTGGGTACGGTATCCGAAGATTTGGCGACAGGAAGGCGATGCTGGACGATCCGATACTCCTGTGGAGATCGAAGCGTGGCGACCGCAAGGCGTTCGACCTGCTCTATGAGAGACACGTCGACACGTTGCTCACGGTGGCAATGAATCTGCTGAGCAACGCCAGCGATGCGGAGGACGCGGTGCAGGAGGTGTTCGCATCCATCGTTGAATCGCTCGACAAGATCACGCTCCGCAGCAGCCTCCGCAACTTCCTGGCCGTCTGCGTCGCCAACAAGAGCCGGGACATGCTGCGAAGACGAAACCGGCCTCTTGCAGACCCCAATGGTCCGACGCCGCCGTCCGAGGCCCCCGAGACACTCGAACTCGTGACTCACAACGAGCAGGTCCATCGTCTCGTGGACGCATTGGCGCGATTGCCTTACGAGCAGCGGGAGGTGATCACGCTGCACGTCCACGCCGGGTTGACCTTCCGGGCCATGGCCCGGGCTCTGAATGTCTCTCTGGGGACGGTGCAGAGCCGGTATCGTTACGGACTGAGCAACGTGAAAGCGGCACTCAATGGAGAGAGCCAGACATGAAACGGGACGAGAGAATAGAGGAACACATTGCCAACGTGCGATACAGGAGCAGCGCTTCCGTCCGTCGGGAGATTCTCGCTCACCTGGATGAGACATGGCGGCGTCGCATGGCGAGTCGCGGCGTATTGGTGAGGCTTGGCCTCGGCGGAGAAGCTGTGGCCAGGCTGCCCAGAGTGGCGTTTGTCGCGTTGCTGCTGATTGTGGCGGCCGTCTGGATCGCGATGATTGATCGGACGACAGGCTCTGCATATGCCCTGGCACAAACCGCCGATGCCGTCAACAAGATCCGGTATTTTCACTTCCAATTCGTCGCTCGCCCGAAAGAGCCGGCCCGAGAGGCGTGGATCGAGTATGACCCTTGCGACGCGATCCGCAACGTACGAGTCAACTTCTACGATCAGAACTCCGTCATGGTCTGGAGCCGGGAGGCGACCCAGTACTGGAACCGGGACAACGGTAACATGTGGGTATTCAGGGATGATGAGTACACGGAGAAGGTCCTCTACTTCGTCCAGCGGCACGATCCGCGTCAAGCCATCGCCTATCTTCAGGCACGTGGGATGCAAAACGGCATCCAAATCAACATCGCCCAGCCGCAGGCGGGCGCGGACCCGATCACCGTCACCGTCGAGTACGATCCCAATACCTACCTGATCGGCAAGATGCAACCCCGCATGCGTGAATTCTATCACATCGATCCTCTGACGAAGCTGATCGTGAGCACGGACGTCGAGGCGTTCCTTGAGGGCCGCTACGTAAGCAAGGGGACCTGGGAGTACATCGATTACAACCGTCCCTTCGATCCCAGGACGTTCGATCTCCGGGCCGAGGCTCCCGCCGATGCGAACTGGTCGGACACGACGGGGATCGCCATGGGCATCGAGCAGGGACCGCTCTCCGATGAGGAGGTTGCGGTCGAGCTCGTGCGCAAGTTCCTCGATGCCTGGACGGCCAGGGACTACGACAGGGCCGCACAGATCTACGGCTACACGGCCGCACGCGAGCCGGAAAGCCTTGCCAGGGTCCTCGGCAGAAGGAGCATCCTGCACGTGGTCTCCATCGGGCCGCCCATCCGCGCGGAAGAGCCGCTACGAGGCCTGTTCGTGCCCAGCGAGGTGGAGTGCGAAGAGAACGGACAGAAGACACTGATGCCTCTCAGGACGCACGTGAGCCAGTACTCCAAGGGCCGCTGGCGCATTCGCGACATCGGCATGGGTCCGTGACACGGGCCCGATCTGGGCACATCCCGTAGCTCGCAGCCACCGGCGACGCATTTCTTCTTCGGCATGGTTGGTCAGGGGATGTTCGGTAGTCTTCTTCTTGCTGGCCATACGTCGGCCAATTGTATCACCATTTCACCCAGGACACCAGACGGAGCATACACACGAGAAAGCCGGGCGCGGGGGCCCGGCTCTGTGCGTTGTCAAGGCCAACGGGAGGTCTATTTCGGCAGGTTCTCCGGGGCCGTGTCCACAACGTGCAGGTCGGCGTGGATGACTCGCCACGTAGGGGAGCCCTGGGACTGATACCAGAAGATCGGCACGGCCGGGTCGCCGAAGGGGACGTTCTGGCCGGCGTAGCGCCACATGCCCGCTCGCAGGGTCCCGATGAAGGCCAGCCCGCGATACATCACTTGTTGACGGCCGAAGTCCCAGCCCGGCTTGAACTTGCCTTCCTGAGCCATCTGAATGATCACTTTGGCGATCTCCGTTCCGGTCACCATTGGCGGGAACGTTCCGTCCACCGTCCATTGTGACCAGGCACGCAGGAACTCGATGAAATCCTGCTCGCCAACCCTGCCAGCGTCCTCCTGGATCTCGAGCTGCACATATCCCTCCGGCGCCTCGAGACTGAAGAACGAGTCCTCTAACGGTATGTCAAGCTGGAAGTCACTCATGATCACATTCATCCCAGGCGCACTGGGGACCTCCAGCTCCACGCGGGTGAGACGCCCCGTTGCCGGGTCGATCCATACCGTTGTCACCAGATCCGCTTCGCGGACGCGGAAGCCATCGAGCGGCCGTCCGTCCACCTCTCTGCGTCCCAGCACTTCATCTGCCTGTTCCGGCAGGGCCCGAAGCGTGTCGATCATGGCCCACGGGTCCTTGGCAGGGTCGTCCGGGACGTTCTCCAGTTCGAATCTCACGAAGTTCTTCGCGACCGGGACGATGGTAAGCCCCTTCATTCCGTTGCCTGTGGCTTGTGCCACGGTGATATAACCATCGTGGGTGGCCGTACGAAGGAAGCCCGTGTCTCCGACGCTCTTGAAGGCAATGTCCATGCGCACTGTAGGCATGTCCTCCATGCCCGTCTTCGTGATGATGCTGTAGGTCAGAGTCTGCGCCTTGTGCAACTGGCTGATTGCGCGAGCGTAAACCCTACCGGCGCCGCCCGTGAATGTGCTCAGACCTGCGATCGCGGCCAGGCAGACCACGGCTGCCACCGCCAGTTTCGCTATCCGATTGCTCATGATCGTTCTCCCGAGAAGCACCACGGATCGAACCCCATGGCGCGATTGGTCTTTATCCTGCATTCTCGCAGCCAGTAGAACCTCTCGATTCGTTGACTGCACGATGTGTTCATCCTCCGGTATGCTGCCTATACGGCCGGCACAGTCGAGCAGCGACTGAAGCCGCCTGACCGCCTGCCGGCATGGCTCGCACTGCCCCAGGTGCGCTTCGATCTCGTGGACCCTCTGAGGAGGCAAGTCCCCAAGCACGAATTGAACGAGCTGCTCATCAGTCACATTATGGGAACTCATCGCTCACCTTCTTCATTGATCCAGGTACTCGCGGAGTTGGCAGGCCAGCTTGGCCACTGCACGGTGCAGATGGACGCGTACGGTAGACTCCGCACAGCCCATGATTCCGGCGATCTCCGCCGTCTCCAATCGTTCCAACCGAGACAGGATGAACGCGTCCGCCTCGCGCCGAGGCAGCCGGGCCAGAACGGATGCCAACCGTTGCTCCAACTCATCGGCCGCCAAGGCGCCGTCAGGGCCGTTCGTAGTGACCGCGTGTAGAGACGCAGAATCCTGCGTCTCTACGGTCCCGACCGGCATGCCATGTCGAGCTCGACGCCGGGCCAGGTCCAGGGCCTTTCGCACGGTGGCACGATACAGGTACGCCGTCCAGTTCACCTGGCCATCGTACTTGTGCCAGCGCCGCCAGATGGCCAGGAAAACCTCCTGGTGCACATCGTGTGCCAGGCTGGCGTCGCGCAGGACTCGCATGGCCGTGCGAAGGACTCGACCGCCGTGCTCGTTCACCAAGTTTTCAAAGTCTCGATCCGACACTGTCGTACTACCCGGCAACAGAAACATTCCTGAACGGACGCCATGACTACGCTCACGTAGACATGCTGCACCTGATCATAGCGACCCGCCCGCACAAGTGTAAACACGGCGTCCGAGCTGCATGCAACTTGAGATCTCTACTATTATGAAGGCCCTTACCCGCCGCCGCGTTTACAGGGAATCCCCCCTATTCTGCCGTCTGCGACGGTCTCACGGCAACGCAGCGCGGAGCAGGCGCATCTGGGAGACGCTGAGGAAGCCCCAGGGCTCGGTCAGCCAATCGATTATGAGGACCTTCAGCCAGCGGTCGTTGCAGCCGGACAGGTCCCACAATACGGTGACCTCCGTCTCGTTGCTGTCTCGGCCCTTGGCCCGGTGCAGAACCGGGCCGTACTGCCCCCCGCGGATCAACGGGTACAGGATGGCGGGATCGCCTTGCGTGGGGATTGGAGCATCGCCTTCGACGAGCAGGACTTCGCCGTGGCCGCCGTGCAGCCGGAACTCCAGATTCACGTTGTTCGTGTCCTGCGGCAGCCACGTCCAGGTCAGTCCTTTGGCCGCGTCGCCGCCTTGTGCGTAGGTCGTCACGTAGGGCCAGCCCCGCCGCTCGAAGGACCGGAACACATCCTGGGAACTTGTGTGCCAATCCTCATCGGCGGGCATGAGACAAACCGTTTCCAGATGCGCCGGCGGCGCAACAGGCCGGCCCAAGTCAGACTGTAGGAGGAAGGCCTGGTAGGGATTCCACGCGGACATCATGTACCGGATCGTGCATCGGTTCGGGTCGCCGCTGGTGAATCGCTCGACTATGTACGGCCCATAGGCCCCCGCCCAGTCCTGCTCGGTCATGAAGTCCCTGTCGAGCACGTAGCTCGCCGGCGTCCAGGGCCCCCAGGGCTGCTCCGCCATGCGCAGACACACCCCCTGGAGACCAGCGTTGTAGAGCAAGACCCACCGGCGGATGGGCTCGATCCGGGCGACGGAAAGCTCGCCAATGCGATTGTCGAAGAACAGCGGAGCGGCGGCGGTGGAGTCGGCTTCCCAGACCGGCCGGCCCGTGCGACTCAGTCCGGCGAAGTAGCGAATGGCGGCTTTGTCCTCGATCTGAGCGACGGGCACGCACGCCAGGTAGAGATCGCTCTTGCGATACGCGCCGCTGCCCCAGAGCAACACCATGTCACGGTCCAGGAAGGGAAGGCCCTCGCAAGAGCCGGCCGCGATGCGGCGAGGGCATACGTTGACGAACCTCACCGGGTCCATGTCATGGTCGCGGGCCTTGGCCAGCTCGTAGATCACCCGCCAGGTCAGCCCGCGATCGTCGGAGCGGGCAAGCACGGAACGCTCGAGATTCCCGTTGCTGTCGATGCTGCCGTTCGGATTGTACCAGTCGGTGCCGTAGACGATGTACATGCGGCCGTTCAAGGAGATGCCTCCGCTGGGCACGCACATGGAACCTTGCGGAATCCCCGGAATCGTGATGGGCACAAACTGGCCCCGGGCATCCGTGGGGAAATCGAGCACCAAGTGTTGCGGGTCGGTGGAATCGGACCAGGCGAATGAGTCTGCATCCTGGCGTATGCCGCCCTGGGTATCGCCGAACAGCAAGCACAGCTTGCCGTCGTGCTCGAACGAGCTGCCCAGGTCCGTGCCGATGACCGAGGCCCGCGTCTGTGTCTTGCTGAGGGTCTGCCGCAACAGGTAGGTATCGTAGTCACCGGTGACCTGGGCGATCACCCGAGTGGTGCCGGCCAGGAACTGCGGGGCAGCCTGCGGCGCGGACAGAAGACATAACGTCAAGCTCTGGATCGCGGCAAGGAACATGCACATGGTCGTACCTCCTCATCCAACACCAGCCCTTCACCGAGACACCCGGTCGGCCAGGACCGCCAATCCGGATTATACCAAATCGGGCGACTGAAGTCACCAAGATGAGTCATGAATGAGGGACCGGTTCAGGAGTGAAGTTGCCTTGCAGGTTGGAGATGATTCCCATGCGACATGGGTTATAATGACCGGACGTTTCCACCCTGGGCTTGGAGTCTCTCGACCAATGGCGACACGATGCATCGGCGTTCTCTCAGATACGCACGGATTGCTCAGGGAGCCGGTGAAGGACAGGCTGCGCGGCTGCGAACGGATCATCCATGCAGGCGACGTGGACGACCCCGGTGTTCTGGCGAACCTTCGTGAGATCGCCCCGGTGGTGGCTGTGCGCGGGAACATGGATCGGGCAAGCTGGGCACAGAAGTTGGACGAGGTGGAATACCTGGATGTGGACGGCCGGGGAATCTACGTGATTCACGACAGGAGCAGGCTCAATGCGCACGCGCTGCCGGTTGGAACGAATGTCGTGGTCTGTGGCCATTCGCACAGGCCGCATGTGGAGTACGTCGACGGCGTCCTGTACCTCAACCCGGGCAGCGCCGGCCCCCGGCGGTTCAGTCTCCCCGTCAGCATGGCCCTGCTGCACATACGGCCGGACGGCATCCGACCGGAGCTGATTGAGATCCCCGCGTGAACACGGTCAGGAACGAGCAGCGATGCTTCTGGGCTTCTTCGATGGTCCTGGGGTGATGCCAGGCGTCGTTGCGCGAGACACGCCGCACGGCCGAAGGACTCTACCTGCCGGGCATCCGTATTATCGCACCATCGACGTTCGACGAGCCCCGGATGTCCAGGAAGATGCACAACGCAGGGGTGGAAGCGCTACCTGCTCAAGACAGCGCCGCCCGAGGAGTCGTTCACAGCCGTCCGCAGCGTGCACCTGGCGGAACAGGAGTCATGGCTGACAACTGGCGCCGTCTGCTGCGTCGCGACGCTGTTTGAGCTCGCGCCAGGTCGTCAGGACGATGCCCTGATCCGCGATGAATGTCCGCACCTCGGGATCCGTCATGAGTCGAAGCTCCGCCTCCCGAGCCGGGCCTGAACCGGAGATATGCCGGAAGACCTCCGTCGGCGCGGTGCAATGCACGATGATCTGCGTGACGCCCGGTTTCATGTCACGGAGCAGTCTGAACAGTTCCTGCTTCCTCTGCTCGTACGCCGGGCCTTTTGTCGGCTGGGTCACGAGGTCGTCGATCACGGGCAGTCCCGCCTTCCAGACCCCCTCCGCCAACAATTGGATCAGCGGCTTGAACTGGCCGTATTCGGCGCTGAGGTACTGCATGTGTCCGCCGATCACCAGGATCGGAATGCCCAGCTCGATGCCCACTCGTATGTACCGCTCCGTGAACGGCTGCTGGAAGCACGTGCCCATGTGCGTATCCAGGTGGGTTGGATGCAAGCCCATGGTCAGGGCCTTGTCGATCTGGGCGCGGATTTCCGTCTCGAACTCCTGCGCGGAGGCGTGACGAGCCACGTCGGCCACATCATCCCAGAGGCAGCCCTGCTCATCCACGAGACCAGGGACCGCCGGCTTGCCGGCGACGGGACCCCAGCGGTAATCCTTCCATTCGGCATTGAGCGTCAGATGAAGGCCCGCGTCCACCTCCGGATGCTCCTTGAGATATGCGGCGAACTGCGGCACCCACGGGCACGGCATCATGACACTGGCGGACGTCGCGATGCCGCCTTCCAGGGCGAGGATCGCCCCTCGGTTCGAGTCGTACGACATGCCCGCGTCATCCACGTGGAAGAGGACAACCCGCGTGCCGGCAGGCCAGCCCAGCCGCTCGGCATACGTGACTCCCTCGGCCCCCGAGACCAGCTTCATCGTCATGGACGCCAGAACCAGAACGGTCCAGAGTATCTTCCTCAGCGACATCGAGTTCTCCTTCTATCCAGAGCCCGGATTGTTCGCTTGCCGCGCGTGCAGAACGGCAGCCTTCCATCGGTCCGGGATGTATCCTACCACAGGAGCACGTCGACGTCACGATCACACATCGGCAATACTGCACACGGATCTCGCAAATGTGGCAAGGTCGGCGATTCCGCATCGCTGACAGGGCGAGAATCAGGCGGTCTTATTCATCGACCCGACTAGCTCTGCGATCCGCAGTTCCACGCGTTTGATCTCCCGCTTGATGCTGTTTCTGTGAATCATCTGCCAGGCGAAGATCTTCATCAGGCCGAGCATGTACGCGCAGACGATGAAGATCGCGGCGTACATGATCTGGTCCCTGGTCTCGACAACGCCGAAGAATCGTATGGCACTGTAGACGCTGCCCCCGAGAAGCAGCAGACCCGCGATCCAGATGACAACCGCGGTGGAGAGCATCCGCCGGTTGTAGAACTCGCCGATCATTGCGCGGATGGAGTCTTCTCTGGAGTCATCGTACACGTCGTCGACTATCTTTCTGATCTCTTCGCTCTTCATGGTTCTCTCCTTTGCTCAGATTCCTGTATCCACAGGGTTTTCAATTCCTTCCTTGCCGAGTGAAGCCGGGATTTCACCGTGCCCGGCGGGACGCGCAGGATGGCCGCGATCTCCACGACGGCAAAGCCCTCCAGGTAGCAGAGGGTCAGCACGGTCCTGCTCGGTTCCGAAAGCCGGCTCATCAGGGCGTGTAGATCGTCATGAATCCCGCGGTCGTCCACCCCGCTCACCCCAGCCTCATTGCCCACATGCCCGGCAGGCATCTGTCTGGCTTTGACCGCCCCGGCCATCCAGTCGCGAGCTTTGTTCGTGACGATCCGATACGCCCAGGACGGGAAACGCGCCGGGTCGTCCAGATGCAGGATGCCTCGCACGATCGCCAGCCAGCTCTCTTGCGTAATGTCCCACGCGGCCTCTGGATCGCCCGTCAGCCGGTAGGCGTATCGCCAGAGACGCTTCTGCCAGCGTTCGACCAGGCGGTCCATGGCCCGGACACTGCCGTCCTGGCACTCCATGACCAACAATTCGTCAACGATCTGTTCTGCGTGGCCGGCCATTCTATAAATTAGTCTCGGTCAGCACCCTCCTGGTTCATTACTACGCGAAAGAACCTCCGTGAGATCGGCCCGTCTCTGCGTTTCCAGAGCCCATTTTGGGCTTGTCTTTTCCGCGGCCAATCTCGTAGAATCAGTGAGCCACACGGTTTCCGTGAGCCGTTGGAGAGGTGTCAGAGTGGCTTATCGAGCGGTCTTGGAAAGGCCGTGTAGGGTTTATCCCTACCGCGGGTTCGAATCCCGCCCTCTCCGTTGTGTTTTGGGGGGTCGCGCCACTGTACGAGAAGACAGGTCGGTGCGGCTATTTCGCCAGGATCATCTTCAGGGCGGTAATCAGGAGAGCGATGCCGAAGAGGCGTTTGAGCAGGACGCCGCTGATAACGCTCGCGAGTCGGGCGCCGAGCAGGCCGCCAAAGAAGAAGCCCAGGCAGATGAGCGCGGCCATCCCAACGTTCACGTGGCCGTGCTTGTAGTAGGTCCAGGCGGCCAGCAGGCCGATGGGCGGCACCATCAGGGCCAACGTCGTGCCCTGCGCCTCGTGCTGGGTCAGCCCGAACACAAAGACCAGGATCGGTATGATGATGACGCCGCCGCCGATGCCGAGCAGACCACTAAGAGTCCCGGCCAGAAGACCCAGAATCAACAGCGGCGCTGCATGAAGAACCATGTCCATTGTATCGTCCCTCAGCCGTCGGACGGCTCACTCGAACAGTTCCGTGAATTTCGCTTCGATGTTGGGCTGCTCGCACAGGGTCTGGCCGATGAGCACGGCCCGGACGCCGGCTGACTTGAGTCTGTTGACGTCGGCCCGTGTCCGGACGCCGCTCTCGGAGACCAGCTCGCTGTCGGTGTCCAGCAGCCCGGCCAGCCGGATCGTCGTGCCCAGGTCCACCTTCATCGTGGTCAGGTCGCGATTGTTGACACCCAGGACGCTGTAGCCCCTCTTGGGGAACCCGATCAGGCTGCGAACGGCCAGGAGCGAATCGGCCTCGTGGACCTCCAGCAGCACAGTCAGGCCCAGCTCCGCCGCCGCGATCATCAGGTCCATCCTGTCGCCCGGTCGCAGCGCCTCGGCGATCAGCAGAATCGCGTCAGCCCCGGCGACGCGGGACTCGTACACCTGCCAGATGTCGATGATGAAATCCTTACGAAGGATCGGCACGGACACCGCCTGCTTCACCTGCTCCAGGTATTCCAGCTTGCCCTGGAAATACTTCTCGTCAGTCAGGACGCTGATCGCGTCGGCGCCGCAGTGCTCGTAAACCTTGGCGATCCGGACCGGATCGAAGTCCTTGCAGATCAGGCCGGCGGACGGCGAGGCCTTCTTGATCTCCGCAATGACGTTGATGCCCCGTGGGTTGCGCCCGGTGACCGCCTTGAAGAAGTTGCGGCATCGCGGCTTGCTCATCGCCTGCTCGCGGAGCTGCTCCAGGCTGATCTGCGACCGCCGTCGTTCCACTTCCTCCCGCTTATTGGCGATAATATCATCCAGAATGGTAGCCAACGCAGTGCGTCCTATCCACAGGCAGGCGCCATCGCCCGCCCCCAGGCTCCCTAAGAGGTGGTCGTGGCACACAGCCACTTGTGCGAATCATTCAGGGAAATCGCAAAACCGATTTCCTTGAACGACAAGCCTGACCTCCATTTTCCAGGACTCCACTTATCCGCCCTACGATCATTGCTGCGAGCCAGGCTGATTCGTGATGTTCACGTACCCCATGCGCAGGTCGTTGAGCGTGTTCTTCAGCAATTCCTGCTCCTCTGGCGTCAGGTTCCCTTTCGTCTTCTGTTCGATCGCCTCGAGTATGTCGATGTTGTACCGCGCCAGCTCGAGATCGGGCCCGCGGTCCTCCTCGCCTTTGATCTGAATCAGACCCAGAGCGAAGAGCGCCTGCGTCGTCAGCATATTGACCAATCCCGCCAGGTCCCCGCGGGGCAGCTCGCGGTCTCGCTTGCGTCCCTCCGCGGCGGCTTTCGCCTTCTCCTCGGCCTCCTGAGCCGCCAGTCGCTCCTTCTCCTGCTGCGCCTCGCGTTTCCAATCTTCATCGACGATGATCTTCTTCTCTTCGTCCGCCATATCGTCTACCTTCCCCTGTACTTCTTCATGCTTCGGTCGATATCCCGTTTCTGATCGCGCTCGGTGATCGTCCGGCGCTTGTCGTACTGCCGCTTGCCCCGCGCCAGAGCCAGCTCCACCTTGGCGAGGCCTTTCTTCGTGAAATAGATCCGCAACGGGACCAGGGCAAAGCCCCGCTGTTCGAGCTTGTTCCAGATCCGGTGCAGCTCCGCTTTGTGCAGGAGCAGCTTTCTCTTGCGGGCCGGATCGTGGCCCATATTCCCCGCCTGCTGGTAGGCGGCGATCTTCGTGCCGACCAGCCAGCACTCCCCATCCTGCATCCTGGCGTACGACCCGGTCAGGTCCGCGGCGGCCGCTCGAAGTGATTTCACCTCGCTGCCGCGAAGCTCGATCCCCGCCTCGAACTTGTCCACCAGCTCGAAGTCGTGGTAGGCCTTCTTGTTCACGGCCACAGGGCTTTCGTCCTTTTTCCAGGATTTGTTCGCCATCGCCTCATCATAGCCGCAACGAATCCCTTCTGCAAGCCGAGTTTGCACCATGGGACAGGCTGCCTTGGTCGTCTCTGCCGAGCCGCGTCACTCGTGGCGGAGGGCGTCGATGGGGTCGAGGCGGGCGGCTTTGAGAGCGGGGAAATAGCCGAAGACGACGCCTACGGCCGCCGAGAAGACAAAGGCGATCAGGACGATCGTCGGATCGAAGACGAACGGGACCATCAGCGCGTTCTTGAGGGCAAAGGACGCGCTCAGACCCAGGAGGATTCCGAAGAGGCCGCCGGAAGATGACAGCACCACCGCCTCGACGAGAAACTGCATGAGCACCTCTCGTTCCAGAGCGCCGATGGCGAGGCGGGTGCCGACCTCCTGCGTCCGCTCGGTGACCGACACCAGCATGATGTTCATAATGCCGATGCCGCCGACCAGGAGGCTGACGGCCGCGACGGCTCCGAGCAGGCCGGTGAGCATCGTGGTGGTACCCGTGAGCATCCTGGAGATCTCCTTGGTATCCATCACGTTGAAGTTGTCGTCCTCGCTGGTGGCCAGACGGCGACGACTCCGCATCAGCAGGCGGATGTCCCGCTGGACCTTTTCCGTGGAGACGCCGTCCTGGACGGAGACCTGGATCAGGCTAACGTCGTGATTGCCCGCGATCCTTCGCTGGAAGGTCCGCAGGGGCAGCAGCACGATGTCGTCCTGGTCCATGCCCATGCTGTTCTGGCCCTTGGCCTCCAACAGGCCGATGACCTGGAACGACAGCGCCCCCAGACGAATTCGATTGTTCAGCGGGTCCTGGGCGCCGAAGAGCTTCTCGCGGACGGTCTGTCCGATAACGCAGACCGCGGCTCCGGCGCGGGCCTCGCTGTCGCTGAAAGACCGCCCGCTGCCCAGTCGCATGTTCCGAAGGCTCAGGAACGCGCTGGTGGTGCCCGTCACTGAGGTCGACCAGTTCTCATGGCCGTAGATCGCGCTGATGGATCGACTCGCCACAGGGACAACCAGGGCAATACCGCCGATCTCGCGGGCAATGGCCTCGCCGTCTTCGGCCTTGAAGGCGGGGGCCGATCCCATCGAACCCGGGCCCATCCGCTTGCCGGGGCTGAGCATCAACAGGTTGCTGCCCATGCTGGCGATCGAGGTGGTCACCTGCTGGGTGGCCCCCTTGCCCAGGGTCACCATGGTGATCACCGACGCCACGCCGATGACGATGCCCAGCACGGTCAGGAACGACCGCATGACGTTGCGGCGAATCTCGCGCAGGGCCAGCAGCAGCGTGTTCCAGACCATCAGTGTGCCCTCCCATTCTTCTCATCGGATTCGATTCTGCCGTCCTTGAAATGGACGATGCGTTTGGCATATGCGGCCATGTCCGGCTCGTGCGTGACCATGACGATGGTGATCCCCTGCTCGCGGTTGAGTCCGGAGAGCAGCTCCATGATTTCCTGGCTGCGGGCAGAGTCCAGGTTGCCCGTGGGCTCATCGGCCATGAGGACCGAGGGACCTGTGACGATCGCGCGCGCAATCGCCACCCGTTGCTGCTGGCCGCCGGACAGCTCGTTCGGATTGTGCGATTCCCAACCCTCCAGGCCCACGGACGCGAGGGTCTGGCGGGCGATTCGGTGACGCTGCCGGGCGGGCACCCGGCGATAGATCAAGGGCAGTTCCACGTTCTCAATGGCAGAAGTCCGTTTCAGGAGGTTGTAGCCCTGAAAGACGAATCCCAGGTAGTAACGGCGCAACCTGGCCCGCTGGTCGCGGGTCAACTGCGATACCTCGACGCCCTGGAAGCGATAGGATCCCGAGGTAGGCGAGTCCAGACACCCGAGGATGTTCAGGCACGTGGACTTGCCCGATCCGCTGTGGCCCATGATCGCCACGAAGTCCCTTTCTTCGATGCGCAAGTCGATCCCGGCCAGCGCCTGCATGGCGGCCTGGCCCGTACCATAGACCTTCGTCACACCGGTCAGCTCGATCAGAGGCGTTGTTTCTGTCTGGGTAGAGGCGATCATACTCACCTCCCCGTCGCCATGGTATCGACGACGACCGGCGTGCCCGGCTGAATGTCGCCCGAGACGACCTCAGTCATCGCACCATCCGAGACGCCGATAGTCACGGGAACCGCCGTCGGGAGACCGTCCTTCAGGACCCACAGGGTCTGTTGTCTCTTGTTCGTGTCCACCACCGCTTCCTGCGGCGCGTTGAAGCGAGGCGGGCCCGGAAGCATCATGCCCACCAGTCCGCGGGAGGCCCTCTTTTGCCCCTGCATCGGCGGCGAGAACCGCAGGGCCGCGTTGGGGACCAGCAGGGCATTTTCCACTTTCTGGACCGTGATATCGGCCGTCGCGGTCATCCCCGGGCGCAGCGCCAGGTCCGTGTTGTCCACCTTCAGCACGGTCTCATATGTGACCACGCCGTCCACGGTCTGGGAGCCAAAGCGGGTCTGCACGATCTTGGCCTTGAAGGTCCGATCCAGGTATGCCGCTACGGTGAACTCCGCCTCCTGGCCGTCCCCCACCTGACCGATGTCCGCCTCGTCCACGTCCACGTGCAACTCCATCTGAGTCAGGTCCTCGGCGAGAGTGAACAGCACCGGCGCCTGAAACGCGGCGGCCACGGTCTGACCGGGCTCGATCTGGCGAGTCAGAACGACGCCATCGATCGGCGAGCGAATGACCGCCTTGGCGATATCGGTCTGCGTGGCCTTGAGAGTGGCCTGAGCCTGGGCAACGGCTGCCGCGGCGCTGGCGTCATCGGCTTTGGCCCGCTCCAACGCCGCCTGGGCCGCATCGAACTCGGTCTGCGACGGCACCTTCCCATCGCTCAGCTCCCGCACCCGCTGGAGCTGCGCCAGCTTGGTCTGCGTCTCGTTCAGGGTCGCCTTGGCCTGCAAGACCCTGGCCTGGGCCGACTCGAGGGCCGCCTTCAACTGCGTCTCCTGAGCCTCGTACTTGGAGGTGTCGATCCGCGCCAGGACCTGCCCGACCCTGACTTCATCGTTGTAGTCCGCCTCGACCGCTTTGACGATGCCGGAGATCTCGCTGCCGACCTCGACCTCATTAGTGGGCTCGAGGGTGCCCGTGGCCGTGACGCGAACAACGAGATCGCCGCGTTTGGCCTCCTGGGTCTTATACTGTACCACTTTCGACCCGCCAGGGCTCTTGCGCAGGGCCAGGAAGCCTACCAGCGCCACGATCAGCAGCAGAGGAACAAGCCAGCGCTTCAGACGCCGGCGCCGACCGGCCCCGTCGGCAACGCCGAGGGTTTTGGCAATATCCGATTCCGCATGTGGTTTCGCACTCATTGGTTTCTCCATATCTCAATGCTGTTGCCCGGCCTCGCCCGAAGCCGAGGCGACCGCCGTTGAAGTCCATCCGCCTCCCAGGGCCTTGTAGAGCCGAATCAGGTTGGAGGTCACCGTCCCGTCGCTTTGCTGCAACTGATCCTGGAACGACAGGAGCGACCGCTCCGCGTCCAGGACATTGCTGAAATCCGTCAGACCCGCCTGGTACTTGTACTGCGCCAGCTCGGCCGCCGCCTGAGCGGCCTTCGTCGCCTCGCGTAGATTCTCTCTCCTTCGCTGCTCCTGCGCGTATGCCACAAGGGCATTCTCCACCTCCTCCAGCGCGTTGAGGACGGCGGCCTCGTACTGGAGCAGCGCCTGCTCCTGCAAGGCCGATTGCACCTCGATATTGGGCCGAATCGTCGTATTGAAAAGCGGCAGGGTCAATCGCGGCCCGCCACTGAGGAACCAGGAGCCGGAGGCCAGGTCCTCCAATGACAGAGCTTCCAGGCCGATCGAGCCGCTCAACCGGAGCTGAGGATAGAGGTCTGCCGTGGCTACGCCGACGCGGGCATTCTGGGCCGCCAGGTTGCGTTCGGCGCGCCGGATGTCAGGACGCCGGCGTATTACGTCTGCCGGGACACCCACGGCCACCTCCGCCGGCGGAACCGGGATGGCCTGCGCCCGCGCGAGCTCCGCGTGCACCTGCCCCGGCGGCTCTCCAAGCAGCACGGCGACGCGATTCATCGCTTCCTCCAATCCGGTCTGCAACGAGGGGACCTGCGAACGCGTGTTTTCCAGGTTGTACTTCGCCTGCTGTGCGGCCAACTCGTCGCCCAGGCCGGCCTGGGACCGCCACACAGTCAACTGGTAGGTTTCCTCCTGCGTCTTCAGGCTCGCTTCGGCCGCCGCCAGCCGGGCCTGGAACGTCCGCACCTCGACGTAGTTCAGGGCGGTCTCGGCCAGCAGGGACACCAGCGTGTCACGCAGGTCCTCATCGCTGGCCTCCAGATTGGCCTGGGCTGCCTCCACCGAGCGGCGAATGCCGCCGAAGAGGTCCAACTCCCAACCGGCATCGAAGTTCGCCGCGTAGGTCTCATTGTTGACGGTTCGCACGCCCTCCGCGCCGCTGGTGCTCCACGTGGCGGAAGCAGCCGAATCGAGCGTCGGGAAGAACGCGCCTTGAGCGCCCTTCCGTCGCGCCCGCGCCTCGCGCACCCTCGCCCACGCTTGCTTGAGGTCCAGGTTGCCCGCCACAGCTCGCTCGATCAGGCCCGACAGCACCGGATCATCAAGTGTGGCCCACCACGAGGTCAACGCTTCGGCGTCCACCTCGCCGCCCACCAGCCCGTCCTGCAACTGGCTGTGCCACGTGTCGGGTGTCGGCGCTTTCGGCGGGACGTAATTCGGTCCCACCACGCACCCGGCCATCGCCAGAGCCGCCGGCAACGTGCACAACCACAAGGCCTTTCTCATCCGCGCTGTCCCCTGCCAAACACTCATGAGTCGCTCCTATTTCTTCAAGCCATGCCCGCGCCGGTGCTGCTTCTCAGAGACCTTGCGGCCTTTCTGGGCTTCCGTGCGGATGGCCTCGATACCTGCCAGAGTGAACTGGACGATATGATCGACCAGATCCTCGACGTCGAACTCCAAAGGCGGCCCCGGTGGGTGCAGGACACGGGAGCCCGAGCATCCCTGACGCAGGTGCAGCATCGGGCCGAAACACTGCCCCATGAGGCTCATCTCGCTGAAGAACACCTGCTGTTCGCTTGCCTGGCCTCCCAACAACTCCCGGATGATCGCACGAAGGGCCTGCCGCTGCGGTTCCAGGGCCGGCGTCAGGACTTCGGTGAGCAGTCCCGTCGGGTTCGCCATTTCCCTGTGCAGGATCTCGACCTCGTGGTTGTTCGGGTCGGCCATACGCTGCATGAACGCCAGAATCCGCCCACGCAGCCGCTCCGCCGCCGGCGCCTCCGGCCCGACCCCACCATCCGGCGGATGGGCCTTGACCGATTCCTCAAACGAGTACTTCCACGCCTCGACGTATAGGTTCTCCTTGCTGCCGAAGTGATAGTTGACCGCCGCCGTATTGGCCTGGGCCGTTTGGCAGATTTCCGCGTGGGTGGCCTCCCAGAAGCCCTTCTCCGCAAACGCCTCGGCCGCCGCCGCGAGCAGCCGCCGCCGCGTCTCCGCCGCATCCTTTCGTAGCTTCCTCCTCATCCCTACGCCCTTTCCTGTCACGACCGCAAACCCTATCTCAACTACGTAGTTTAATTCTCCAGTTACATCTACCCTGATAGTGGTCAGCCCCCGGGAATGGTTACAGGAAATTCTCATTTCGTTCGACACGAATCCATGCGGCCCGACACGGATTGTCTTGCAGGGTGGTCTTGCGCCCGGCGGGCCTGCTCGGCTACAGCAACGGCGACCTGGACCTGACGATCCACGCGGAGGCCCCAAGACCGGCCCCGATGAAAGGCCAGATTCGCCGCCATCGCCCTGCTCCGCAAGAAACCTCGCCGGACTCTGTGGGCTCGACACAGAGATGTGGAATCCAGAACGCATAGTGTTGCCGGACTCTCTCAGGGGGACCGACTGGGGGGCTTCCGGCGCACATTATCGAACGTTGACACATCACACGTACGGCGGCAATGCGAACACAGACCCGTTGTCTTCTCAGTGCCGGCGTTTTCTGCTAGTCCCCCGCAAATCTGCCGATATCAGGATGGGGCAAGTGAACGGGCCTATTTGACAGACTTCTGAAAGGGCGAGATTATGAAAACCAAAGAGGACAAGACCTATCATTATGTTATTGAAGAGCGTATCAAGTTAAGCCCTCGACCTTCGACGCCCGTTGCGCTACAGTGGACACTTCTATCAGATGATGACTATTCGGAGGCTGATTCAATTCGCTTGCGTCAAGACAGCCCTGAAGTCATTCCGAGTGCGGACGACGAGCAAGCCGTGATAGCATTTCCAAAGGAAGTATATGGGGAGATCATTGAGAAGCAATTAGTCCGTGAAGGAGGTGTTATTAACGGCGCGACGGTGGTCAAGATACACAAAGACACGGTGGAATTCGAGAAGGACGGAAAGCGGTGGACCCGGCAGAAGGGTGACGACGGTATCAGTTATCGATAGCGATAGCGCCGCAAGGGAAGCCGCTGTGTCTCCACAGGACCGGGGCTTTCTGCGCTTCTCAAAAAGGCGCAAGCCCCCTACATTCCTCACTCAATATCCGAGCGAAATTCACTCAAAACCCTCTCGTTAGGGCTACCCAACAGATGCAGATTCCATTCCTTCAAGAGTCTCTATTTGTGCTTTCTTGATTCATTGTGCATACTTTGCGGGGGTTCTGATTTCAATTCTATGGAGGCATGGGCGATGCAAGAGACGTTTACCATAGACCAGTATATCAGATTTCTGAGCTTAGCGCCGACGGACCTTTTGGAACAAGTCGGCAATGGCCTGATAACAACCTTCAAGCATCTATCGGACGAACACCACCCTGACGCTAAAGGCGTGGCCATGATGCTGATGATGCTCGGCAGGGAACACGATCTGAGACAGGTGGAACCCCTCTGGCGCAAGGCACGGCGGTTTGCTATCAGGAATTCTGAGACCTTCAAGGAGATAGGCAAGGTCGCCGCCTGCGTTGGCGCGGGAGCCTTACTTGGCGTATCACTGGACAATAGCTGAGTTGTAGGACGCTTTCCCTACGCAGGTCCCATCGCCGGGCGGCGGGCCGCACGAGAGCTTGACGGGCGTCGGCCCGCCATGACACAATGACAGGCGACGCAAGAGACCTTTTTGAATCAGGAGGCAGAACATGGACGACTGGAAACAACTCGACGAGACGCTCCGGCAGGCCCAGCAGCGGCGACAGGAGCAAGAGAAAGCAGAGCAACAGAAGAAGGCGAATATGAACCAGAGCGAACGGAAGGCAATTGAGTTCGTGAGTAACATCGCCCAGCCGGCGTTCCGCGAAATAGAGGGAGAGCTGCAAAAGCGAGGCATGAAAGGTGAAACCGTCCTCAAAGGCTCGTCAATTACCATCCACGTTACCAAGCCGGGAGAGGACCTGCCAACGGCAACCGGGGGCTTTGATTGGAGGGTAGAAGCAATCCCGACAGCATCGGGAATCGTGGTAAAGGCCAGCGGGACGGACATACCAGCGCAGAAGGTCGAGATAGAGCGACCGGGTGGCGTCCTTCTGTCCAGAGAGCTGTGTGGCGACGGGGTTAACAAGGATGATATTGTCAGGAGTTTCATCGCCGACTTTAACAGGGCGGTTTCCAAACCATGAGTAGCCGAATTCCGGGGACGCTTCCCTAATTCCGGACGGCATTGCCTGCACGGCCATGATTCTTGCCGTGCTCCAGGCATCGTCGGCGGAGAGGACTTCGACCGATAGCACCTCTTTGATCGCATGGTCGCCCGTGATGAGCTTGTCTATCGCATCGAGCGACGCAGCGTGGAAATACCGCTCGCCACACTGATCGCACACCTCCGCATCGACGTTCTCGACGATGTAGAGCTTGCCCTGGAACCAGTGTTGCTTCCTGACCTCTCTCGAGCTGGTTTCCGAATTGCAGAATTCACACTTCATCATTGCTATCAAGCCGCATAGATCACCTGGCGGGTCTTGAGGATTTCGTGTTTTCTCCAGGGGTTTCGCATCGCCTTTTTTTCCACGAGGTCAACGGGGCGCCCAAAGCGAGCTTCCAGCTCCTCTTTCATGTCCACCAGCCGGTCAATATCCAACGGCGTTCCCGGCTCGAAGCTCACAAGGAAATCCAGATCGCTGTTCGGGTTGAAATCGTCCCGCAGCGCTGAACCGAAGACAGACAACTCCCGTATCCGCCACCTGCGGCAGAACTCGGCCAATACGCTACGGTCCAGTTGCAGGTGAGTCTTCATGCCTGTATTGTCATCACAGCCGCCATGACATGGCAAGTCAACCTGTGACCGAACGGAACAGGCTGAACGCGCGATTGCGGACAGCGATTACGGCGGACAGGACTGATTCCTGTCCTCCACACGAACGTTGACCGACGGCAGTTCTACCGGTAGAATACGGCCATGCTTAGCGATGCCACAGGACTCTCGGATGAGTTGTTATGATAGCACTGAGCGATAGACAAACGGCTCTGGAATTCAAGAGACGCATAGCCGATTTGGTGCCCGTCCTGGAGTTCTGTGTCTTTGGCTCCAGAGCCAGGGGGGACGCGACTGATGAGTCGGACTTGGACGTGTTCCTCGTGGTGGACCATATCGATGCCGACCTTCGCGAGAAGATTTCGGAAGTCGCCTGGGAGGTTGGATTCGAGAACGACGTGGTGTTGTCGACGTTCGTCGTCGCCGCCGAGCAACTTGAGCATGGCCCAATGGGGGTCAGCCCAATTGTCCGTAAGATCGAGAAAGAGGGCATCCGGCTATGATCGACGAAGCTCAGGCATTCATTCAGGAGGTCGAGGTCTACATCAAGAGCAAGGGCTTCGCCTCATAGACACGAACAATGTTGAAAAGGAACCTATGGCATTACAGCTCTATAACAGTTTGACGAGGCGGACGGAGGAGTCCAAGCCGTTGGTGGAGGGGCGGGTCGGCATCTATGTTTGCGGGCCGACAGTGTATGGACATGCGCACCTGGGGCATGCCAAGAGCTACATCAGTTTCGACGTGCTCGTGCGGTATCTGCGATACCTCGGCTACAGCGTCACGTACGTGCAGAACATCACGGACGTGGGGCATCTGACCGACGATGCGGACGCGGGCGAGGACAAGATCGCCAAGGCAGCCTTGAAGGAGCATAAACACCCGATGGCGCTGGCGGAGTACTACACCCGCAGCTACTTTGAGGACATGGACAAGCTCAACTGTGTCCGGCCGGACATCAGCCCGCGGGCCAGCGGCCACATTGTCGAGCAGATCGCGCTCGTCAAGACCCTGCTGGACAAGGGGTTCGCCTACGAGGTCAACGGGTCCGTGTATTTCGATGTCGCCAAGTTCCCCGACTACGGCAAGCTTTCCGGCCGCAACACCGAGGAGATGATGGCCGGAGCACGCGTGGAGGTCTCGCAGGAGAAGAGGAATCCCGTCGATTTCGCACTGTGGAAGAAGGCCGAGCCCAACCATATCATGCAATGGCCCAGTCCCTGGGGCATGGGCTACCCGGGTTGGCACCTGGAATGCTCGGCCATGAGCACGAAGTACCTGGGCCAACCCTTCGACATTCACGGCGGCGGCATGGAGAACAAGTTTCCGCACCACGAGTGTGAGATCGCACAATCCGAGGCCGCCTACGGCGCGCAGTTCGTCCGCTCCTGGGTCCACAACAACATGGTCACCGTCGATGGCCAGAAGATGGGCAAGAGCCTCGGCAACTTCATCACGCTCAAGCAGGTCTTCGCTGGGACTCACGAGCGATTGACACGGGCCTACGAACCTCTGGCGGTTCGGCAACTGGTCTTGAACAGCCACTATCGCAGCCCGCTGGACTTTTCCGACGCCGCCCTGTTCGCCGCGCACAGCGGGCATCAGAAGATCAGCGAGGCGGTCCGCGCCCTGCGAAAGCAGCTCGAATCGGCGCCGCAAGGCGAGGCCGATAAGAACGTCCTCACGCAGCTTGACCAGGCCAGAGCCAGGTTCGAGCAGGCCATGAACGATGACTTGAACACGTCGGTTGCGTTGTCCGTGCTGTTCGATCTTGTGCGATTGACCAACGGCCTGCTTGAGAACAAGAAGACCTCGCAGCAAACGCTTGCCGCTGTCAATCAGATGTTCGTCGATCTCGGCGGTGCGGTGTTGGGTGTCGTGACGGATGAAGAGACCAGGGCCGCCGGCGTGGACGAAGCAGCGATCGACAAACTGGTCGCGATTCTGATCGCCCAGCGGGCGGAAGCTCGAAAGGCCAAGGACTTCGCTCGAGCCGATGCCGTCCGAGCCAAGCTGGAGGAAGCCGGGATCGTGCTCGAAGACAAACCGGAAGGCACACAGTGGAGGTGGAAGTGAGAGTCCTCGGCATCGACCCGGGATTGCAGGTCTGCGGTTATGCGTGCCTGGAGACCGACGGCGACCGGGAAGTGATCGTCGAGGCCGGGATCTTCAAGACGAGCGAAGAGCTGCCCATCGAAGCCCGGTTGAACCAGATCGCCGAAGACATCGAGACCGTGCTGGCGAAGTTCTCACCCGATGTCGTGGCGGTCGAAGAGCTCTACTCGCACTACGCGCACCCGCGCACGGCCATCTTGATGGGCCATGCCCGCGGCGTTATACTCCAGAAGTGCGCCAAGGCGCACATCGAAGTGAAGAGCTTTGCCGCCACGCGGATCAAGAAATCGATCACCGGCAATGGCAGGGCCTCGAAGGAACAGATGCAAAGGACGATGCAGACCATTCTCGGCCTGAGCGAGCTGCCCAAGCCGCCCGACGTGGCCGACGCCATGGCCGCCGCGCTGTGCTGTGCCAACACGATCAGCAGGGTTGCGCCGGCGTGAGTGAGAATGGTAAGGCGCACGTAATTGAGACAATGGACAAATCCAAGGCAATTTCAGAAAAAGGAAAGCCCGAATGGTGAGGACGCTGTCGCCGGTCGGAATAGTCACATACACATACGGCCTGGCAACGGCTGGGCCTCCCAAAAGCCGATTCAGCAAACCATGCAGGCTATCATGGGCCTGCCAGATCTGTTCGGACCCCACGATGTGGCGGATGCGATTGGCGTGGCGCTATGGGACGTAACCCCCCAAGGAATGTTCGTTTTGCTGTTGAGAGGCAAGCATTATGCCCCAGGCATTAGACAGACTGACCATCAAGGGCTTCAAGTCGATCCAATCCCTTGAAGACTTTGAGTTGCGCAGCCTCAACATCCTGATTGGTGGCAATGGCGCAGGCAAGAGCAACCTCGTGGACTTCTTTCGTTTGCTGCGGGCCATGATGGAACTGCCGCTGCCGCACCTGCAGAACTCCAGCCTCAAAGCCTACATCGCCGACTGCGGCGGCAGCGATGATTTCCTCTTCAACGGCCCCAAGGTCACTAGTTGCATTGAAGCCGAGTTGTACTTCGGCGTGAATGGCTACCGTTTCAAACTTGTTCCCACAGCCAACGAGACCTTCATGATAAATGACGAAGCTCGATTCTTCAGTGGCGGAAGGGTTGGTTGGTGGGAGATGGGCAGTGGGCACACCACCCCGGAGTTGCTTGGAGAGCGTGACGAGAAAGGTGTGGCTGGACAGGAGAGTGTTGCCTATCATGTCTACCAATCGATCGCATCCTGGAAGATCTACCATTTCCACGACACCAGCAGCCTTGCGCCGATGCGTCGCTCGGAATCCGTAGACGACTCGCGATATCTTAGATTTGACGCTGCGAACATCGCCCCCTTTCTCCTGTCATTGCAGAAGCATAGACGAAACTCCTATCCGAGGATCGTTGAGACAATCCGCCTGGTCGCTCCTTTTCTTGATGACTTCATCCTGGATCCAAACGGCCAGGACAAGGTTCGCCTCCTGTGGCGGCAGAAGGGCTCGGACTATCCCCTCAAGCCCTATCACCTTTCCGATGGTACGATCCGTTTCATCTGCCTAGTCACGGCTCTGCTCCAACCTGATTTACCCTCCACGATCATCATCGACGAGCCTGAACTGGGCCTCCATCCTTACGCCATTGAGATCCTGGCGGAGTTGATTCAGGCAGTCGCGAAGAGGACCCAGTTGATCATCTCGACGCAGTCGGAGGCTCTCGTGGATTGCTTTGAGCCAGCGGACATTGTCGTCGTAAACCGCAAGGACGGGACTTCCTGCTTTGAGCGTCTCGACGCCAGACGCTTGGCTGCGTGGCTGAAGGACTATTCGTTGGGCGAGCTGTGGCGGAAGAACATCCTCGCCGGGGGACCGACGCATGAGTAGTGCGGAGGTCTACATCGTCGTGGAAGGCCACACCGAGCAGACTTTTGTGCGTGACGTTCTGGCCCCGACGATGTCATGTCAAGGCGTCTGTCTCTATCCGGCCCTGATTGGCAAGCCGGGCCACAAAGGCGGTGATGTCCGTTTCGACCGGGCAATGAAGGACATTCGCCTCTTTCTCGAACAACGACCAGATACTTATGTCTCGACCATGTTCGACTACTTCCGCATCGACCCAGACTGGCCGGGGCGAGTGGACGTATCCCGTCAGGTCAAAGGTGGAGTCTCCCTGACTGCTGAACAGAAGGCAGCGATCCTAGAAGTCGCTACTCTGGATGTGATTGAGGATGCATGCCCCAATACCAATGCCCGGCAACGTTTCATCCCCTACATCGAAATGCACGAATTCGAGGCCCTGCTCTTCAACGACGCTCGTATCCTTGCCGAAAAGGCGAACATTGCCATCTCAGCCATCAATCGGATCCTGGACGAACATGGCGAGCCCGAAGAAATCAATGACGATCCGTTACAAGCCCCTTCCAAGCAGATGATGGCACTTAACAACGGCTATCGAAAGGTGGCCATGGGCAAGGCCATCGCCGAGACCATAGGTGTCCCGACCCTCCGCGAGAAATGCTCGCATTTCAATGCGTGGCTGGTTGAACTGGAGGGACTCTGCCACCATACGTGACATTGAACAAGAGAGGAATCAACGGCTAATGACAATTCCATATGATCGCAGGGATTGAAGGAAAACTCGTCAAGTTGAACGAAGAGAGGGCCCTGGTGCAGGTCGGGGCCGTCACCTATGAGGTCATGCTGCCCGGCTATTGCGTCAGTGCGCTGTCGGGGCTGATCGACTCCAGCATCGCATTGTGCACGATGGAGTATTACGAGGGCAGCCTGGGCGGGGGCAATCTGGTCCCGCGCATGGTCGGGTTCCTCAGTCCGACCGAGCGGGAGTTCTTCGCCACGTTCATCAGCGTCAAGGGGCTTGGCATCCGCAAGGGCCTGCGGGCGCTGAGCATGCCCATCGCGGACATCGCCGGCGCGATCGAAGCCGGCGACGAGAAGATGCTGATGACCCTGCCGGCGGTCGGCCGGCGAATGGCCCAGCAGATCATCGCGGAGCTCAAAGGCAAGCTACAGGGGTTCGCCGCCGGGGCCGAGTCGGCCAGGACACCCGCCACGAAATTCAAGCCGTTCCAGGCCGAGGCTCTGGAGATCCTCGTCGCCTGGGGCGAGAAACGCAACGAAGCGATGGAGCTGATCGATCTGGCCGGCCAGAAACACCCTGAGGTCCAGACCGCCGAGGCGCTCGTCCCGCTCGTCTACCGCCTCAAGCAAGGCGTCGAAGCCTGACGTTGATAAGGAGAGCATCATGCGTGCGAACGGAATCGGGATTGCCTGCTCGATCATTCTCACCTCAGTCGTTTGTGCGGCGGATTACTTTCCCCTGAAGGAAGGCAACCAATGGACGTACACGATGTCCACCGGGACACCGATGAGCACGAGGATCGCCGGCTTTGCCGAAGTGGGGACTGTCCGCTGCGCCATCGTCGAGACGACCATGGCCGGCCAAACCAGCCGTGAGTGCGTGGCCGTCGATGCCGACGGGGTCAAGACATTCCTGGGACAAGCCCAGGGCCAGGAGTTTCGCTACGATCCGCCGTTGTCGCGAGTCAAGCTGCCCTACAAGGAAGGCGACACCTGGACGGCTACGGTGAATCAATTCGGCATGGCCGTGAGTACGACGTTCGAGTCGGCCGGCAAAGAGCAGATCCAGACGCCGGTGGGCACGTTCGACTGCATCAAGGTGCGCGCGACGACGACGGCCATGCCGGGCCAGCCGCCGATGGCGTCGACCGTGTATTATGCCGAGGGGGTCGGGCCGGTGCACCAGATCCTGCAAATGGGCGGGCAGGAGTTGACCGCCACGCTCGCCTCCACCAACGTCAAGCCTGCGCAGGAGACGCCGGCGGCATCGCCGGTCCCGGTATCTGCAAAGGTCCGTTGCCCCAAGTGCGGCACTCTCGTCGATGCCGACGCGAAGTTCTGCCCGCAATGCGGGGGCAAGCTCGTCGAGCCGACGACGCCGACGAATTGTCCGAAGTGCCACGCGAAACTCCCGGCCGGCGCGAAGTTCTGCCCGGCGTGCGGCGAGAAGATCACCGGCGGCGCTATGACATCTGTGGCAGCCGAGCCGACTCAATCCGCGCCGGCAGCGGCGACCGGTCAACCGGCACTCGAGAAGTATCAGTCCCCCGACGGCAGGGTCCTGCTGTACAAGCCGAAGGGCTGGGTCGTGAACCAGGGCGAGATGTTCGGCCAGGGCACCTACGGGGTGAGCGTGATGGAGCCACAGGAGGCCGCGATCGTACTGTTCATCACGTTCCCTGTGACAGACGTGATCAAAGACTCCGTCGTGCTGGCCGCCAGGTGCGTTGCGGCCCTGCGCGAGGAGTTTCCCGACCTGCAGGCCACGAACATGAGCTCGACGCCCGAGCGCGAGCGGACGATCGCCGATATCACTCTGACCGACGAGGGCGAAAAGGGGATCGGACACGCCTATTTCTTCCGTACTCAGAACATCGGGACCGTCTACATCCTGCTGGCCAAAGCACCGAGGTGGACCGAGCTTCGCCCGGCCCTGGTGACCGTGGCCGCGAACCTCGCGTACGCCCCGCAGGGCGCTGCGACGGTGCAGGAGCAAGGCCGGCAGCTCGCCTCGCAGACGCCTGTCGCGCGAACGGCGACCGAGGGCCCGATTTCCTCGCCGGCCGCCATGATCAAGCGAGCCTCCCAGCAGCCCGGAAAGCAAGTCCCCCTCCAGATGACGGCGTTGCCGGACCAGTCCCTGGCGCTCCAGATCCCCCAGGGCTGGACCCTCGAAGGGCAGAAAATCCAGTACATCATGATCGACAATCCACAGACGAGAACGCATGGAATGGGCTACGTGTGTCATACGATCATCCCGATGAACATGCCCGTCCAGGGCGTCATCAACGCGCCGTACCAGCCGCCGCCGCAGGCGCTGAACCTCGTGCTTCAGTTCGGGCGGACGGGCACGGACTTGCAGATCCTCGCGGAGTGCCCCGCGGAGCCGCTCTCGCCGGAGATCGCACAATCGGTCCAGCAGATGCGTGCCCAGGGCTTCCAGGTGGATGCCCGCCTGATGCACGTGCGGTTCCGCAACGTCCCGACGGGCGCAACGCTGCGCGGGCTATTCACCGTCCAGTGCTCAGTCCGATCCATGACCCCGGTCTGGCAGGTGAGCGTAGCCGGCAGTTGGGCGCCGGACAACGAATACGACGAGTGGCTGCCTCTCTACGTGCGGCTGGAGAAGACCGTACAGGTGAACCAGCAGTGGATGGGTCAGGAGATGCAGAGCCGCGCCGTCGCGCAGCAGCAAGCGAACCGCAATCTGCAAAGGTCGATCGCTGAATCGAACCAGGCATTCGACGACTACCTGGGCAGCCTCCAGGACGCCAGCCGCAGCCGCGATTACACCGCCCACATGTGGAGCCAGACCACGCTCGGACAAGGCACATGGGTCGCGGAAAACGAAGGAGCCAGAGTCTACCAGACCGACTCGTGGGGCATTGAAGGCCCCGAGAGCAGAATCGACAGTCCTGCCTACAACACGACCAACTTCACCGGCCAGAATCCCTGGGGCGGCGGCGATCTCGAACTGGTGGACACCCGCGCCGAATACGAGCAGTACATCGCGAACCCGCAGTAACAGGCCCGCCGTGCAGCGCTCGGTGGAACGCGCGTGGGCCGGCAGATGCTCCTCGTTTGCAGGACCTGCCGCAGGTTCGCCTTGCAGTGGGGCAGAAATCGGGTAGTCTGGTGCCATGCCGATCGGTAGAGTTATAAGTGGACAATCGTTGAATGAGGCCGAAGAGAGCTTCAACGTATCGCTGCGTCCGAGGCTTCTGGACGAGTGCATCGGCCAGCAGAATATGCGGGACAAGCTCGTCATCGCCATCGAAGCGGCCCAAAAGCGTGGCGAACCCCTGGAGCATATCCTGTTCTACGGCCCGCCCGGCCTGGGCAAGACCACCCTCGCGCACGTCGTCGCCAATGAGATGGGCGCGCGCATCCGCTGCTCGTCGGGTCCGGCCCTGGTCAAGGCCGGCGACGTGATGGGCCTGCTCACCAACGTCGGCGCCGGCGACGTGCTGTTCATCGACGAGATTCACCGGCTCAGCACCCCGGTCGAGGAGTTCATCTACCCGGCGATGGAGGACTTCCGCGTCGATTACACGGTCGATAGCGGCCTGCACGCCAAGACGATCAACTTCCCGCTCAAGCGATTCACCCTGATCGGGGCAACCACGCGTGCCGGCCTGCTCAGCGCCCCGCTTCGCAGCCGGTTCGGCATGCTCTACCATTTCGACTTCTACGGCCCGGACGAGCTGACGCAGATCTTGCGGCGCTCCGCACAACTGCTCAAGCTGCACTGCGAGAACGGCACGTTGGAACGGATCGCCGCACGCTCGCGGGGGACGCCTCGCATCGCCAACCGCCTGCTGAAGCGCGTTCGCGATTATGCCCAGGTCAAAGGCTCCGGCATCCTCAGTGCGACGATCGTGGACAACGCGCTGGACATGGAGCAGATCGATCCGCTGGGTCTGGATGAGCTGGACAGGTCCGTCCTGCGAGCGCTGGCGACCGTCTACGAGGGCGGTCCGGCCGGCATCGAGGCGATCGCCGCCACGCTCGGCGAGGAACGAGACACCCTCGAAGACGTCGTCGAGCCCTACCTCCTGCAAATCGGTTTCGTGCGGCGGACCAAGCGAGGCCGGGAGATCACCAAGCAAGCCTGCGACCATCTCGGCCTCAAGGTGCGGCCTCGAAAAGAAAGCCAGACCGGTCAGCCAGACCTATTCAATCTTGACCAACTGCCGGCGTCCGGACTACAGTAGTCATGCCCGATTATTGATGGAGGACATCGAGCAAGCTGAAGTCGGTTGGTAGCACATGAGGGCACAGATATGAATCCAGAGTCCAGCCCATTCTGTCCGGGCCAACCCGTGCCGATTGAATTCTTTGTCGGCCGCATCCAGGAGATCGAGCGGCTGCGAAGCATGGTCGAAGCATCGCTCCAGAAACGCCTTAGAGTGGGATTCGTTTCAGGAGAGCGAGGGATTGGAAAGAGTTCACTTGTGTCATTCATCCGGCACCTTGTCGCTCGAGAGCGAGATGTAGCCGGCTGTCACGTGTTTCTCGGGGGTGTGCGGGACCTGCCGGAGATGATCCGACGGACCTTCGATCGTATCCTGAAAGACAGCATCGAGAAGCCCTGGCATGCCAAGGTTCGAGAGTTCTTCGGACAGCATGTCCGCGAGGTCGGGCTGTTTGGGGTCTCCGTAGAACTGAGCATTCCACAGCAAGATCTCGCCACGATTGCGCATGACTTCGTCCCATCCATCCATAGATTGCTGGACAAGCTCTCGGGCGACCGACGTGCGCTGCTCCTGATCCTGGACGACATAAATGGATTGGCCTCCTCGGAGGAGTTCGCGAACTGGCTCAAGAGTGTCGTAGATGAGATCGCCACAAGTGGACAGAAGCTGGCGCTCTGTCTGCTTGTCGTGGGTCTTGAAGACAGACGCCGGGAACTGGTGGCCCTCCAACCCTCCCTGGCAAGGGTTTTCGAATTGGTCGAGATCAAGCCTTGGTCAGATCAGGAAGTACATGACTTCTACTCCCATGCGTTTGAAGCATCTGCGGCGGTGGTAGCGCCCGAACATTTGGATCAGATGGTTCGGTTCACCGGTGGACTGCCCGTGTTGGCTCACGAGATTGGGGACGCTGTGTGGAGAGCAGCCTCAGGGAGGACGATTGGCGTAGATGAGGTGACGGACGGAATACTCAACGCCGCCGAGGTCGTCGGCCGCAAACTCCTTGAACCTCAGGTCTTTCAGGCTCTCCGCAGTGACCGTTACCGATCTATCGTGCGGAAGATGGCAGACCGACCAACAGGACTACAGTTCCGACGGAAAGACCTGATCGCCAAGCTGACGGCGGATGAGAAGAAGGTGATGGACAACTTCCTCAGACGCATGAAGGAGCTTGGGGCAATTGTCTCGGATGATCAGAGCGGACGCGGTGCCTACCGCTTTCAGAATCAGCTTCATGCGCTGTATTTCTATATGGAATCTCTACGGGCTAAACGCGAGACCTGAGATTTCGGCGCAGTCTCTGCCTGCAAGAGAGCCGGTCACGCCGGCAGGATGTGCTTGGCCAGCTTGGGGGAGCGGCCGAGAAGGTGGGTGAAGTGATGGATCATCAGATGCTCGATCTCGTCGAGTGTCTTCTCATCAACTTGTGCGATCTGCTTCAGATCAGACAGAGTGTGGAGGGCTTCAATGCCGAACCGGACTTTATCCGGGAAGCTCATCTCGCAGTCACGACAGATCAGCCCGTTGGCGGCGCTGCTGAAGTAGCCTTCGCGCCAGTCGGCCGCGAGGGGACGCCTGCAGTTGGCGCAGGTGTGCAGGACCGGATGCACGCCGGTCTCTCCCAGCAGGACCCGTTGAAACAGGATCAGCCGGATCAGGACGTCTCGTCGCTCGCTGATCAACTCCTGATTGTCCATGTCCTGCAAGAGCTGCGCGAAGTGATCGAACAGCGCGGGGTGCGGATCGAGATCGTCGGTGAGCGAATCCAGCAGCTCCGCGGCGAACAAGGCGCTATGCAGCGAGAACAGGGTTCGGCGCAGTCCCCCGCGAGTCGGCTGCGCCTGGAACTCCGTCAAGGTGGCGAGCGTGTCCTTGTGAACGGCGGAGAAGACGATGTCACCGAGCGAGAGCACTTCGATGGGCCCGTCAAAGGCGGATTTGGGCCGCTTGGACCCTTTGGCAATCGCCCGGACCTTGCCCGACTGGCGAGCGAACAGGGTCACGACCTGTGAAGTCTCCGAATAGTCCGAAGCGCGGATGCACACCGCGCAATCCTTGGTCAACATCGCTATCGCTCGACGGCCTTCTGAATTCGGACGCGTTTGACACGCCGGGGTTCGGCGGACGCAATCGTAACCTTGATATCCTTATAATCGAAATCCTCCCCCGCCTTCGGAACATATCCCAGCCGGGACAGGACAAACCCGCCGACCGTGTCGTAGTCCTCATCCTCGGGCAGGTCCAGCGAGTACTCCTCGTTCAGGTCCTCCACGTAGGTCCGGGCATCCACCTCGATCGTGTTCTCATCGATCCTCTTCACCGATTCCGGCGGGGTCTTCTCATACTCGTCGGCGATCTCCCCGACCAGCTCTTCGAGGATGTCCTCGAGAGTAACGATGCCCGCCGTGCCGCCGTACTCATCAAGCACCACGGCGATGTGCAGCTTCTGCTCCTGGAACTCGTGAAGCAGGGCACGCAGAGACTTCGTCTCGGGAACGAAATACACCTCTCGCATCCGGTCGCGAAGCCGGAACTGGGCGGGGTCCTGGCCGATTTCCCTCAGCAGATCCTTGGCATAGATGAGCCCGACGATGTTGTCGATACTGTCCTGATAGACGGGAAGCCGAGAATGGCCGGCCTTCTTGATCGTCTCCAGGACCGTCGGCAGGTCGGCGTGGACATCCACGGCGATCAGGTCTGTCCGCGGCGTCATGATCTCGTCGGCCATCCGGTCGCGCAGGTCCAGCACGTTCTCGATCATCTCCTGCTCCTCCGCATCCACCGCCCCTTCCATGCGGTGCTGCTCCAAGTCTTCGAGAAACTCCTCCTGCCTCTCTTCCTGTTGTTGTTCCTCGGTGGCGGCGGCCACACCCACCAGGCGGCGGACAAAGCCGTCATAGAGCTGCAACACGTGGACGACCGGGCTCGCCAGAAGGGAGCAGACAATCAGGATGCCGTACGTGCGGGCAAGCACCCGCTCACCGGCATACCTCGCCAGGGCATCCGGAATGGCCAGACTGAACACGGAGAAGATCGCGATGGCGATGACGAAGGCGAGCACGTACGTAATCGCGCGCAGCGGCCCTTCGAGCTGCGAGAGCAGCGCCACGAGCAGCAGCAAACCGCCGAGATTGAACACCAGGCGATAAAACGCGCAGGTGAGCGCGAGTCTCTCCGCCTTCTCGACCAGACGCTCGACGCGCTCGTCGGCATCCCCCCGGCCGGCCCGCGCGAACGCCTCCTGCAACCGCACGAGCGAGAACGTCCGCAGGGTGATCGCGTCGACCGAGAAGAACAGGGTCGCCCCAGCGAACAGGCATAGCAACAACACGGCCCCACCGGTGAAGCCCACGTTCCGTCATCCTTTCAATATCCTGCACCCACGCGGAATGCCCGGCCACGGACGCCCGATCCGCTATTTCGGCGCCTCCGGATTATACACCAATCCGTAGCCTAAATCCTGCAAAATTTCATCCTCCATCCGATGCATCCGGTCGGCTGCCTCGGTCGTGACATCGTCGAAGCCCAGTTGGTGAAGCAGGCCGTGCGCCACATACAGAGCCAGCTCCGCTTCCGCGGCGTGCCTGCGCCGGGCGGCTTCCCGAATCGCCATCTCGGCATTGACGACCACCTCGAGCACACGCGGCTGCTCTGAGTCGGCCCCGTCGGACAGATCGAAGCTCAGGCAATCCGTGTTCGCCCCCCGTTGGAGGAACCTCCTGTTGAGCCTCCGCATCTCGGCGTCACCGACCACGCCTATGCTGACGACGGCCCGTCGAACGGCGAAACGCCTGCCGATGGCACGCACCAGCGCTGCGAGCTTCGACGGATTCACCGGCGCGTCTGCGAAATGTGTTTTGACGTCGACGGCAATCATCTCTGTGAAGACCTATGCCCCAACGACCCGGGGAACGCCTGACTTCGACGGGCGATCCTCGTCCAACGGGATGTCCGGGGCCGTGGGATAGGCGATGCGCCCGTGATAATGGGCAGCGAGCGACTTCGACATGCTCGCTTCAATCTGGCTGAGCTCTCGCAGCGTCAGGTCACAGTCGTCGAGCTGACCATCCTGCAACCGCCTCATCGCGATGTTGTGCACGACCGTCTCGACCCTGCCCAGCGTCACTTCCGTGAGCGAGCGCACGGCTCCCTCGACCGCATCGGCGAGCATGATGATCGCCGCTTCCTTCGACTTCGGTTTCGGGCCCGCGTAACGGAACTCGCTCTCCGACGGGGGCGGCTCGATGAGCTTCTTGCCGTCCTCGTACTTCTTCTTCGCCTCGTGGTAGAACGGCTCGACCAGCGTGGTGCCGTGATGCGTTTGAATGAACTGGTGCAGGACGCTCGGCAGGCCAAACTCTCTGGCCATCTCCACGCCGTCCTTGACGTGACCAACGATGATCAACTGGCTCATCGCCGGCGACAGCTCCTTGTGCCGGCTGGCCGAGCCCATCTCGTTCTCGGTGAAGTACTTGGGCTTGTTGATCTTGCCGATGTCGTGATAGTACGCTCCGACGCGACACAGCAGTCCGTTGCAGCCGATGGCTTCGGCCGCCGCCTCAGCGATGGACCCGATCAGAAGGCTGTGACTGAACGTCCCCGGCGCTTCCATCGCCAGCTTCTTCAGCAACGGCTGATTGGCGTCGGAGTAGTCCAGCAGGGTCATGCTCGTGGCGATATGAAACAGCTTCTCGATCAGCGGCAGCAGACTCTGAGCCAGCAACCCCGCCGCAAACGCCGCCATTGCATGATAGCCGCCCCCTGCCAGGACCGTAGTCCACCCCGGAGGCTCGCCCCGGAAATTCAGATAGACGGCCGACAGGGACGTGAGAAAGACGACCGCCGCGGTCAAGGCGCCGACTTCCAGGAGTTTCATGCGCGTGCGGATGTCCTGGAGGGAGAAGCAGCAGACGGCCGCCCCGGAGAACATCGTCAGGAACAGCCCGACGCCCTGCAACTGAAGCCCCTGGTCGGGCCTGGGCCCCACCGCCAGCACGGCGAAGATACAGTACAGGGCGCTCATTCCGGTCGCAAATCGCTGGTCGTAGGCGATGACCAGAACGATGGCCGCCAGGATCGCGGTGCCCGTCCCCCAGCTCGGCCCCCACAGGGCTCCGCGGCTGGACAGGGAGCCAAACCGTGCCACCGCCAGAAGCAGCACGTACAGGCAAATCAGCGAGAACCCTCTCGCGTGGTTGCGGACCGTGCGAGGCTGCCAGCGATAGGCGTAGAAACTGGCCCCCGTGGTCAGAAGCACCACCATGGCTGCCGTGGCGACCAGCGCCCGGTACCCTCGCCGCTCCACCAGCCCAAAAGACAACACCGCAACGCAGCCGACTACAAACAGCAGCCACAACAGCAAGGAGATGATCAGGTCCGCATCGGCCAGATAGGCGACCCACCCGGCGCGGTCGCTGGAGATATTCCGGCGGACTTGATCTCGCCGCGGATTGGTCTTCTTATTACGAAACGCCATAGCGCCGATCCTGCAAACAGAGCCCGCCTGCCGCACATCCGGCCGGCCGAAAACCTGCCGAGATCCGTCCGAAGTGGCTCATGATATCTCCCCTCGCCGCCGGCGGCTCTGGACGTCCTGTCGGGTCTTGTAGGCCTCGACGATGTCCTGCACCAAGCGATGCCGCACGATGTCCTGCTGGCTGAGCTCGACGATTCCGATGCCGTGGATCTGCTGGAGGATTTGCATCGCTTCGACCATGCCGCTTCTCTGGTTGTCCGCCAAGTCCACCTGCGTGATATCCCCGGTGATGATCATCTTCGAGCCGTGTCCGAGGCGGGTCAGCACCATCAGCATCTGCAAGCCGGAGGTGTTCTGAGCCTCGTCGCAGATGATGGCGGCCTCGTTGAGGGTCCGACCCCGCATGAACGCCAGCGGGATGATCTCAATGATGTCCAACTCCATGAACTTGCGCATCTGGGCGAAGTCCATCATGTCTTCAATAGCGTCGAAGAGAGGCCGAAGATAAGGGTTCACCTTGGCGGCGATGTCGCCGGGCAGAAAGCCCAGCTTCTCCCCGGCTTCCACGGCGGGTCGCGCCAGCACGATCCGCCGAATCCGCTTCCTCTTGAGCATCGACACGGCCACCGCCACCGCCAGATAGGTCTTGCCCGTGCCTGCCGGGCCGGTGCAGAAGGTGATGTCGTTGTTGCGCATTGTCTCGATGTATCTCAACTGCCCCTCCGTGGAGGGCTCGACCACCTTGTTCGAGAAGACGCTGATCGCCTGCTCGCTATCCCCTTCGCTCGGCGCCCCTTCTTCCTCAATGAAGTCCGTTACGTCGTCCTGTGTCAATTGCCGGTGCTTGAGAAGGTGCTTCTGCATCCGGTCAATGACCTCCGTGGCCCGGCTCACGTTGACGTCCGTGCCGCTAATGTGCAGATCCGAGTGACGGGCCGTGATCTGAACGCCGAGAGACCGGCGCAGCAGCCGAAGATGACTGTCGGCAGGACCAAACAACTCCAGTTGTCTGTCCGGATCCAGTTGTACCGTGACTTCCAAATGACCTCTCGCAACAACGCTTCTTGTCTCGCTCTTGACTCTCCTATCGCATCACGAGCGCAAGAAACCAATACGCAAACGGCGCCGCAAACAACGGCGAATCAATGACGTCCAGTATACCCCCGTACCCCGGCACCTGGTTCGAGGAGTCCTTCTGCCCGGCATCGCGTTTCAACATCGACTCCGTCAGATCACTCAACTGTCCCACAACGCCAATACACACACCGAAAACCAATGCCGGCCAAACCCCCATTATACCCAGAACGCGCGAAAACGCGAGACTTATGATAGCGGCAACCAGTACGGCCCCCGCCATCCCTTCCCAGGTCTTGCCCGGACTGACTCGAGGGGCCAGCTTGTGCCTGCCAAGCAGTCTGCCGAGTGTGTAAGCCCCGATATCAGAACACTTTACAGCAAACAGGAACAGCAACGTCGGCCAGACGCCCCAGTTGATTCGGATGCCCAGCACGAACGCCGTCAACACCCCCAGATACGCCAGCATAAGACAACTGATCCCGCAGTTGGCCAAGGCGCCGTCCGTGCCGAACCTGGCGTGCTGCTGAACGAATATGCCGGCGAGCGTAAAGGCTGCCACAGTCAGAAGATACGAACCGTTGGAGACATGGAGAAGCTGGGTCCAATACCAGGTCGTCGCCAGGAGAATTAGTCCTATAATCGAGGCTGGATTCAGGATAAAGAGCCCTCTGGCCGCTGCCAGCGAAGACATTTCAAAGCCGCCAAGGCCGACAATGACCGCCAGCAGGATCGTCAGCACAGTCGCCTTGATCTGCCAGTCGTCGGCCGGGGAGGCAGTCAGCGAGCCGTCGAGCCAACCGTCGAGAATGATCAGGGCGGTGACCAGTACGATCATCAGCGTCCCGAAGAGCAGCCTGTATTTCAGCATGGCATCTTTACCAGGGTGGCCCTCGGAGCCGCCCCATCAGAACGACCCGATCACGGCCTGGCAACATCGACCGCGGGGCCGCGAGACTGCACATCGGCGTTGACGGCGCCAAAGCGGCGATCCCTGTGGGCATAAGCCAGAATCGCCTTGTCGAGCGATTGCTCCGTGAAGTCCGGCCAGAGCGTCTCCGTCACGTAGAATTCGCTGTACGAGATCTGCCACAGCAGGAAGTTGCTGACGCGAAGCTCACTGGCCGTCCGGATCAGCAGGTCCGGATCTGCCATCTCGGCCGTGTACAGGTGTTGACTGATGCAGTCCTCGTCGATCTCGTCCAGTGACAGCCGGTCCTCCTTGTGCGCCCGCGCGATCGCTCTGGCGGCGTCGACGATCTCTGCACGCCCGCTGTAGTTCAGCGCCATTGCAAGTTGCATGCCCGTATTGGCCCGGGTTTCGTCCATCGTCTCCAGCAGCGAGCTGCTGACCATCCCGGGCAGGCCGGTCAAGCGGCCCAGATGGATCAGCCGTACATCGTTCCTCATCAGGCGCGGCCGGATGGCGCCGAGATACTCGGCATACAGGTGCATCAGGGCGTTCACTTCCGCCATAGGCCGCTTCCAGTTCTCCATGCTGAACGAATACAGCGTCAGTGACTGCATCCCGAAATCGACGCAGCACTGGGCGATCTTCTCGGCGGTCTTGGCCCCCTCCCGGTGACCCTCGTAGCGAGGCAATCCCTTTCGCTGGGCCCAGCGGCCGTTGCCGTCCATGATGATCGCGATATGCCGCGGCATCTGCTCAACCGGCACCTCCAGCCGTTTCGCCGTGGCTTCCAGTCTGGGATCTATTCCTTGCATAGGCACGATCTGCCTCCCCAACGAAGGCGGGGACGACCCGGTGAATCAGTCCGTCCTCATGATTGTCTGGGTCCGTTTGGGACCGACGCCGATCATCTCGATCGGCTTTCCGATGACCTGCTCGACGCGCCGGATGTAATCCCTCGCGGTGACCGGCAAATCGCCGAAGCTCGTCGCGTCGCCAAGGTCTTCCTGCCAGCCCGGCAAGCGGTCGAAGATCGGCCTGGCTCGGGCAAGCCGGTCGATATTGGCCGGGAAGAACGTCGTCTCCTTGCCGTCGATCTCGTAGGCCCGGCAGATGCTCAGGTCCTTCAGCCCGGTCAGGGTATCCAGATGGAGCAAGGCCACTGAATCCACCGAGCCGATCTTGATGCTGTACGCCGCCGCCACGCCGTCGAACCAGCCGCACCGCCGGGGCCGGCCGGTCGTCGTGCCGTACTCGTGACCCCGCTCGCGGATGTACTGGCCGATGTCGTCGTCCAGTTCCGTCGGGAACGGACCCGCCCCCACTCGCGTCGTGTAGGCCTTGACGACGCCGATGTACTTGTCCACCATCCTCGCCGGGACGCCGCAACCGGAGGGCAAACCCAGCGAGCTGGAATTCGAGCTCGTCACATAGGGGAACGTCCCGTGGTCCAGGTCCAGCAGCGAGCCCTGGGCGCCCTCGAACAGAAGCGATTTGCCCTGGGAGATGGCGTTGTGCAGCAGCTCGGTGGTATCGGTAACGAGTGGCGCAAGCCGCCGGGCATACGTCCTGCACTTGGCCATGATCTCATCGACGCTCATCGGCGCCGCGCCGTAGAGTGCCGTGAACAGCTTGTTCTTGTAGTCGAGGATGGTCCGCAGCTTGCCGTTCAGTTGGTCGAGGTTGCGAAAGTCGCTCATGCGGATCGCATAGCTCCGGCCGACCTTGTCCGCGTAGCATGGCCCGATGCCGCGGATCGTCGTGCCGATCTTCTGCTTGCCCAGCGATTCCTCACGAAGCTGGTCCTCGCGCTTGTGGTACTCGAGCACGACGTGCGCGTTCTCGCTGATATAGAGCCTGCCGTCGAGCGAGATGCCCCGCTGGGCCAGGCCGTCGATCTCGTGGATGAGGACATCGGGGTCCACGACCACAGCGTTGGCGATCACGCACGCGACGTTCGGCCGGATCGACCCGCTGGGCAGCAGGTGCAGGGCAAACCGCTCGTCGCCGATCACGACCGTGTGGCCGGCATTGGAGCCCCCGCCGTACCGAACGACGATATCGCTCTTCTCGGCGAGAATGTCGACGATCTTGCCCTTGCCTTCATCGCCCCACTGCAACCCGACCACACAGATATTCATGCGCACGTACCTATAACCACCAACCGATCTCAACACAAAACCTCATTACCCTACCGCCTCCCCCGCCCCCGGTCAAATCAAATCGTCAACCATCCGCAGTCAGGCGCCGCAACCGCCTACGGCCATGCCTGCACAATCGACATCTTCGACACCCGCCTGCTTCTTTCAGGGAGGGAGAAGGTCGCTCATACCATATCTCAGACGATCATCGATTTCAACACCAGGCGAGAATCGAATCTCATCTCCCCGCGTGAAGCAGAACGTGAAGAACTCTGTTGACGCATAATGCTCAAAGCAATATAATGTAATTATGAAGGACATTCGCTTCTCGTGGGATGAACGCAAGGCGGCACAGAACGTCAGGAAGCACGGCGTGTCTTTCGAAGAGGCGATGACGGTGTTCTTTGATGAGAGAGCCACGGAATTCTTCGATCCCGACCATTCGGCGGACGAAGACCGTTTCCTGATGTTAGGAATCAGTTCGCGTCTGCGGCGGCTGGTTGTCCATTACGCCGTACGCGCGAATGGAACTCGGATTCGGATCATCTCCGCCAGAAAGCCGACGAAGAACGAGTCCAAGAGATATACACGGGAAGAGCCATGAGAAAAGAGTACGACTTCGCAAGCATGAAAGGCCGGAAGAACCCCTACGCCAAACGCCTCAAAAAGCAGGTGACGCTGCGTCTCGGCGTGGATGTGATCGACTACTTCAAGGCTTTGTCCAGAGAGACCGGCATCCCGTACCAGAACCTGATCAACCTCTATCTTCGCGAGTGCGCCCAGACCGGCAAGAGACCCGCTCTCACCTGGGCCTCCTAACCGAGCCGCAGATGAGCAAGCCGTCCGGTCACTTCCGCCCAAGGACTTGGACTGCCTGCAACGTAGGCCGCAGAATAGTGAGTAATGAACACACGACCCCGGACTCCCTGTGCCGCCGAGGACGCAGAGGATCGCCAAGGTAACACAACCGCGGATGAACGACGATGGACGCAGATAAACCGTTGTCAGCAAAGCAGTTGGGACGATTCCAGTGAGATTCTCGCTGACGGCCTGTACCCTCGTCGCTTGTAGATCCCCCAAAACGTGCTATGATTCATCCATGAAACCCGGGATGAAGTAGTCCGGTGCCGTGGCCGAGTCGCGGAAATGGAACGGGGCTGTCGCCAAGGAAACCGAGGGAATAACCCCTGAGGAAACGACGGCCTACTTTGATCGTGCGGCAGTGCCTGGGCGTTTCGAGGCTGCTCTGCGCCGTACCAAGCGAGTGGGCAAAGCGACGCGGAAGAAGGCCAAGAAGTGAGCGTTCAGGCCAGTTGCTTGTCGTGCCCATATGTGACGGCCGAAGGCCGGTGTCTGTTCCCTGGAGCTGTCAGCGAGCAAGTGCATCATGACTCACGAGAACGACCAGGTGCAATGGTTCATCGAGTGGATATACTCGCCTGCTAATTTCTTCGATGAGCCGGTGCAGATCCGGCATGAGCATTGTGACTTGACCATTGAGCATGGGAAGATCACGGCCAAAGTTGACCTTGGATATGGTGACCCTCGGCCCTCACTCTGTGACGAACTGCACGCGGAGTTGAGTAGCCGGTTCATGGGTGTTCAGCTTTTGTCTCCCAAGCCCTTCACACTTTCGCGTGCCTCCATCCGCAACCAACATCCCAGTGGAGGCCAGAACACCTTCATCGAATTCGTGGAAGTCGTTGGCATGGCCTCCGCTCATGCAGAAGTCACGTTGACGAGCAGGGATGGCACTGTCATCAGTGATGGTCGCGCGGAGAGAGTCAGGCGGGCGCGCTTCTTGGCTGATCTTGCGGCCAAGTGCGCTCGTAGCGATGTCGTAGCTAAGAGGATTCTTCAGAGCTACAATAACGCGATAGACGATCCGAATAACCTACTCGTTCACTTGTATGAAATCAGAGATGCCCTGCAAACGCACTTCGGCAGCAAGAAGAAGGCAAAGGGCGCATTGAAGATCACGGAAGCACAGTGGAGCCGTCTTGGTATCCTATCCAGCACCAAGCCCTTGAAGCAGAGCCGACATCGTGGCCAGCACCTATCGGGGCTGCGCGATGCCACCGGGGAGGAACGGAACGAAGCTATGGCCATCGCCCAGACAATGATAGAGCACTATTTCAGATACGTAGATGGCATCCCACAGTGATGAAGAAGCTCAAGTCGGGAACGACTATGGGAAGAGGCCCACCCAAGGTTCTTATGACTACTCCCATGTTGCGTCTCCAATGGGAGTGACCTGCTCCTCGGCCAGAGAGGCGGCATAGTCGAGACAAGCGAGAATATCCTCACGCGTCAGCGACGGGTATTCCCGCAGGAGATCTTCAATGGAGTCACCATTGGCAAGCATGTGTACGATCTGGTGGACGGGAATACGTGTACCGTTGACGCACGCTTGGCCGTGGCAGATGTCCGGATCAATCGTAATTCGCTGGTTCATGTGCGTACTCCGTTTTCTCCTGTCCCAGATTGCCGACTGCCTACCACTTGAGGACGGCGCCGGTGTCGGCGCTGGTGGCCATCGCGGCGTATTTCGCCAGGCAACCGGTCTTGATCCGGGGCTCGGGCGGCTTCCAGGACTTCTTTCGCTTGGCCATTTCGTCATCCGACAGCTTGACGTTGATCTTGTTGGCGGGGATGTCGATCTCGATGATGTCGCCGTCCTTGAGCAGGGCGATGGGACCGCCGACGGCAGCCTCGGGACTGATGTGGCCGATGCAGGCGCCGCGCGTGCCGCCGCTGAAGCGGCCATCCGTGATCAGGGCGACCGATTCGCCGAGGCCGGCGCCCATGATGTAGCTCGTGGGGCTGAGCATCTCCTGCATGCCGGGGCCGCCCTTGGGACCTTCGTAGCGGATGACCACGACATCTCCGGCCTTGACCTTGCCGGCCAGGATGCCTTCCCCGGCCTCTTCCTGGCTGTCGAAGATGATCGCGGGGCCGGTATGGGTGAGCATATTCGGCGCCACGCCGGCGGTCTTGATCACCGCGCCGTCGGGGGCGAGATTGCCGCGTAAGACAGCCAGGCCTCCGGTCTTGGAGTAGGGATTGTCGAGCGGGTGGATCACCTCGGCGTTCTTGATCGTGGCTTTGGCAATGTTCTGGCCAAGGGTCTTGCCGGTCACCGTGGGACAATCGAGGTTCAGCAGGTTCGGGATCTTGCTGATCTCGTTGAGGATCGCGCTGATGCCGCCGGCCGCATCGACGTCCTCGACGTGGACTTTATTCGTGGACGGCGAGACCTTGCAGATGTTCGGGCAACGCGTGGAGATCGCGTTGATCCGGTCGAGGTCGTACTGAATGCCCGCCTCGCTGGCGATGGCGAGCGTATGCAAGACGGTGTTGGTCGAGCCGCCCATCGCCATGTCGAGGGCCAGGGCGTTATCCATGGACTTGAGGCTGATGATATCCAGCGGCTTGATGTCCTTCCTGACCAGCTCCATGATCTGCCTGCCGACCGCCTTGTACAGATCCTGGCGCTTCGGGTCGACGGCGGGGATCGTGCCATTGCCAGGCAGGGCCATGCCGATGGCCTCGGCCAGGCAGTTCATCGAGTTGGCGGTGAACATGCCGGAGCAACTGCCGCATGTGGGGCAGCCGGTCGCTTCGAGTTCGTCAAGCTGGGCCTGGGTGATTTTGCCCATCTTGAACTGGGCGACGCCTTCAAAGATGCTGATCAAATCGACGGGCCGTCCGTCGGCGGTCTTGCCGGCCAGCATCGGTCCGCCGGAGACGTAGATCGTCGGGATGTTCAGGCGCACGGAGGCCATGAGCATGCCAGGGACGATCTTGTCGCAGTTGGCGATGCAGACCAGACCATCGAAGCAGTGGGCGCGGACCATCGCCTCGACCGAATCGGCGACGATCTCGCGGGAGGCCAGCGAGTATTTCATCCCGGTGTGGCCCATGGCGACGCCGTCACAGATGGCAATGGTATTGAACTCGAAGGGCGTGCCGCCGGCCTGGCGGACGGCGTCCTTGACGACCTGGCCGACCTTGTTCAGGTGGACGTGGCCCGGAACGACCTCGCAGAAGCTGTTGGCGATCCCGATGAACGGCTTGTCGATATCCGCGTCGCTCAAGCCGCATGCGTGAAGCAACGCCCTGTGAGGCGCACGCTGGAAACCCTTCTTGACTGCGTCACTTCTCATTGTCGAACTTCTCCGAAAAATGCACGGACTTGTCATTCCCGCGAAGCTTGCCCTCGACCTGCTCGGGGGGCGGGAATCCAGTTGCGTATCGGGTCTTCCTGGACCCCCGCCTACGCGGGGGTGACATACTCAAACCCATTCAACCCAAAACGCCGAGTTTAGCACCCGGCGGGGGACCGGACAAAGGAAAATCATTGTTCCTCCGGAAGGCGGGCGTATAATTGCCCCAGGCGGGGAGGGTATGCCGCAGGATCATGTGAATGGGCAGGAAGGCTATATGGCACGAGAGCTTAGAATCGATATCATCGTCTGCGGGGGCTTTGCCGGTTTGATGCTGATGGTCTGCGGGTGCGGGAGCGGCAGTGGTTCGGGCCCAAGGGTTCAAACGGAGCCACAAGCCGACGAATCGAAATCGGCGGTGGACCTGACACTGCGACTGACGCCAAAGACAACCGCCACCTACAGGACCACCCTGGAGCAGGAAAAGAGCGTGACCTGGCAGGGGGCGGAATCGACGAGGCCGGCCGGCTTTGAAGACGGGCGCTCGGACAACCGGATTGAGATGACGTTCGAACAGGAGGTCGAGAGCATCGATGCGTCCGGCGACGCGATCGTCCGGATCACCATCCGGGCCCTGAAGTACTCGAATCGTATCCACAACCGGCTGACTCTCGATTTCGACAGCGAGAACGAGGCGAGCCGGGCCAATCCGCTGGCCAGACTCATCGGTCAGAGTTACCGGATCAAGCTTTCCCGCCGTGGCGACATGCTGGAGGTCGTAGACGCGGCTGAGGCTCGCTCTGCGATCCCGGCGGATTCCCCCGCCCATTCGACGGCTCAGAGACTTCTGTCCGACGAGGGAATCAAGGAGCGGCACACCCTGCCGCCGTTGGCTGCCTTGACGGAAGACACGGTGCGTCCCGGCCAGAGCTGGACGAGCGTGAAGAGCTTCTCCTTCTCCATGATGGGCTCGAAATCGTTCGAGCGGGTATACACGCTCCGTGAGGTTTCCGAGGGTGATGACGGACGGCTGGCCATAGTGGATATGAAGGCAATCCCCGCTGCCGGGCAGACGCCAGGGCCACAGGCGATGGGCCCGTTTGGCGCATCGCTCGACACCACGAGCAACTACAGCGGCCGGTGCGTATTCGAGCTTGAGAACGGGCGGGTCCGCGAATGCAGCGAGCAGATGCGCACGGAATGGCTGATGCTGAGCCCGGAGGCGGCCCAGGGCGAAGCCGACCCGGCGGCGGTGAAGATGGCGGCCAATTGGCTTCGACGGCTTGAGCTGGTGAAGTGACGATGGCGTGGAGGAGACAGAGCTTGAAGATAGCATGTACGGCTGGGACCCTGGCGGTCCTGATGCTGCTGGGCGGGTGTTCGTCCCCCGGCGGAGCGCTCTCTCGCAAGGCTGTGCTGTTCACGGTGGATTTCCAGCCGGGACAGACGCTGCGCTACAAGTTCGTCTCGAGCCGCAAGATCACGTTGGACTGGGACCCCCGCACGCAATCCCGTGCCGACAGGGTGCAGGAGCAGTGGGAGCAACTGGAGGTGGTCGTCGCCTACACGCCGGTCGAGGTGGACCCGTACGGGATCAGCACGATCCGTGCAGTGTGTGAGTCCGTGAAGGCGACGCGAGGCGGCGGGCCCGGCCGCCGGGTCGCCGCGGCCGACGCCGCAGAGACCGCGCAGGGCAAGACCTTCGTCCTCAAGGCGGACCCTCGCGGCCGCATCGTAGATAATGCAGAGCTTCAATCGCTGATTCAGGAAATGGGCGAGCGCGCATTCCGGGGCGGCACCGAGGGCCGGCGGATCAAGGAGCCCGACATGATCGGCGATTTCGTCGCCGGCCAGTGGTTTCTGTGGGATGCGGAATCGAGCATCGAGCGGCCTGCCGGCGGTGTGCCCCTCGGACGGGCGTGGTCGTCTCAACTCTCAGTGCCGACGCCGATGGTGATGCGCGCGGCCCGGGACGTCGCCTATCGACTCGATGAGATCCGCCAGACGGACAAGGGGCGCGTGGCGGTCATTCGGAGCACGTACCGTCTGGCCGAGCAGGCGCCGACGAGCTGGCCGGTGCCCTATTCCGGCCGATTCCAGATGAGCGGCACGTTCGGCTTCCTCGGCGCGTATCAGCCGTCGAGCCTGGTGGGCGAGGGGCAGGAGCTGTTCAACGTCGACGTCGGCCGGGTGGAGAGCTATCAGCAGAGATATACGGTAGAGATGGATGCCTCGCTGCCGCCCATCGGGATTCGGGCGAGCCCGCACATCCGGATCGACCAGACCCTGACGATGGAATTGTTGGACTCGGAAATGCGAAATACGAATATCGGAATTTGAAACAGGCTCAACTGAAGGAGAACCGAAAATTCGAAACGGGTCGGGCGAGCGGTGATCGCGTTTGGGGCCTTTGGATTTCGTGGTTTCGGATTTCGTGCTTCGTATTTCTTGTGAGTGGGAGGTAACGGCATCTTGAAACAGAACAACCTGTGGGCTCCGTGGAGAATTCCCTATATCCGGGCGATCGAGAAGACCAGTGACTGTTTTCTCTGCCACAACTACGCGCATCCCGAGAAGGACCAGGAGAACCTGGTCCTGTGGCGGACCGACAGGAGCCTCGTGGTCCTGAATCGCTTCCCGTACAACAACGGGCATCTGCTCGTGGCCCCGGCGCGGCACATCGCCGAGCTCGGCCAGACGTCGGAGGACGAGATGCTGGAGCTGATCAAGCTGGTGCGCGAATCGCAGAGGGCGCTGTCGCTGGCCATTGGCCCGCACGGCTTCAACGTGGGATTGAACTTCGGGCGCTGCGCCGGGGCGGGCCTGCCCGGGCACATGCACGTCCACGTCGTGCCGCGCTGGGATGGAGATACGAATTTCATGGCGGTCTGTAGCGATACCAAGGTCATCAGCCAGTCGCTGGATGATCTGCTGGCGGAGCTGAAAAAGGTGAGTGCGGAGCAGAATCTGCCGAGTGTGTGAGAGCGGGACGAAACGCCTCATCCATCCTGTGAGTCTTGGGGGGCGTATAGGACCCACAGGACGAATGAGACGGATAGGACGTATCGCAGAGTGAGTCTCGATGTCGGATGGACTTCAATCCTATGCTGTCAAGGAGGCGGTGAGCAAGGGCCGAGCCTTCTCTGAGCCGCCCCATCCATACCGCTCGGATTTCGAGCGGGACCGCGACCGGATCATCCACAGCTCGGCGTTCCGGCGCCTCGAGGGCAAGACCCAGGTCCTCTCTCCCGGACTCGACGACTACTACCGGTCCCGCCTGACGCACAGCATCGAGGTCGCCCAGATCGGCAGGACCATCGCCAAAGTGCTCGGACTCAACGAGAACCTCACGGAGGCGATTTGCCTCGGCCACGATCTTGGGCATCCGCCATTCGGGCATAGTGGCGAGCAAGTGCTCAACGAGCTGATGGCCGGCTACGGCGGATTCGAGCACAATGCCCAGACGCTGCGCATCGTGACGTTGCTCGAGCATCCGTACCCCGCGTTCCTGGGACTGAACCTGATGTACGAGACCCGGCTGGGCCTGGCCAAGCACAACAGTCCGTACGATCTGTCCGAGGACCGCAGCTTCGCCGAGGCCAACTGCACGCTGGAAGGCCAGGTGGCCGACGTGGCCGACCGTATCGCATACAATTGTCACGACCTGGAGGACGGCCTTCGTGCCCGGCTGATCGACGGCAACCAGATGCGGCACGTGCAGATCTATACCGACGCGACGAAGAAAGTCGGTGTCGAGCGTATCCCGGACTGGACGATCCGGCGGACCCGCACGGCCAAGACCATCACGGACCGGCTCGTCAGCGATTGCATCGACACCAGCCACAGACAGATCGCCGACGCCGGCATCCAGACCCCTTGCCAGGCCTGCGACCGAGCGGAGGACCTAGTCAGACTCTCAGATGAGAGCGACGGGTTGCTGGCGGAGCTCGAACGATTCCTGTACGCGGACTTCTATCACCACGAGAAGCTGGTGACGGCCGCACAGAGGGCAAGAGGCTGGCTGACCGAGCTTTTTGAGCAGCTCTGTCGCGACCCTCAGCGGATGCCCGGTTACTTCCGTGACTTCATCCCCGAGCACGGCCTGCACCGGGTCGTCTGCGACTACATCGCCGGCATGACCGACCGCTACTGCCTCAAGCGCCTCGGCGTCACGGCTTCGTAGACTATCTGTTGCAGGGTTACTCTCCCTGCGGTACACTCGTGTCGGTGAGCCCTATGATCGAACGGATAACGATTAAGAACTTCAAGAGCTTCAAGGACGTGACCCTCAAGCTGGGGCCTCTGAATATCTTCATTGGCCCAAACGCCAGCGGCAAGTCTAACTTCTTCGACGCCCTTCGCGTCCTCCAAGGCATCGGCTACGGCTTCACACTCTCTGAGATCCTCGACGGCAAACCCAAAAGCGCCACAAGCGAGGTCTGGGAAGGCATCCGTGGCGGAAGCGAAAGAATTGGATTTGCCCCTGAGGAGGCGAACAAACCTACGTCCTTCCGGGTTGATTGGAGACTCCCAGAAGAGCTTGGGTTGTCGATTACCTTCTCGCCAAAGGAGGGGCAGTTTTGCCAGGAGTCTTTGTCTATCCCCGGGCAATTCATCTACTCGGCTGGGCCGACGAGGGTGCTCCCACACAGGCAGGTCCATTACTTCAGCCAGACCCATAAGGAGGAGTGGGCTGATATCGACGACGACCGTCCGGTCTTGACGCAAATCGCTCGCAGGGCTGATCGGAGAGTCGAACTCTTACCGCGTCTCTTAGCTGATATGCAACGGATCGACCCTTCGCCGGTGCTGTTGCGTGCGTACTCGCAGGCCTATGAAATCAAGCGGATGGGTGAGCATGGGGAGAACTTCGCCGCGTTGATTCGGATGATCTGTAATGACCCCGCGATCAAGGAAGCGTACCTGAGTTGGCTACGAGAGCTGCGGCCTCGTGACGTGGATGATGTCGGCGTATTGAAGGGCGCGCTGGGTGAGCCGATGGTGATGATGAAAGAGAGAGGCCGTGAATGGCCTGCGCCGGCTCTCTCGGACGGGACGCTCCGCTTTGCGGCGATTGCGGCGGCGTTCTTTCAGCCGGACATGCCGGGCATCCTCACGATAGAGGAAATCGAGAATGGCATTCATGCCAGCCGGTTGCGGTTGCTGGTCGAGTTGCTCCGAAGTCGAGCCGCGGCCGGTAAGACTCAGGTCATGGTCACGACGCATTCACCAATCGTGTTGGCGTGGCTCAAGCCGGAGGAGTACGCCACCACATTCTATTGCAGGCGCGAGGAGGAGACCGGCGAGTCGCGGATCGTTCCTCTGAACGAGATTCCTCGGTTCAATGAGATCGTGAGCAAGCAGCCGATCAGCGACCTGTTTGCGGAAGGTTGGATGGAGACCGCCCTGTGAGCTTTCGGGTGCTTATCATTCCCGAAGACCCGACCTATAATGGCTACATTCTCAAGCCTATCGTTGAGCGGATGCTGACGGAACTGGGCAAGCCAAACGCGGACGTGACGGTGCTGACCAACCCCAAACTGAATGGCTACGCTCACGCAATCAGTGCGATCCGGGGCGACCTCGTCGACCGCTACAAGCATTTGCATCTGTGGCTGTTTCTGCCCGATGGCGACCGCGCAAGCGGCTTGGCGGCTCTGGAGACCGAATTGACTGGGCAAGGCATTCATCTCTTTTGCTGTGCCGCGACGCCTGAAGTCGAGGCGTGGTTATTGGCTGGTCACCGGGACAAGCTGACACTCTCCTGGGGAGATGTGCGCCAACACCCACATTTGAAGGAGAACGTGTTCGAGCCGTTTCTCAATCAATTTGGGGATAGCCGCAGCCCTGGCGGTGGTCGAGAGCGCTTGACCCGCGAGACGCTGGCCAACTACCGGGGGCTTCTGTCGGTTTGTCCGGAGCTCGCTGATCTTGAGGACCGCCTGCGAACCTTCTTTGCCCAGAGCACGTGATATGACTGTGAAACGATGGATCGCAGTGTGTTTTGGGTTGGGGTGGCTGCCGGTGGCGCCGGGGACCTGGGGGTCGCTTCCGCCGGTAATCATGTTCGGCTTGCTCATGTACATCGACGTGCCGCCCGGCGGGACCACAGTCATCATGGGTGCGATGATCGTGCTGGGGTCGGTCGCTTGTCTTTGCTGTGCGCCGGCATCGGTGGCGGCGGTAGGAAAGGACGATCCCGGCGAGGTCGTGATGGATGAATTCGCCGGGCAGGCGCTCACGCTCCTGGCGATTCCGCTGTTGTTGCCACGAGATGTGTCCGGCGGGGAGGGCCTCTGGATCGCCCTGTTCGGATTCCTCCTGTTTCGGGCTTTCGATATTGTCAAACCCTGGCCCATAAGAAAGTTGGAGTCCTTCCCTGGCGGCTGGGGCATCCTGCTGGACGACGTGGCGGCGGGAGTTTTCTCCACGATCGTCCTGGAGCTTACCATCTACTTCATCGTCCGGACCTGATCGGCCACGCGATGCCAGTTCGCATACGGGAACGCGAGCTACCTCGTGCAGAGTACGGGTCTGATCGTCGCGGAGACTCGTTGATTTGGGTACTGCCTGGATGGTATACTACGGTCATGAAGACAGTTCGTTACATCTATTGGCAGGACGGAGAAATGTGGTTGGGGTACCTGGAGGAGTATCCGGATTATATGACCCAGGGGGAAACGGTCGACGAGCTTCAGGAGAATCTCAAGGATCTCCATGAGGAGTTGACGAGCGGACGGATACCTGGCGTACGGCGAGTGGCGGAGCTGGAGATCGCATGAAGCGAGCGGATCTGATCCGGCGTCTGGAGGATGAGGGATGTATCCTGCTTCGCCATGGTGGTCGCCACGATTGGTATCAGAATCCCCGAACCGGCATGTGTCAGCCCGTACCTCGCCATCGCGAAATCAATGAGCACTTGTCACGGCACATTCTTGCCAGGTTGAAAGACTGAGCCGCCGCGAGGCCGTGTGCTTTCCTCACGATATCGACGACCTGCTCCATCGTTTCTCTTTGACCTGCGGCAATTCCTAAGGTAGTGTCTTGGCCGTGCATGGGTGCGTCTTGGGGGGCAGTTGGCATGGCCACGGATGGTGTGCATGGCGAAGCAGTATAGTGTAGAGGTTTGCCGGGAGCTT
>JAFGJR010000249.1 GCA_016928975.1 Sedimentisphaerales bacterium | reverse complement strand
GGTCGAGGGCAGGCTCTACGACGGCGGCAGCAATATGTACGCCTATGACGGCGAGAACCGCTTGCTCACGGTGACCAAGACGGCGGATGCCCTGTCGGCCGCATGCGACACCAGCTTGACCCTGACCACCGGCGGCACCGGCGCCTGGATCGCCCAGACCAGCGAGGCAGGAGTCTATCGCGTTGAGGCCGAGCGGTCCGTTTATGAGGTTCATCACGGGATTCTCGACACGACGGAGCGAATGCCGAGAGGAAGCACAAGGGGTCCGGGGAGCGTCCCCGGTCGTGCGGCAGACCCAAGAACCCTGCGGACCTGGTTGCCTCATGGAAGGTAGTCGCACACAGATTTGCTCCTTTCCGGGATTTTGCTTGACAACGGATACACGGCGTCTATATGATAGGCACACAACTGAATAGGAAGCTGTGACGGTGGATACGCAGGACCCTTGATCTGCGAGGCACACGCATCGTGACCGGCCTGAGGATCGTCGGGAGAGTGCTTCGATCCCCAGAGCAGCGATGGTGCAAAACAAAGCCAGTCCCAGGACGCTCGCTTTGCAGGACAACCATGTGCGACCTCGGATGCTCACCCTGCCGTGCAAAACAAGGCCAATTGGGAGGGGCTGATGGTGCGAAACAAAGCCAATCCGCAACGGAAGACAAGGCCGGGACGGCCTCGCCACGAAACGCCTTGCGGCGTCACTGCGGAGCGGGTGTGCGGAACAAAGCCAATTCCGGGCCTCGCAGCCCCAGGATTGCGGCCCTGGATCAAGGTCCAGGGTGACATGATGGGGGATTGTGGAATGCGGATTGAAGGATGGCTGGCTGTGCGAAACAGAGCCAAACTTGGGAAGGATGGGTTATCTGGGAGAAAGCGACAGACGGGCGTGGGTGGCTCCGCGGAAGAAACGCTTTGCGGCGCCACTGAGGACCGGGTATGTGGAACAAAGCCAATTCAGGCCGATCCGGGTCTTGCGTGCCCTGGGGGCGGGCCATTTCATCGCTTGGGGGCGACGGTGAAGGGTCGGCAGCGGCCGATGTTGTTGAGCAGGCCGATGGTCATCATGTTGACCAGCAGGCTGGAGCCGCCGTAACTGATGAACGGAAGAGTCAGGCCTGTGACGGGCATGATACCCAGAGTCATGCCGATGTTGACGGCGATCTCAATGACGAACATGGCCGCGACGCCTATGGCCACCAGACGGGCAAACGGGTCGATGTTGTTCGCCCCGATCTCCAGGCTGCACGCGACCATCAGCGCGTATAGCAGCAGCACGCCCAGGCAGCCGAGGAAGCCCCATTGGTGGGCGAGGACCGAGAAGATGAAGTCGTTGTGCCGCTCGGGCAGGAAGTTGTACTTGACGAAAGGCCCCCGGCCGAATCCGGTGCCGCTCAGTCCGCCCGACGCCACGGCGTACTTGGAGCGGATGATGTGGAAGCCCCAGTCGCTTCGCCACAGTCGTTCGCTGAACTTGCCGCCGACGACGAGGTTGCTCAGCGTCGGGTTCGCCATGACCCTGGCGCGAATCCAGTCGCTCTGGAGCAGGACGCTGCTGACGCGGCGGCGCTGGTAGGGCTCCATCTTGAGCCACATGGCCGGACTGACCAGGACGGCCAGCAGGATGATGAACAGCAGGTGCTTGGCGCGAGCGCCCGCGATGAAGAGCATCGAGAACAGCACCGGAAGCATCAGCATCACGGTGCCCAGGTCCGGCTCGAGCAGGATCAACGCCATCGGCAGCAGCGTCAGGGCGAACGGGCCCAGCAGGGCTTTGAAGCTGCGATAGTTGCTCCGGTAGCGAAGGTACCACGCCAGCGCCAGGATGTAGGCGATCTTGCACAGCTCGGATGGCTGAATGGAGGGCAGTTGGTGACCGGCGATGTCCACCTGGATCCAGCGAAATGCCCCGTGCGAGGGCTCCATGAAAGGCAGTCCGCCGACAAAGCGGCTGACCAACAGCAGGGCAAGCATAACGAGGATGACGCCGTACATCGCGTAGCTGACTTCGCCGAGCTTGCGGTAGTTGACGAGGTTGGCTGCGACGAAGCCGCCCAGGCCGATGACGGCGAACATGAGCTGCTTCTTCCAGTACCCGGCCAACTCCGCCAGCTCCGCCGGGTCCATGCCGACGCTGGTCTCGGCGGGATGGCCGACGGCGTACAGTGTCGCCACCCCAGTCGCCACCAGCAGGAACGTGCAGGCCAGCAGGCAGACACGCACCAGCAAGAGCCTCCCTTTGATGAAGTTGTGCATGCCGCTACCTTACCACACAACCCGCCCGGCGTACACATCCGGACGCTGGAATCTGCCGTGACCGGCCAATGTCAATCATGGGAGAAGTGTCGTGACGGCTTGCCCCCGACGGTTGCACCCGATATCATCTCACCCAGTGCTGCCTGATCCATATCGTGGTTTCGGGCGGCGAGGTTGGAATACGGTCTCATGGGAGGCTCATGTCATGAAGGTCAGGGTCTTCATCGTTTTGCTGACAATTTCTGTCGGCACGACACTCGCAGGGCCGATGAGCGTTCGGCTGCGTACCACTCAGGTGCGCGCGACTCCTTCTCACCTGGGGTCTGCCGTTGCCACGGTGACCTACGGGGACGTGGTCCAGGCCGGGTCGAAGAAGAACGGCTGGTATCCCGTAGCCACCGCGGACGGCAAGATGGGCTGGTTGCACGAGGGCGCGCTCACCAAGAAGGCGGTCACCATGCGAGCGGGGGTGGGTGATACGGCCACCGGGGCCTCGCAGGACGAGGTCGCCCTGGCGGGCAAGGGCTTCAACGAGCAGGTTGAGGCGGAAGTCAGAAAGAAGGGCACGCTGGACTACACCTGGGTGGATCGAATGGCTGCGTTCAACATGACGTCGGAGCAGCTCATGAAGTTCCGCCTGGAAGGCCATCTGCCGGGAGGTGCCCGATGAGCAAGCAATTCAGTCTGAGGCGTTCTCCCCGGATCGTGCGCGTGGTCCTGTTCTCGGCTGCGTTGGCGACGACGTTGTTGTCCGGCTGCGGAAAGATCTCCAAGGTGGGCACCGGGGTTGCGCAGCGGGCCGGCTTGATCACCGCCGACCAGGGGAAGGCAATCACGACAAGCGCCACGGCGTTCGACAAGTCATTTCAGGACATCACGCCGGAGCAGGAGTACTACATCGGACGGGCCGTGGTCGCCCAGGTGCTCCGGACGTATCCGCCACTCGATCAACCCGAGGCGAACAAGTACGTGAACCTGCTCGGCCAATCGCTCGCTGTCTTCTCCAAACGTCCCGAGACGTTTGGCGGCTACCACTTCCTGCTGCTGGATTCCAACGAGATCAATGCGTTCGCTGCGCCGGGCGGGTTGATCCTCGTAACGCGGGGAATGCTCCGCTGTTGCAGGACGGAGGATGAGTTGGCGGCGGTGCTGGCGCACGAGATTTGCCACGTCGAGAAGAAGCACGGTCTCAGCGCGATCAAGGGGGCACGCTTGACCGAGGCGTTCCTGATTATGGCGTCCGAGTCTGCCAAGCAGCTCGGCGGCGAAAACCTGGCGAAGCTGACCGGCCAGTTCGAGGACTGCGTGGGCGACGTGGTGAAGACCCTCACCACGAACGGCTACAGTCAAGCACAGGAATTCGAAGCGGATCACGCCGCCGTGGACCTTCTGAGCCGGGCCGGCTATCCGAAGGCGGCCATGATCGCCATGCTGGAGCGAATGCAGAAGCTGACCAGCGGGGGCGGGCCCGGATTTGCCAGAACGCATCCCTCGGCCGGGAGCCGTATCGGTTCGCTCCGAATAAAGACGAAGCGCCAGGACATCCCCGTTGACGCCGCTCGGCAGCAGCGTTTCGCAGCCGCCCTGCAGCCGATTGTGACCGTGCAGTGAAGCCGCCGAGTCCCCGGCCTGCATCGCGGGTGGAAGCACCTTTATGTCAAAGTACTTTGGCAAGTGTCTGCGTGGCGTGACGATCGGCCTGGTCGCCGGCACGGTGACACTCCTTCTATGGCATCTGGGCTGGCTCGAATCGTGGGAGGCCCCGACCTGGACATGGCGTGCGAGGTTCTTCTCGCAACGAGAGACACTCTCTCCCCAGGTGAAACTGATTCTGCTGGACCAGGCGAGCCTCGACTGGGCGCAACGAGAGAATCCTGATTGGGGCTGGCCCTGGCCCCGGGAGGTGTACGGCGCGATCGCGGCATTCTGCGCGAGAGCCGGGGCCCGGGTCGTTTCCATCGACGTGCTCTTCACGGACCCTTCCGGGCGGGGCGTCCCGGACGACGAGGCGCTGGGGCAGGCGTTGCGAGACGGTACGCCGGCTGTCCTGACGGCCATGCCGGGCGGGGACCGGGCCACCTGGCCGGACTACTTGCCGCGTCCTGACCTGAAGATCGACCTGCCTGCCACGGCGGAAGATGCCAACATGCTGTTCCCGGTTGCCGAGGTGGCCACCGGTGCGAGGGCCATCGGACACGTTGCCGGTACTCCCGATCCCGACGGCGTGTTCCGCCGGATCTCGCCATTTCGCCGCTTTGACGGAAGCACCATCCCGGCCCTGGGACTGGCCGCGTGGCTCACTACGCGTGGTGAAGCGGAACCCGCGTCTGTGACCGCATCAGGCAGGCAATTGGCGATTGGCGATAGGACCATTCCCCTCGACCGGCAAGGCCGGGCGATCCTGCGATTCCGGGGTCGCGACGGTCTGCCGGAAGCGTTCTCCGCCGCCGCGGTCATCCAATCCGAGCTGCGCCTGCGAGACGGTGACACGGGACCCCTGTCACCGGAGACCTTCAAGGACTGCTATGTCTTCGTCGGGTACAGCGCGCCGGGTCTGTTGGACCTGCGGCCAGTTCCAGTCAATCCCAGGTGTCCCGGCGTCGTGTTGCACGCCACGCTCGTTGACAATCTGCTCACCGACTCCTTCATCGCCGACGCGCCGGCGCCGATGGTCATCCTCGGCGTGATGATTGCGTCTCTGGCCGCCGCGGTCTGCCTGACCTACGGCGGCAAATGGTGGCAGGCGGGACCGCTGGCTCTCCTGTGGCTGGGCGTGCCGGTTCTTGTTGGCTTCGTCGCGTACGCCCAGGGACAGTGGTGGCCGGTCGTGACACAGGCCAGCGGCTCTGCGCTGAGCATGGTCGGCGCGCTGGCTGCCAACTACTGGACCGAAGGGCGTCAGAAAGCGTTCATCAAGCAGGCGTTCCGCCACTACCTCAGCGCTGACGTGATCGAGAAGATTCTCCGCGATCCCAAGCATCTCCAGCTTGGCGGCGAGAAGCGAGAGCTAACGATCATGTTCACGGACCTCGCCGGCTTCTCGACATTCTCGGAGAGGCTCGGTCCGGTTGAGCTGACGGGCCTGCTGAACGACTACCTCAGCGAGATGACGGACATCATCATGGACGAGGGTGGCACGCTCGACAAATACGAGGGTGACGCGATCATCGCGTTCTGGAACGCGCCGCTGGAGCAATCGGACCATGCCGTGCGCGCCTGCCGTGCCGCGTTGCGATGCCAGCGACGGCTGGCCGAGCTTCGCGAGACCTACCTGCAGCGCACCGGGGCCGCCTTGCGGATGAGAGTCGGCCTCAACACCGGCGAGGTTGTCGTGGGCAATATGGGTTCCCGCAAGCGATTCAACTACACGATCCTGGGCGACGCGGCGAACCTGGCTTCCCGCCTGGAAGGCGCCAACAAGGCCTTTGGCACTGAGTTGATGGTCTCCGGGAGCACGTGGAAGCTGGCGTCTGCCGGATTCGGCGGGCGCAAGCTGGCGGATCTCCGCGTGGTAGGTAGAAAGACCGCCGTGCCGGTGTACGAGTTGACGGGGTTCGCCGGCGACACCGTGCCGGACGGCTGGGAGGCCTTTGCCGAGGGACTGACGCATTTCCGCGAAGGCCGCTTCGCTCAAGCGAGGGAGATCTTTGAGCGATTGTCCGAAGATCCGGCGGCACAACGTTACGCCCGACGTTGCGCGGACCTGTGCGCCCGTCCTCCTGCTTCATGGGACGGGGTCTGGGGGCTGACGGAGAAATGACGATGCGGCTGTTCATCGGCGGAATGCGCGGGAGCCGACCGGCTCTTGGAGGCGCCTTCGAAGAATTCGGCGGCGACACGACGTCTCTGCTGCTCATTGGCTCGCGCGGCGAACGACTGGTGCTCGACGCCGGCACCGGCATGCGCGCCGTTGCCGAGCAGTTGGCACAGACAGAACCGGGTAAGGTGACTGTGCTGTTCTCGCACTACCATCTCGACCACGTGGCCGGGCTGATGATGAACCCCCTATTTCACAAGCGGGACTGGTCCTTCAACTTGGTGGGCCCGACCTTCGCCGATGGGGGCGTTCGCGACGCCGTGACGCGCCTGCTCGCCCCACCGTACTGGCCGGTATCCTGGGAGCAGATGAGCGCACACTTCGAGTTCGCAGGATGGGCTTCGGCCCGCACTGCTTTGCCGGTGCCAGAGAGGCAGAAGCCTATGCTCATCCTCCGCCAGAACTTGCACATCCGCGGCTGTCCCGTGCCGCATCCGGGCGGGTGCCTGGCCTATCGCATCGATGATGCCAGTGGCGCAGCGTCCGTGGTCTTCGCGACCGATCTCGAATGGCGAAAGCGAACGCCGGCTGATGAGGCGGCGTTCCTGGCGATGTGCCGCGAACCCAGCCCCGCCGACCTGCTCATCATGGATGCCCATTTCGCCGAGGCAGATCAGGCCGCCTTTGCCGGGTGGGGGCACAGTTGCTGGGAAGACTGCCTGGCGATTGCCCGGTCCGCAGGCGTGAAGCGGGTGCTCCTGGGTCACCATGCCCCGGACGCGGATGACAAGACGCTACGGGCCGTGGAACAGCAGGTGAAAGAACGTACGCCTGGCGGCATGCTCGCGCGGGCCGGAGAGTGGTTGACAATCGATGGTTGAGGAACCAAGCATGCTGAAATGGCTTAACCCGATACTGCCTCACATCCAGAACATCGCACCGGCGCTAGGCGTGCTGCTCGTCGCATATGTGCTGACGATTCCATTGCGCCGGCGATTCGCTCCCAGTGACAGCGTGGAGACAGCGCGTCGCTCCGGGCGGCAATTCGTCGGAGTGCTGCTCCACTACGTGGCCTTTTCCGCTCTCGTGGGGGTGCTCTCGTTCCCGGTGATCTACTGGCTCGACCGCATGGACCAGTTGCAGACCTGGACGAAATATCGTCAGGCGTGGCTGTCGTTCTGGGGCATTTATGCCCTCGTCCGACTCGCTGAAGGACTGTTCGTCGAGACGTTCGTCCAGATGGGACGTGCGTGTCCACTCAGCCGGCTCACTCGCGGCCTGCTGCGACCGGCGATCATGCTGGTGACCGCCTTCATGCTGATCCGATACCAACTGGACTTCAAGATCGGCGTGCTGCTCACCTCGACGGCGATCGTGACCGGCGTCATCGGCTTCGCCATGCAAGGAGTGCTCGGCAATCTGCTGGCGGGCATGTCCCTGCACGCCTGTCGTTCCTTGTCGGCCGGCGACTGGATCGAGGTGGACGGCACGATCGGACAAGTGACCCTGGTCAACTGGCGAGAGACCCGTCTGCGAACGACCGGCGGACACATTGTGATCGTTCCCAACGGCAGACTGGCGGACACAACCATTCGCAATTTCTCCACACCCACGAGCCTGCGCCGCCACGAGGTGCCGGTGTCCGCCAGCTACGGCGACGCGCCGGGCGACGTCATTGCCGCCCTGCTGGAGGCCGCAGACAGCGTCCCCATGGTCGAGAGGCATCCGGCGCCGGAGGCCCACGTGACCGGCTTCAAGGACTTCTGCATCGATTACGTGCTGCGCTTCTGGTCGAAGCATTACGAGCTGCGCACGCCGATTGAAGGCCACGTCATGCGGATGATTTGGTACAAGTTCAACCGACAAGGGATCGAGATTCCCTTCCCCATGAGCGGTCGCCTGCTCGACAACTTCATGCAAGCGGTTCATGCGCAGCAATTCGAGAAGCCGCTGGCGTCGGAGATCGAGCGAATTGTGGACGACCTCCTGAGCAGCGACTTCGGACGCAAACTCATGGCCGGCGCCGATGGGGTCTGCCTGCTCAGCCGCGACGAGTTGAAGACCGTGGCCAGGGACGTCAGACGCGCTCGCTTCACTCACGGCGAGGTCCTGATGCGGCAGAACGAAGAGGGAGAATCGTTCTATGTGCTGGTCCGGGGAAAGGTGCGGGGCAGCATTGCGAATGCCGAGGCCGCCGGTCCCATTGAGTTCGAGCTCAAGCCGGGAGCGCTGTTCGGCGAGATGAGCCTGCTGACCGGCCTGCCCAGGAGCGCGACCATGACGGCCGTCACGAACAGCGAGCTGCTGGAGTTCGACCGCGTCGCTTTCGCACACCTGCTCTCGCTGCGAGAGGAGATCCCGCGTGTGCTCTCGGACCTGGCGGCGGCCCGCGCCGCCGAGAACGCCGAGTCGCTGGAGAAGCTGCGAGCCTCCGCCACGACTCCGGTGGAGCTGGTGCGCGACGGCATTCTGCGCCGTCTCAAACGCATGCTCGGCGAACGCAAGACCCGTTGAGAGGCACCCGGCCGTCGGCTATTCCGACATCGCATCGCGAATACGACGCTGATCCAGCTCAATGCGGTAGTACCATTCATGAATGCACCAGTAGGCGAAGGCAGGCACTGCAATCCCCGCCGACCATGCCAAGGCCATCCAGTATTTGCCCGCATACAGGTTGACAGCGATGTTCTTGATCGCGGCGATACCCAGACCGAAGACAAGAAGACCGACGAAAATCACGAGCGCAAATTTCTCTACCGACAGCGTCCAGATCAGAAAATCCCCTTTGGTCAGCGGTCTCTTGATCTCGGGTACGGTCCCTTCGTGGGCCTCGTGAGTCTCAGGTGAATGCTCATCATCCGGCGCATCGACATCTTCATTCTCGTCAAAGGTATCCGGCTCGTCGGGAGCATTCCAGTCCTCTTCGGTGAGGGGGAATCTGCGTCGGAGGAGTCTGTCAATCCGGTCTGTCTCCAACTGCGGTTGCTTGGCTTCCCATACCTTGCAGAAGGCCATGAACGTAAGCCACGTATCCCCCTCTTTCACATGTTCCGCCAGGAATTCAAACTCACCCGAGGGAGCATATCGTTCCTCGCTGCCCCTCCACGGTGCTGCCTGTTTTGCGAGCTCGTACAGCCGCCACTCATGAGCTTCCCATTCCCGGCGATCGGCAGGCAATCGAGCCAGTCTTTCAGACAGGCGGTCGGCCGCGTGCGCCGCGTTTTCCCATAGGCGTTCATGTGGGGTGCCATCCTCGTCCCACTCAGTCTCTCCCAGTACGTCGTGAACCGCCTGAAAGATGCACAGGCTCAGGTCATGAGCGTATAAAGCTAAGTCAGAGAGAATACGTGCTTGCCCCTTGTCATCTTCTGCAAGTATCTCTGCAAATTCCTCGTTGGACAGGTTGAAGTTATGCCCTATAGCACATGCACACAGGCAGTCCATTGGGTCGCGTTTTTCGCTCTCTGCGTGGATTTCCTGGAGGAATATCTTCTTTCGAAGCTCCTTCAAACCAATGTCGGGACGTTCCAAAAGGAATCCCAGTTGCCTTCGGCTCATCCTGTTGGGGACCTCGTCTGGCATCCCGGTTCCATAGCCGCTCTTTTCCGGCAGATTCGCAATCAGCCCATACGAAATCCTCTCGGACACATCCGGCACGAGCTTCCACAGAGCCGCGATGTCCTCACCTCTCATGTACTCGCCGTAGCCATCGTAGCTGATTTCTTCACGCCCATAGTGGGATTTGAAGTGCGGATTCGCCAGATATTCCAAGAGCAGGTGTGCCAGTTCCTCTTCTGTGACGCGGCCAGAGGGGAGTTCATTCTGGACGGCATAACGGACCAATGCCGCTATTGCTTCGCCCAGGTGTGGGAGCGAACGCACGGTGGCGAGCCTCGCTTCGTGAGGCAGGGCAAAGAATGCACCCGCATCAGAGAATTCTGACTCGAACCTTATGAAAGGGCTTATGAAAGAGTCACTTTCAAGGACAGCATAGCGGACAAGTGGCTCATCGTCTGAGTCGATGCGCCTTCTCAGATCTGCCTCCTCGGCCTCAGCATCATCTGGACGGAAATCTCTTGCTGCGAGATAGCGTACATAGGCGTTCGGTGTCTCAAGAGCCTTTGCGCGTATCTTGGTTGTCCAATCCAGGTGGCCGTGCTTGCCAAGACTGTCGAGAAGCAGGATTTGATGTTCAGTGCAGAGCCCATCCCATGCAGCAAGCAATTTGGCTTCACCGCATGGGCGAGGCTCAAGTAAGGGCAGCAGATAAGGGGGCAATGCACACGTATTGTGAGGTTTCTCATCCATCGCTACATACCTCCAGGTTCGCATGGCAAACCGGGGCGGTGTCCACTCACCGGCCATCCACACTCGTATTGTGGCACCTCTCGCGGAACTGGATCAAGAAGAATCCTTGAAATCCTGTCCGGTTCTGGGTATAGCTGGGGGCGATGAAATCGGTAACAGGCCCAAGTCCAAGGAATCATCGAGTCTATCCGGCGGGGGAAGGCCAGGCCGTAAGGCTGGCCGCGCCGCTACCGAGCGTCATCAACCCCCGGCTTTCTTCTCTGCGCACGCTATGCCACTGACACGTGACGAGATTCGGAGAGTCCGCAAGTACGCCCTGAGACTCCGTAGGCTGTCCAAAGGGGTGAAGATCCAGCGGCCCATTGAGCCAATGCTCAGAAGCATGGAGGGCTTCTTGCAGGAACAGCGAATAGATTACAAACGCAAGCTACTTGAACTTGTAGGAGACTGCGGCTACACATCCATTCGACGCATATTCGAGTACAAGCTGCCGGGCAAGATCCCGGACTTGAAGGACAGACGAGAGACCATCCTGGAAGACATGGATGGTCTTGGGTGGGTCACCGAATACAGGGGCTGGTTCAGACCAGACTTTGGCACGGGTGTAGGAATTGACGCCTTCGTAGCCGAGCTGTGCGATGCGGCAAGCGACGCCGAGAGCATGGTGGCGCGGCGTGACATGGCGTTCACCGACACTGAGAGCATCATCCTTGAGGCTTTGGGTAGTGAGCACAAGACCGGCCCGGTACTCCTGAAAGCAGCGGGCTATGATTACTCGTCCCACTATCGCGGAATACTCAGCAGCCTTGTCAAGCGGGGCGTTCTTGGCAACGACGACTCAGGTTACTTCCGCCGACAGACCTGACGCGCGTCAGTGACGAACGTCAGGACTTACATCACTCCTTGTCTGTCGTATTCTGCCAGTAGTAGACCACAGTGGTTCTCTATTGAAAGGATCGACAATGGTTGTTCTCAGTACAGGGCAAATCGCCGAAGAGATCGGCCAGGACCGGGATCGGGTGAGCTACGCCATCCGCAAGGCGGGCATCAAACCTATTGGCCGCGCTGGGCTCGTGCGGCTCTTCCCGCAAAGTGCGGTAGGCAAAGTCCAAGAGTTCCTCAAATCACGACAAGCAAAGGAGAATCCCCATGCGACAACGGACCCAAACGCGGCGTCGCCGTCAAGACAAGACCTCCTGGTAAGAGCCGCCGAAGTCCTCCTGGTTCTCCAATTCCCACTGGCCAGGACCGAGCGAACCGCTCTGCTGCGTCTGTTTGATCGACGACTGCGCCGGGTATATAACGAGGTGACGCCGTGATGAGCCGAGTTCAGAACGCGATGCCAGAGAAGGCGGTGGGGCAAGCCCCACCCTACGACCCCGCGCAGAAAGAGGCTGTGCAGCGAGTTGCGACTGAGGAATGGGCCCGGTAGGATTCGAACCTACAACCAAGGGATTATGAGTCCCCTGCTCTACCGTTGAGCTACGAGCCCTGAGACGCCTGTCGCCAATCCGCGCCAAACAGAACGAACAACCCAATGAGTTTTAGCCTACTGTACATCTGACGCAGGAATACTTCAACCGGCTTGACGCCACACGCCGCTACGATGCAGACCGGGATGGCATTACGATGCCCCCTGCCTGTCAAGTTGGCGTATGGGATCGGGATACGTGCCGGAATTGGCACCCTGCGAGGGTACGCCCAGGCAAACCACAAGGCAACAGTGGATTCCCCACGCTCGCTAAGTGGCGACAAGACAAGGGTTTATGCCTTGCCTATTCAAATCGGGCGGGAGAGAGGGCGTCCCTGGTACATTTTTTGCTGGTTGACCAAGCTTATGCGATAATCCATCAAGACAATATGGTTCGTTAGCAACGCATGCAGTTTTAAGGAGGCACGCAATTATGGCAGCGAAAGAATTGGCATTTCAAGCAGATGCCCGAGCCAGCCTGTTAGCCGGGGTGGAGAAGTTGGCGACGGCGGTGAAAGCGACTCTGGGTCCTCGCGGCCGCAACGCCGTCATCGACAAGAGCTGGGGCGGCCCGACGGTCACCAAAGACGGCGTCACCGTCGCCGACGAAATCGAGCTCAAGGATAAAGCGGAGAACCTCGGGGCAAAGCTCGTAAAGCAAGCAGCCAGCAAGACTTCCAAGGTTGCCGGCGACGGGACGACCACCGCCACCGTGCTGACGGAAGCCCTGTTCAAAGAGGCATACAAGAACCTGACGGCCGGCGCCGATGCCATGGCTCTCAAGCGTGGCATGGAGGCGGCCTCCAGGGCCGTCACCGACAAGCTCGCTTCGCTCGCCAAGCCCGTCGATATCACCAAGACCAACGACATCGTCAACATCGCATCCGTCTCCGCCAACAACGACCGCGACATCGGCAAGATCATGGCGGACGCATTTCAGCGGGTTGGGAAAGACGGCGTCATCACGGTGGAGGAAGGCAAGAGCTTCGAGACGAGCGTCGAGTTCGTGGAAGGCATGCAGTTCGACCGCGGATATCTGTCGCCGCACTTCGTCACCGACCCGGACAAGATGGTCTGTGAGCTGGAAAAGCCCCTCATTCTCGTGCATGAAGAGAAGATCAGCAGTGTCGCCAAGCTGATCCCGCTGCTGGAGAAGGTGGCGCAGACGAAGCGATCCCTGCTGATCATCGCCGAGGACGTCGAGAGCGAAGTGCTCGCGACGCTGGTCGTCAACAAGCTCAAGGGCATTCTGAAGATCGCTGCCGTGAAGGCCCCCGGCTACGGCGACCGTCGAAAGGCCATGCTCCAGGATATCGCCGTCCTCACCGGCGCCGAGCCCATCTTCAAGGATCTCGGCATTGACCTGGACAAAGTCACCATCTCGCAGCTTGGCCAGGCCCGCAAGGTCACGATCGACAACGACAATACGACCCTCGTGGAAGGCGCCGGCAGCCAGAACGCGATCAACGGGCGGATCAAACAGATCAGGGACGAAATCGAGACCACCACGAGCGACTATGACCGCGAGAAGCTCCAGGAACGCCTGGCCAAGCTCACCGGCGGCGTCGCCCAGATCAACGTCGGGGCCGCCACGGAGGCGGAAATGAAGGAGAAGAAGGCCCGGATCGAGGACGCTCTGCACGCGACGCGTGCGGCAATCGAGGAAGGCATCGTCCCGGGCGGCGGCGTGGCGCTGATTCGCTGCATGGACGCGACCAAGTCCCTGAAGCTGGCCGGCGACGAGAAGACCGGAGCCCAGATCCTCGCCAGAGCCCTGCGAATGCCCTGCTATTACATCGCCTACAACGCCGGCGCCGCAGCCAACCTGGTGGTTAACAAGGTTGCTGAAGGCACAGGCGCGTTCGGCTACAACGCGAATACCGACACCTACGAAGACCTGGTGGCGGCCGGCGTGATCGATCCGGCGAAGGTGACGCGAATCGCCCTGCAAAACGCGGTCAGCATTGCCGGGCTGCTTCTGACCACCGACTGCCTCGTTACTGAAAAGCCGAAGGCCAAAGAGAAAATGCCCGGCGGACCGCACGGTCACGGAATGGGCGAAGAAGACATGGATATGATGTGATCCCTATGCGACAGTCTCGGATCGGTAGCACGACGTGCGGGCTCGCCTGGGTGTTGATGTCGTTGGCCGTTGTGCCGACCCAGGCACAGAACGTGCCGAGCCCGGAGAAGCGAACCGAGTGGTTTCGACAGGACAAGTTCGGCCTGTTCATCCACTGGGGGATCTACTCCGTGCCCGCCGGCGAGTGGAAAGGCGGCAAAGACCACGCCGAATGGATCATGCTCACGGGTAAGATCCCGTCGCCTGAGTACGAGAGGTTCGCGACCGGTTTCAACCCCGCGCAATTCAACGCGAAGGAGTGGGTCCAACTCGCCAAAGATGCCGGCATGAAATACGTCGTCATCACGAGCAAGCACCACGACGGCTTCTGCATGTATGACAGCAAGCTGACGGACTACGACATCGTTCAGGCGACGCCGTTCGGGCGCGACCCGATGAAGGAGCTGGCCTCCGCGTGCAACGAGGCGGGCCTGAAGTTCTGCTTCTACCACTCGGTTGTGGACTGGCACCACCCGGAATTTCCGGCGACCTACTCCCAGCGCGGCTGGCATGGCAATCCGAATCCGAACGCCGACCTGGAGAAATACGTCGCCTACATGAAGGGCCAGGTCCGGGAACTGCTGAGCAACTACGGGCCCATTGGGATCCTGTGGTTTGACGGCGGCGGTTCCTTCCGCGGCCAGCCGATGGCTGAACTGATCCACGCACAAGAGATCATCGACATGATCCACGAGATTCAGCCGATGTGCATCGTCAACGACCGGCTTGGCACGCCCGCCGACTACGGCACGCCGGAACAGCACATCCCAGGCCAGGCCCCCAAGAGGCTGTTCGAGGTCTGCATGACGCTGAACGATCACTGGGGCTACAACAAATATGACGATCACTGGAAATCCCCGGAGACGGTCATTCGCAACCTCGCGGACATCGCAGGCAAAGGGGGCAACTACCTGCTCAACGTCGGCCCGACTGCCGAGGGGGCGATCCCGGAAGGCTCGGTCCGCACGCTTCGCGAAGTCGGCAGGTGGATGAGCGTCAACGGTGAGAGCATCTATGGGACGACCGCCAGCCCATTCGCCAGGACGCCGTGGGGGCGTTGCACCGCGAAGGGCAACCATCTGTATCTGCACGTGTTCAACTGGCCGAGCGACGGCCGGCTCCTTGTGCCTGGCTTGCGGAACAAGGTCACCCAGGCGTACCTGCTGACAGCCAAAGATCAGCCGTGCAGCGTCACGCAGGCAAACGAGCAGGCCATAGTAGCCGTGCCCCAGCAGATGGCGGACCCGATTGACACGGTGGTTGTCCTGGAGATCGAAGGCGAGCCGGACGTGGCGCCCTGAGCCGGGTTCGATGGAAAAATTGCTGCACCCTGTGGAGTGGCTCATGAGAAAGAAGCGTGACAGACACTGGATCGTGATCATAGTGACGGCATTGGCCGCATTGATGGCACTGCTGGTGATGAACTGCAGCCCAAATGCGCGAAACGATTCGGCATCCAGGAAGGAACTGACCAAAGACGAGCGGATGGCGTGGTGGCGTGACGGGCGGTTCGGGATGTTCATCCACTGGGGCCTGTACGCCGTGCCCGCCGGCACCTACAACGGTACACGTGTCGACGGCATCGGCGAGTGGATCATGAATAACGGCAAGATCCCGGTCCAGGAATATGAGAAGTACGCCGATCAATTCGACCCCGTCGGGTTCAACGCCGACGAGTGGGTCCGTAGGGCCAGGTACGCAGGCATGAAGTACATCGTAATCACCAGCAAGCATCACGATGGCTTCTGCCTGTGGGATTCGAAGGTCACGAACTACGATGTCATGGGTGCGACGCCATTCAAACGCGACATTCTGAAGGAGCTGTCGGTGGCCTGCAAGAAGCATGGCGTGAAGCTCTGCTTCTATCATTCCATTATGGACTGGCACCATCCGGATGCCCAGGCCCCCTTCTATCCCAACTACAACGACACGAATCAGTCCAACCCGGATTTCGACCGCTACGTGGAAACGTATCTCAAGCCGCAGGTTGCC
>JAFGJR010000248.1 GCA_016928975.1 Sedimentisphaerales bacterium | reverse complement strand
TGGGCGATACTGGACTTGAACCAGTGACCTCTTGCATGTCGAGCAAGCGCTCTAGCCAACTGAGCTAATCGCCCGCGGACGATCTATTAGAGGCAATCGGGCAGCAACTGTCAATAGTCTGTCCGGCGGTGAGCAGGCTGACGGTGGGGGTGATCAGGCCAATGTCCGGTGAGGAATGACCTGCACCCGGAGCCGGTTGATCCGCCGCTGTTCGGCATCGATGACGCGGAACTTCACGTTGTCGTAGGACAGCTCTTCGCCGGTTTCGGGGATCTTGCCCAGGGCGCTGAATACGAAGCCGCCTACCGTGTCATAGTCTTCGTCTTCCGGCAACTGGGTACTCAATTGCTCGTTGATCTCGTCGATGCGGACGCGGGCATCCACCTCGATGGTGTTGGCATCGATCCGGCGAATGGATTCGGGCTCGGGCATTTCATACTCGTCGGCGATATCGCCCACGATCTCCTCGATGATGTCTTCGATGGTGACCAGGCCGGCCGTTCCGCCGTACTCGTCGAGCACGATTGCCAGGTGCACCTTCTGTTCGCGCAGTTCCTGCAGGAGATCGGGAATCGGCTTGGATTCGGGCACAAACGGCACCTTGCGCATCATCTCGAGAGGCTCGAAGCTGTCGATGTCGCTGAGGGTCAGCAGATCTTTGGCGTAGAGGACGCCCTTGATGTCGTCGATGTTCTCCTCATAGACCGGGATTCGCGAGTGCCCTTCGCGGGTGATAAGGTCCTTGGCTTCCTCCTGCGTGGCGTTCGAGGGGATGGCGACGATGTCCGTTCGAGGGGTCATGATCTGCCCGACCGTCTTGTCGCGGAAATCCATGATCCGCTCGATCATCGAGGCGTATTTCTCGTGAACCGCCCCCGTGGCCTCGCCCTCGCTGACCACACCGAGGATTTCCTTCTCGATCTCCTCCGCCTCATCCTGGACGTCGCTATCGTCGGGTATGCCCGCCAACCTGCGTGCGATCCAGTTCACCGCGTGCTGAAGGGAGACCAGCGGCAGCAGTATCTTCTGCAGGACCACGAGCGTCGGAAGGGCGATGGCCAGGAATCGGTCGGCATCGTAACGGGCCCAGGCGTTCGGAATCGCGACCCCGAAAATCATCACCAGAAACAACGCGCCCACGAAGGTGACGAAGTAGTGAACGAGCGATGCGTAGCCTTTGCCGAGCATCGCTCCCGCCGGAGTTTGTTGGAAGACGTGTTCAATCAACAGGACGAGAGCGAGGATACAGCAGATGCGCAACAATGATGAACAGAACAGAAGCGCGACTTGGTTGTCGATCAGTCTGGCGAACAAGGCCGGACGGCCTCGCCTCTCCAGCTCCTCCTGCAGCCGAACGCGCGAGAAATGGCGCATGGACGTGTTGGCGGTGGTGGCCAGCACGATCACCAGCAGCAGGGCAAACCCGACCCAGAACTCGACACTAAGCACGGTCAACAGTCCTTTGAGGATTCCTCGATTTCGCCCCGCCCGGCCGCTTGTGTTTTCCGGTGCCAGAGCCATTGGTTGCCACGCTTGCCAGAATGCGATCCTCCTCCTTTCGCATCCGTCGTTGTTCGGACGGCGTGTGATCGTCAAAGCCGACGAGGTGTAGTGTGCCGTGAATCGCGTATCGCAGCAATTCCTGGCCGGGCTCGGTGTGAAACTGCCTCGCCTGACGCTCAGCCGTCTCTGCCGAGAGCACGATCTCTGCCTCTATCGGCCCGTCGACGAGGTCGTCTCGCAGATCGAAGGTCAGTACATCCGTGGGAGTTGAGTCGTGCATGAACTGCTCGTGGAGACGCACGATTTCGGCATCGCTGACAACGATGACGGTCAAGCTGGAGCACGGCGCATCGCCCAGGGCGGCACGCACGGCCCGCACGATCTGGCTGGTGGCGACGCCGTGGCATGTGGCGATCCGGCGGGCCGTGATTCGGCCGTCGGTAGGCGTGGTCCGGCCTCCGTGTGTCTTGGTTCTCACGCCTGCTCGACCACCTCCGGCACGTCGGTTGTGCCATTCTGGACCGCATCGGGTTCGTTCTCAGAGACGGAGGATTTCGCAGGCATTGACGGCTGGCGATCAGCCTTCGGATACTTGATCCGTCCGTGATGGATGGCGCAGAGGCTCTTGACGATGGATTGTTCGACCACGCTCAACTCGCGGAGGTTGATCTCGCAGTCGTCGAGTTGGCCGTCGTTCAAGCGGTCCATAACCACCTGATGAACTGTACTCTCCACACGGCCGGGTGTGGGCTCGTTCAGCGCCCGCACGGCTCCTTCGCAGCCGTCGCACAGCATGAGGATTGCCGCCTCCTTCGAACGTGGCTTGGGGCCGGGATAGCGGAACTCGCTCTCGGCGACCTGGCGGTCATGCTTGCCCTTGAGAGGGCTCTTCGCGGCTGCCTCAGTGGCCATGTGGTGGAAGTATCGTACTACGCTCGTTCCGTGGTGCTCGGTGATGAACTGATGAAGCACGCGGGGCAGGCCGTAGGCGCGGGCCATCTCGACGCCGTCCTTGACGTGCCCGACGATGATCAGCAGGCTGAGTGTGGGCGACAACCGGTCGTGCCGGTTCATTCTCGCCTCCTGGTTCTCGACGAAATACTCCGGTTTTTGGGCCTTGCCGATGTCGTGATAGAGCGCGCCCACACGGGCCAGCAGGCCGTGGGCGCCGATCGCTTCGCACGCTTCCTCGGCCATCTGACTGAGAACCAGCGAGTGGCTGTAGGTGCCCGGCGTTTCCTGAGCCAGTCGCCGGAGCAGAGGCTTGCTGGCGTCACACCACTCCAGCAAGGTCATACTTGTCGCAACGCCGAACACCTTCTCGAAGTGCGGCAGGATGCCCTGCACAATGAAGCCGGCGAACAGGGCCATGCTCCCCGACAGCGTGGCTCGCGTCACGACATAGAGCCACGGCTGCTCGGCTACCAGGCTGGTCGCCGCTGAGACGAGAGCGGTGGCCACCGCCGTGATCGCGCCTGCGGCGATGATCTTGCTGCGCGTGCGGATGTCTTTGAGGAGCGCCACCATGACACCCGCCGCTGTCATGTAGTTGAGAAACAGGTTGAAGTCGCCGTCAACGGTCAACGTGGTCAACACCGTCAGCACGGCAGCGACACCGAAACCGAACCTCTGGTCATAGGCGATGGTCAGCAAGGCGGAGGCAACGACGACAAAGAAGATGCACGTCTCGGCCGGAAAGTCGCTGCCAAAGCCCTGAAGACGATCCACCAGGTGGCTCAGGATGATCATTGCCAGGAGAAGACTGGTTAGGGCCAGAGTGCGCGAGGGGACTTCGGTAATTCTCGGCCGATATGAGACGGTGTAAGCGGCAAAGCCGGTCACCACGATCAGCACGACGACGGCCGTCCCGAGTTGTCGCAGGAGTTTGCGCTGCCGCAAGACCGGGTCCACTTTCTGGGCGTTGAGATACGCTTTGTGCTCGTGCTTCAGGAGATTCAATTCGGCCGGACCAAGCACCGTTTTGGCTCCGACGAGAGTCGTCCCCGCCTTGTAAGGAACGATTTCCCGTTTGGTGCCTTCCGCGGCGGCGTTCATCTCCTCGGCCGTCAGACTCACGCTGTATTGCCAGAACGGAGTATAGGAAGGCTTATCCTTGTCGGGTCCGCTCACCACCTTGAGCACGACATCCGCAAACGGCTTGTACAGCGCCTCCGGGCAGGAACGGACGCCTCGCATGACCGCGACGATCTGATCGTCGATCTTCGTGTCCTTCGATTTCGGGAGATAGATCAGCAGGTTGCTGTCCACTTCTCTGTCGGTTGACGTTCCATTCTTGTCCTTGGATCGCAGGAGGACCTTCGGAGGCGTCGATTTGCGGTTCGGATCATCAGGCGTATTGACGATCAGCAGCCGTGACAGGACCGCATCGACCATCCGATCATATTCGGCTTTCTTTGCGGCCGGTGAGAACGCCCGCAAAGCTGAAATTGCGGCATCGTCCAGCACCCAGCCCTTGGCCGCCGCCTGGTCCCGGATGGCCTTGGTGTCGGGCCCCTCGGTCTTGGCGACCAGTTCGCGCAGATCGTGCATCTGAGTGCGAATGGCCGCAACGGGATCCACCGGCGCGGTGGCTGCGTCGAACACGAAGGCCGACGGGGCCGCGTCGCGAGCCTTCTGCCGATTGGCCTCTGTCGCTGCCTGGTCTTCGTACGAGAAATCGACGCGGGCATTGATGTCGCGGTCGACGAGTTGCTGCAGGCTCCAGGGCATCGTGTCGCTGCCCCAGAACTGAACCACCAGGACGCCCAGGTAAAAGGCCACGCCGATCAGTAGCGACGAGAGACGGACCCGGCGCCGCAGGCTCATCCAGAGGGTCTCCCGCCGCTCATCGCGCTGGCGACG
>JAFGJR010000247.1 GCA_016928975.1 Sedimentisphaerales bacterium | reverse complement strand
TATGCCGTAAGAGAGGCTTTTGAAGAGAACCCATTACTGCTAGGTGGGCAATCGTTGCTCTCGTCCGAAAGTCCTAACGCGTAGGCTTTTCCGGTCCGACAAGGCCTGATTTCCCTCAGAACGGGTATCGGTTCTTTCAACAGCACGCTCTCTTGACGGACATCGCAGGGGTTAGCCTGCAACTCTCTTATAGCAAACTGCGGGCCTCTCGTCAAGGAAATACGACCCGACTGAAAGACCCTGCCAGGCGCGAGGTTTCTGCCCGGCACTGCTATCATTATCGGCACGCCAGGCGTGGTGTCTGCAGACAAATGCCCCCCGACGAAGGAGAAAAGCCGGAAGACCCCTGCGGTTCAATTACGGCGTCTCAATTCACGCGCCAACACAGCGAAATCCAACATATCGACGACGTGGTCTCCCCCAACCGGAGCAAGGTCAAGAGGCGGTTCGTCACCCATCCAGGACTGGGCCATCCGAAGAAGATCGGCCAGGTCAACCACGCCGTCGCCACTGATATCCGCCCGCGCCGCTTGGCTCGGCTGCTGACCGCTCAGAAGCAGGGAATACTCCTGGCGCTCGTCCACCAGCGTCCCCTTGTGGCTTACGTTCGCGTAGTACCAACCTACCGTCGCAGGTGCCTCGATCAGTACCTGCTCGACGTTGTCCCGTGTGTTGTCACCGACCCCGGCAGTGTTACCTGGTTGCACCGGGTCCAGGACAAACGGCCAGGATACGGTTCCATCGGGCCCGACGACTCGGAGATCAAGATCATTTATCAAACAGGGATATGTGTTGTCCAGACCCTCGACCTCCGGAGCCGGCGGGTCCGTCCATACCAGCGTGGCCCGAATCGGACTCGCGCCATCCCAGAAGAACGGGTAGGAATGCTCCGCAGCCGAACTGCCCACGACGTCCTCCACAACCTTGCAGGCACTCGGGAAATCGGAATGCGTCTGAATATGCGCTGCGACCGCTTCGGCATTGATCAGGCCCCATCCATAGCAGTAGTCAGGTCCACTTCGTCCAAGATCATCCGCCGTGTGAATCAGCAGGGCTTTGAGCGTTGCACTTCGCATAGCCTGCGTGGGAGAGAATCTCGCATAGAATTCGCACAGCAGTGCCGCCGTCCCGGAAGCGGCCGCGGTCGACATACTGGTCCCAGAGTATGTATCATAACTCCAAGTGCTTAGGGCCGTGCAGGAGTAGACGTCCACGCCATGAGCCACAAGGTCCGGCTTGACGCGTCCATCGTCTGTCGGCCCCCAACTGCTGAAGTCCGTCATCGTCACTCGGCTCAGATTGCGTCCGATCCCCGCCGCCAGGCTGACCACGCCGACCGTCACGATGTTCTTCGCGGTAGCATCGGACGTGAGCGTATCGTATCCGCCCTGGTCCCACCCGTCAGCATGGGGGTCCGTAGCAGGGTCATACTGCTTGGCCCTCCACCCGCGAGAAGGAGAGTAGTACTCGAACCGAGCGCCTGCGCTCGGCGCCTCGTCGGCGCGATCGTTTCCAGCCGCCTTGAACGGCAAATAGTAGGGTGCTGCGTAGCACAGCGCATCCCAGTCGTGAGCCGAGGAGTCGTACATGCCAAACATGTCACTCTCGCGGTTTCCCCAGGTACCGTACCAGAGCGGAACGAATCCTGAGTAGTCCCAGCCGCAGACCCAGCCGTAGGAATGGTTGGACACCTGGACCATGTCCGGCTCGTCCGCGTAGCTCATGGCCCGACGCGCGGCTTCTGCCAGATCCTCGTCGAAATCGTAACTCTCGATCCGAGCCGCAGGAGCCATCCCTTCGGCGCGCGCATCGACGCCCGCGGCCGCGATCGTCCCTGCCACATGCGTGGAATGATCCTGGGTTTCAGCATTGTCACGAACGCTGACGCGTCCCTTGAATTCCTGATGCGAGGCGCGCACGCTGCCACTATCCCAGACACAAACCGTCTGGCCGGCTCCGCTCAGGCTATAGGGTGGCACATTTCGAATCAGGTCAACGACCGTCGAAGCTGCGACCGTGACGTTCATCGTCTTCAGCATGTAGACCAAAGCGCCCTTGACAGCCATCAGCTCATGGAACGCACCTGGGCCGTATCCCATGGGATCCCAACCCTCGCCTGCGGCTGTTGCCCACGCCGCCTGCTTTGTCTCGCGGTGTGCCTGCGCGAGTGTCGCAGCCACCTCTTCACGAACCTCCGGGGGGCCGAGATGGGGAAACATCGGCCCGGGCGGTCCACCCAAGGCCCTTTGGCCGGGATACGGAAGCATAGCTGTCCCAGGCACCACACTTGGCCCCTGGGGGTCGATGTGCAAGGCTGTGGGTGGTTCCGCAGCAGCCGCCGTCCCGTGGACAGACGTCAGGCCGATAGGAAGACACAATACGCAAATGCCCCCCGCAAAGAGGCCCCGAAGTCTCCTCAGGCTGAATACGCGGGCCCGCGCCACGTCCGGTGCACGTTCTCGCGGCCTATGCATCACTAGCTCCCCACAGCAGCACACGGCTCTTCCCGCCCCGGCACGGCTCCCCGTCTTTCACAGAAGAGGGCGAGGACGAACCCCCTGCTCTATTGGATAGTGGGTGGTTTCCCCTACCTGGTTACAGAAAGCCGGTACAACTCGCCCTTGCAGGTCTCACATTTGCATGCCGGCAAACCGTATGCTTGAGGCGGACTCTCGCTCAGAGCGTTCTCAACTCAGCTCCCGCCCGTTGGGCGAGGCTTTGCACGATGGCAGCTTGGTAGCCGTCCACGGTCTCGTGGGTCAGCGTGCCATCTTCGTCCCGGAACCGCAAGGAGAGCGTCACGCTCTTCTTGCCCGAGGCAATTCCTTTACCCCGGTAGATGTCCACGAAGCGGACATCCTCCAGTTCGGCTGGGGAGCTGCTCCCGACCGCCTTGGCTATGTCGGCCCATGCCGTCTCCTCCGCCACGACGATTGACAGGTCGCGTTCAACGGCAGGGTAACGGGGGATCGGTCGAATCTTGATCGGTCCGGCTTTCAATTCCAGCAGCGCGTCGAAATCCAGCTCGGCCCCGCAGGGAGACATCTCTTTGAAATCCAGCTTTTCCCGTATGGCCTGGGAGAAGATACCCGCGGACCCGATGACCTTCCCTCCCACCGTCACGTGGGCGCCCACCTCGGCCCAGGTCAGATCGGCCGGTATGAACGCCACGTCCGCGCGTCGGTCGAGCCGCCGTATCAGCCCCTCCACAGCCCCGCGAACCTGCCGCAGGTCACCGTCGCAGACCAGAGCAAGTCTCATACGTTCCACCGGCAGGGCTGCCCCGTCCCCGGACGGTGCGAACGTGTCGGCCATCTCAAAGATGCGACACGGCAGGTTCCGGGCGTTCGCGTTCGTCTTCAGGACTCCCAGGAGAGAGCCCAATAGCGTACGCCGCAAGAGATTGGCGCCCTTACGAGAGACATCCCTGACGCCCAAGTGCTGCGCGCCGCCACTGTCAGCGAACAACTCCGCAATGGCCTGATCGACAAAGGTCACCGTGACCGTCTCGTAGAAGCCGCACGCATTCAGGAAGGCACGCACGGACTGAGCCAGCTTCTGCCGGGAGTCGGCGGCAATCGCCTCAATCTGAATCTTCCGGCGCGTCGGGACCTTGTCATAGCCGTGCACGCGTGCCACTTCCTCGATCAGATCCACTTCCCGATACACATCGCTCCGCCATGTCGGAACCGAGCACGTGACGGCGCCGTCCGACAGACGCGGCTCAAAACACAGCGACGACAGAATCCTCATCACTGTCTCGGCCGGCACCTCGATGCCGAGCACCTTACTCAGGCGCGACAGTCTCAGCGTCACCTGGCCACCCTCGTGTTTCATTGGGTACACATCCACCACCCCCCGTGCGACGCGGCCGCCGGCTACCTGCACGATAAGCTGGGCGGTGCGCTGCGAGGCCCAGTCGATTCGCTCGATGTCCACAATTCGCTCGAATCGGAATGCCGCTTCGGAGGGCAGCGCCAGCCGGCGCGAGGTCGTCCGTATGCACACCGGGTCGAAATAGGCGTCCTCCAGGAGAATAGCCGTGCTGGCATCGCCGACCTCCGTTTCCAGCCCGCCCATGACGCCGGCGATGCCGACCGGCCGCTTTGCGTCGGCAATCACCAGCATGTCAGTGGTCAGGTCGCATTTGCTCCCGTCGATGCTGACGATCTGCTCGCCCGGCAAGGCCTTTCGGACAACGATTCTGCTTTCTCCGATGGCAGCGTAGTCGAACGCATGTGGCGGCTGGCCCGTTTCCATCATCGCGTAGTTGGTGGCGTCGACGACGTTGTTGACGCTCCGCATACCGACGGCCTCCAGCCGTCTGGCCATCCAGTCCGGCGCGGGCCCTACCTTGATGCCTTCGATGATCCGGGCCGTATACCGCCCGCACAGACGGGGCTCGCGAACCTCCACCTGGGCGAGCTGTGACGCGTCCTTCTCCATCTCCGGCAGCTCGATCTGCGGCAGGCGCAATTCCTTGCCGGTCGCCGCCGCCAGCTCCCGCGCGATGCCGATATGGCTCAGGCAGTCGCCTCGGTTGCTTGTGACCTCCACATCGAGCACGGTGTCCCCCCGCACCTGCTCGATCCCTTCGCAGGGAAAGCCCAGATCGCTGAGAATCGCGGCGATCCGCGCGCCGCTGAGACCCATGTCAACGTAATCTTTCAGCCAGTCCAGTGATATCTTCATGAAGTAGACCCTTACGAACACCGGTTGTAAGCCGACAGACTACCGCCAGCGGGCATTGATGTCAACCGTTGACAGAACCGCATGGTCCCCCGTTGGGCTTGCCAATGCCAGTCGTATTCGATAGACTCATTGGTGATGCGGCAACACTGAGGACTCTGAAGACATGAATGATTTCGAACAATTCGAGCAGTTGATAGAGGGCGGCTACTCCTGCATCTCCATCATCACCCAGGAAGAGCATTACGCCCTGGAGGTTGTGCGCAAGGCCGCCGCCAAGCTCAAACGGGACGTGTGGGTCTGGTCGGTGGCCGACGGGGTGCGGGACGGACTCATCGACGGCAGCCCTTCCATCGCCGACACGGACGCCCCGGCCGCCGGGCTGGCCAACATGTGCCAGGCCAAGCCGGGGTCGATCCTTGTCACGCTCGATCTGGCCGAGCACGTGCGGAGCGGCAAGGCCCTGCGCATCCTCCGAGACATGATCGAGAGCTTCGACAAGACCGGCCTGACCATCGTGATGATCGACAGCAGCGACAAGATCCCCGACGTGGTGAGAAGCTACAGTAGGCCCTTCGAGTTGTCCTTCCCTGACGAAAAGGAACTGCTGCAGATCATCCGGGCCACGCTCCAGCGGCTGCACCGCAAAAAGCCCATCGAGGTCGGCATCACCCAGAAAGGGCTGGATACGATCGTCCGCAATCTGCGCGGATTGACGCGCCGCCAGGCGGCCCGGATTATCAACGATGCGGTGGCCGCCGACCAGCGTTTCCGAGATGAGGACATCAACATCGTCATCGCCAACAAGCGCCGGATGGTTCAGCAAGGAGGCCTGCTCGAATACATCCAGACCCCTCTGGACCTGAGCGAGATCGGCGGGATGAACCGTCTGAAGAAGTGGCTGAACCAGCGTCGGGACGCCTTCAGCAATGAGGCCAAGCAGTTTGGCCTGACGCCGCCGCGAGGCGTTCTCATGCTCGGCGTGCAGGGCGCAGGCAAGAGCCTCTGCGCCAAGGCCATCGCCACGGCCTGGCACCAACCACTGCTGCGGCTCGACCCCGGCACGCTCTACGCCAGCTTCATCGGGGAATCGGAGCACAACCTGCGCGACGCACTGAAGCAAACCGAGATGATGGCGCCGGTGATTCTGTGGATCGACGAAATCGAGAAGGCCTTTGCCTCGGCGGCCAGCCGCAGCGCCGATGGCGGGCTCTCACAACGCATGTTCGGCACACTGCTGACGTGGTTGCAGGAGCGCGAGGCCCCTGTCTTTGTCGTCGCCACAGCGAACGACATCGAGGCCTTGCCTCCGGAGTTGCTGCGCAAGGGCCGCTTCGACGAGATATTCTTCGTTGATCTGCCAATACCTGCCGTGCGGGAACAGATCTTTGCCATTCACCTGCGCAAACGCGGCCGAGGACCCGAGAAGTTCGACTTGCACGCGCTGGCGGATGCCTCCGAAGGCTACAGCGGCTCCGAGATCGAACAGGCAGTCGTATCGGCCTTGCACGAAGCCTACGCCGACAAGGCAGACCTGGATACCGAACGTGTCATCGCGGCGGTGCAGGCCTCACCGCCCCTGTCGGCAACGATGGCAGAGAAGGTCTGCGCCCTGCGCGAATGGGGCAAAGGCCGGTGCATGTCGGCTGATTGACAATCGGGCGAAACCAGTTGCGACGTTGGAGTTCAGCCTTTCCTCGGAGTGAAGTCTCTCTATAATGGGCGGCAATGAAGGACTTGAGCCATCCAAAGGGATCCTCGACATGAAAAGACGTACCGCGGGCTGTCTGACGCTCAGTGTTCTGGCCGCCGTGCTACTCAGCGGCTGCGTGGAGCGGAAGCTGACCATCAACACCGAACCCCAAGGGGCCCTCGTCGTCCTGAATGATGAGCAGATCGGCGTGTCGCCGGTAACAGTCAACTTCAACTGGTACGGCAACTACTGGGTCCGGATCAACAAAGAGGGCTATGAGACGCTTGACACCGCCCGCGAACTGAAATCTCCTCTCCATGACCACGCTCCGTTCGATCTCTTCGCGCAAATCCTCTATCCCGGCCGGATCGTTGACAGCTACGAATGGACGTTCCAGCTTCAGCCTCGCCAGCACCCCACGCGCGAGCAAGTCCTGGAGAAAGCCGAAGCCCTCCGCAGCCAGCTCGAATAACGTTTGCCTCGGACCGGTGTGCGGAGTATAGTAAACGGGAGATATCGAACGCACCGATAAAGAACTGGAAGTGTTCCAATGAAGCTGAAAACTATCATCCACCAAGCGGAAGAGGGAGGCTACTGGGCCGAGATTCCCGCCATTCCCGGCTGCGTGACCCAGGGCGACACCTTCGAAGAGCTTCTTCAGAACATCTACGAAGCCGTTGAAGCCTGCTTGTCGGTCGACGTCGATGAGCACCGCATCCAGGAAGGCGACCGGCTGCTGGAGATCAGCGTTTGAAGCCGATGAGCGGAAAGGACTTTGCGAGACTGCTCAGCGCAAATGGCTGGGAGCTGAAGAGGATTCACGGCAGCCACCACGTCTACACTAAGGCGGGAAGACCAGAAAGAACCTCAGTACCAATTCACGGCAACAAGACCCTGAAAAAGGGATTGTTGAACCACTTGATGAAGCTAGCCAACATCAGCGATCCCAGCTTGTGACCACAGCGTCTTTTTGGCCGCAAGTTGAGGAACCCTCAGTCGGCTGCGGGCAGCCCTTTCTCCTACACAGCTACGTCCAGTTGTCGCGGTACCAGGCGATGGCGCGTTCGAGGCCCTCGCGGAACAGGACGACCGGCTCGAAGCCGATGAGCTTCCTGGCGGCCGTGATGTCGGCCAGCGAGTGCTTGACGTCGCCCGGCCGCTGCGGAGCGTAGATAGGTTTGACGTTCTTGCCGAGAATCTCGTTTATCATCGCGATGATTTCATTGACCGTGACCCTCTCACCGCAAGCGACATTCACGACTTCGCCATTGGTCCTTTCGGCTCGGGCCGCACAGAGACTGGCCTCAACGACATTGTCAATATAGGTGAAGTCGCGGCTCTGTTCTCCGTCGCCATAGACGGTGGGCGGCTGGTCCTTCAAAATGGCGGTGACGAATGCCGGGATAGCGGCGGCATACTGGCTGGTCGGGTCCTGCTGCGGCCCGAACACGTTGAAGTAGCGCAGCGAGATAGTCTCCAGGCCGAAAACTCTGGAGAACACCGCGCAGTAGTATTCCCCCACGAGTTTTCCCACCGCGTAGGGAGAGAGCGGACTTGTCGGCATCATTTCGACTTTCGGCAGCGTGGGTGTGTCGCCATACGCTGAGGAGCTGGCCGCATAGACAAAACGTTTGACGCGCGCATCCCGCGCCGCCAACAACAGTGTAAAAGTCGCATCGACGCAGTGCCGGTGCGCAGCGGCCGGATCGTCCACGCTGCGCGGAACCGAGGGCAATGCTCCTTCATGCAGAACGACGTCGATGTCCTTGACGACCGACCGGGCTACCTCTTCGTCGCCCATATCCGCCTCGATGAAGTCGATCTTGTCCGAGACGGCGTCAAGGTTGCTCCGCTTGCCCGTGAGCAGATTGTCCACCACGCGCACGAAATACCCGTCGGCCACCAGCCGTTTGCAGATGTTTGAGCCGATGAATCCGGCTCCGCCCGTTACCAGGAACTTCTCCATCATTATGAACCCTTCGCAAGAATACCAGGTCGCAGGGGCCTCACATCAGGCGGAACTGGCTGCCAACTGGGGCTTGAGATACTCCCGGTAGGCCCTGAACTCCCTACGGAAATAGCCGCCTTTGATGGCTTCGGCAGCGCAGAGTACGCAACCGATCACATTGGTGCCAACTTCCTGCAACTCGAAGATCGTCCGCAGGGCGGCGCCCCTCTTGGTTGCCGCCGCATTGAACACCAGAAGCGTCGCATCCGCGAGCCTGGCCAGCATCTTGACGTCACTAACAAGCAGCACCGGGGGGCTATCGATGACAACACGATCATAGTCGCGGGCGGCGGTTTCGACAAGCTCTTTCATCCGACGGCCGGCAAGCAAATCCGCGGGATTCGCGGTCGGCGGACCCGCGTAGATCAAATCCAGCCCCCCTACGCCGCTTGGCCGAATCGCCTCACGATACTCGCACTGTCCCATCAGGAGGCTCGTCAAACCTGGTCGGCGCTGCTCACCTTTTTCCTCCGAGGCGCCTCGGGGAAAGACCAGATGCAGTCTGGGCTGTCGGAGGTTTGCGTCAATCAGAAGGACCTTCTCATACTTGGCGACAAATGCCTCAGCCAGATTGCACGCCAGGGAAGTCTTGCCGTCGTCTGCATTCCCACTGGCGACGAGCAAGCTCTTAGGCCCGGGCTCGCCGGACAGATCGATATTCGTGCGGCAGCGTCGATAGGACTCGCCCAGCAACGAGTAAGGGGCTTGATCCACGATGCGATACAAGTCGATGTCATCCACGGTGTGGTCTTCGCCGGCCTCGGGAATGACGCCCAGCAGAGGTAAACCGAGGAAGCGCTTCACGTCGCTGGGCGTTCGCACCAGGTCGTTGAGCATCTCGACCAAGAACGCCAGGAACAGGCCGAACATCAACCCCAGCATCGTTCCGCCGGGAATCCACAGCAGAATGTGTCGTGACAGGACCATCTCCAGCGGGGGCAGCGCCTCCCTGAGCCGTTGCACCTTAGGCGTCCCCGGGTCGTTGAGCATGATGCGCAGCTTCTCGACCTGTGCTTTGATCTGGTTGAGCATTTCGATTCGCTCGTCCCGTTTCTTCAGCACCTGCTCGTAGCCGGCGCGGGCCTCATCCAGTTCTCTCTGCTTCTCCTGGGCCTGGTTCCGAAGCCGCTGGAGTTCGGTGAGCCGCTCTTCCAGAACGCGGAGGCTGTCGCGTGCGTTGAGGAGATTCGCGCGACGCGTCTGGTCGGCGATTTCCATCTTACGCTGGCGTCGCTTCACCTCAATCTCGCCGATCTGCTCCTGCGTTTGACGGACTATGCGATGGCCCTCCCCGAATCGGGTGAGCCGGCCGGACAATTGGGCTTGCAGAAGCACCAACTGCTCGGCCAACGAAACCATCACCGGATCTCTCTCGATGGCGTGCTCGATCTGCTCCGTGACTGGTCCCTCGGCCAACGCCTTGAGATTCGCAATGTCGGCCTGAAGCTGCTTGACGGCCAGTTCCAGTTCGCTTTCCTGAAGCTCCAGGTCGTTCAGCCGCAGCGTAATCGTATGTTGGAAGTACCGGCCCGTCGGCTGCTCCAGATCGGTGATGCCGGATTCCTCCCGCAGACGCTGCAGCTCGCGCTCGCCGGCACTGATTTGTCCCTCAACGAGGCTCTGCTGACTGGTTAGCTCGATGAGCTTCTTGCCCAGTTCTTCTTTCTTGGTCTCTCCGTGCTGACTGACAAACAGCCGGGTCATTTCGTTGACGATCAGGGCGGCTTCACCCGGATCGCCGCAGGTCATTGACATGATGATCTGATCTGCCTCCCGATGCGGGAAAGCAATCAGGTTCTTCTCCAAGTACTTGACGGCTTTGACGATCCTGGCCGGGTCGGCCCGCTCGGTCGTATCAGCGTCGCTCCCCACCTGCCGCCGAAACCACTTGGTGGACCGAACCTTGTCGCTATGAAGAAGATCCAGAAGGCTGTTTTGACTCTTGATGAGGTTGGCCAGCGAGACGCGGTGTCCGTACTGGAGGTCCTGCTGCACTTGGGTCGCGACGATCTCCATGGGATCCGTCTCGATGGGCGGCAGCACCTGGATGGCGGTCTCGGCCCTGTAGAGCGGCAGAAACCGCCTGACAAGGTACCACCCGCCGCCGCCAGCCGTCCCTCCGAGCATGGTCATGAAGAGGATGAGCCATACATGCCGACGCAACATGCCCAGGATTTCCTTGGGCGTCAGCGTGGCCGTCGAAGCGTGCGCGGCTCCGGATGGCCTCGGCCCTCTGACGGGCGTTGTCGGATTCCTCTTCATCGTGTCACTCCCCGGCCCGCGTCCACGAACCACCCTGCCGCACGGTCACGTAACATCTGACGTATCCCATCATCCTTACTGCAACCGTTCCACGGCCAGGCGAATGCGCTCCTTGACAGCCTCGGACATGGTGTCGTCTGCGACCTCCAGGGCACGGCGATATGCCGCCAACGCATTCTTCTTCTCTCCGAGCGCCTCTTTTATCATGCCCAGGTGCTCATACACCTCGGCTGACGGCGTTCCTTTAACCTCGTACTGCTGGATGGCCGCCGCAACCGACCCTGCGGCCTCTGCGTCCCTGCCGTTCTTGTGGAGAACATAGGCATACGTATCCAGAAAAACTGCATTGTCGGGATCGTTCGCCAGAATCTTCTTGGCATACTCCAGCGCTCGCGGGAGTTCCCGATCGTCCTGGGCCAGCATGTACGCCAGGTTGTTCAGAACGTTGTTGTTTGTCGGCATTTGGGCCAGTAGACTTTCGTAAACGTCAATAGCCGCTTCGAGATACTGTTTATCGGAGGTCTTCTGGTAAGCCACGGTTAGAGTGTCGGCCTTCTTCAACATGTACTCGGTCCGTCGCTGGGTTTCGGAACCGGACAGAGCGATGCACTTATCGATATAATTGACAGCGTCGTCATAATCGCCCCGAACCCGGGCCAGATTGGACATCGTGAAGTTCGCCACCAGTGACCCCGGGTCTGTCTCCAGCCTTTGCCGGCAATAGTGCGAGACTTCGTCCGGCCCCAAGAGAAGGTAGACGCGGAGCAGGACTTCGGCTGCCACAGTGTCGTCGCCCCACGCCTTGTCGACGGCCCGGCGGCAGTAGTCCTTGGCCGCGTCCATGTCACCACGCGCCTTGCTGGCCTCGGCCATGCGGTGGAGGACCTCGGCGGCATACGGCGTATCGACGTATTGCTCGCCTTCGCGGAAGACCTTGTCCAGCAGTTCGGGGCGCCAAGCGCCGCCTGGCTTGTCAGGTTCGCCGGCACTGAGGACCAGCGCCCGCAGGTAGCCGTCCAGCGCGAACGCGTACGGCATGTCACGCATCTCCCGGGAGACTCCCGACAACTCTGCCTGCCTGAGTTGGAGTGCTTTCTCATAGAGCTCCGTAGCGCGGTTGTAGTCGCGCTCATCGATGGCAAACGATCCCGCCCGGGTCAGCCACGCGATGCTGTTCGGGAATTGTGCCAGCGTATCAGCGTAGAGTTGTCTGAGCGAATCGTTCCGCCCCAATCGTCGGTAAATGCTCTCCAGGACCATTCTGGCTTCCGGGGGCACCGCCGGGGCCTCAAGGGCGGCACGCAGCTCTCTGATGGCCTCGCTGTCCCTTCCGGCCCAAACGTAGGCCTTGGCCAAGGCCACCGTCGTGACAGGATTGTCTTCGAGCGAGCGGCTCTTCCCGAAATCTGTGATGGCCTGATCCGCATCGCCCCTCAGCAGAGAAATCTCGCCCCGCAAGCGCCAAGCCGACGCATCCTGCTGGTTCTTCTCGAGATGGCGATTCGCCAGTTCCAGCGCCCGTTTCAGTTGCCCTCGTCGCTTAGCCAGCAACGCCTCCATCAGGCCAATTCGAGGCTCGTCGGGATACCTCTCCTTGAAACCTTGCAGCTTGTATTCCGCATCCTGGACCAGACCCGCGTCCAAATACGCTCGGATCTGAGCCAGACGGTTAGTGACATTGTCCTCGAGAGACAGGAGCCTCTCCCCGTACGTTTTGACCGCCGCTTGGTCCGCCGTTGCTTGCGCGACCAGGATGAGTCCCTTCAGAGCGTCGGTATTGTCTGCCTGTTCGTTCAGCATCCGTTCCAGAAGTCTTCGCGCCTCTTCATACCGGCCGATGCGATAGTAATGGCGCCACAACAGGCGCTCATCCTGAGACTCGACGAGCAATTCCCGGGCCTTGTCGTTCTGTCCTCTGGCGCGGTAGTACTCGGCATAGCTCTCGAGCACGAAGGCATTGCTCGGGTCCGCCTGTCGGGCTTGTTCAAAGGCCGTCTCCGCCATCGTGAAGAGCGCCTTCTTCCGGGTCTCACCCGTTTCCGTCAGCGCGACACGCGTGGCCAGCCTGCCGAGCATGACTGCGTTGTTCAGGCTGGGCGTCTTGATTTGGATCGTCTGTCGAATTGCCAGCGCCTTCATGGGCTCGCTGGCATCAATGAGATCAGCGTATGCAACCAGCACTTGCGTATCGCCCGGATTCAGCCGGATCGCGCGCTCCAGCGAGAGCTTGGTCTCTCGCTTCTGTTCTTCCGACACACTGTTGCCCAGATCGCGGTTCCGCACGAGCAAAGCATTGGCCAACGCCTTGGCCACGATCGGATCGACGGGGTTCAGGTCCGATGCCCGCCGGGCATCGTCAATGGCGGCACGCTCATTGCCGATAGCAGCTTGAATGCTGCTGCGGAGCATATAGCCATACGAGAAGACCGGTCTGAGCCTGAGACACTCACTGAGTTCCTCCAAAGCCTCCTTCTGCCGGCTTCTGGCAAAGGCCAAACGACCGGCATAGAGGTGACCTCCACAGCCGTCGAGGTTGCCCGCCTTGGCCATCTGGACAATCTCCTCAGCAAGCCGCCAGTCTTCCCGGTAGCGGGCGATATCGAAGAGCTGAGCGGCCGCCACTTGTCGAGAGCTCAACTGCCTGTTGTGCATGAAGACCGGCTCGGGCGGAGTCTCTTGGGAAGCGGTTGCATCGAGAACCTTGCGCCATTCGACTACAGCTTCGTCGAGGCGGTCGCTCTCGCGATAGAAGGCGCCCAGCGCCACCGATCGCGCGACAGGATCTGCCATGCTGTCGATCGCCTGCATCCGGATCTCCCGGCGTCTGGCCTGCGAACACGCCGACGGATCGGGCTCGGACAACAGTCCCTTGTAGAACAACGCCACCGCATTGTCTGGCAGGTCATTCAGGAATACCTCGACGACACTCTTGGCCGCTACGATCTCATTCTGGCCAATCAGCGTATCGCAAAGCACAGTGAGATGGTCTTCCTCCGCAACCTCGGCTTCCGTCTGCCACAACTGCCTCGCGATCTGGGCCTGGCGCCTCAGGTAACCAAGCAACTCGGCCTTCATAGCAGTGACGTTCGCCTGCGCATTGCCTTCCTTGTCCTCGGTGGTCGGCTGGCCTTCAATGGGATCACTCAAACCCACAACTGACTCGGCCCGCTTGATTGCGTCTCGCAACTGCCCGGCCTTGGCGCCGAGAAGGGAGAGCTGGAGGCGCAAGGTATTCGGATCGGCTGTGTCGAGCTGAGCGACGGCCTCCTCGGCCTCTGCCAGATGGCCACTGGCAATCAATATGCGAGCCCGAAGCTGCCGGCTGCGAAGGTTGGCCCCAAATCGCTCATCGAAGCCGTTCACGGCGCTCAAGGCCACGTCGTGCGATCCCGCATGCAGCAGCGCCGTGGTGTAGTCCAGGAGCGCATCGGGGCGAGTGTTGACAATGCCCGAGCTCAAAGCCGATCCAAGAAACTCAATGACGGCGCCCACCTCCGGCGTGCCTTCAAAGACCTTGCCCAGTGTATAGGAAAGGTAGGGATCTCCCTCATCGGATGCACTGGATGCCTTGATTTGCTCGTAAGCGGCGCAGAGGCTCCTGACGGCACTGTCTCTATGGCCTCTGGCCAATTCAAGCATGCCCTGCCATTTCACCACTTGAGGGTTCTCCCCACTGCCCTGAATCTGCTCGATCTCATGGACGACGCCCTCCGCCTTCGCCAGGAGTCCCCCTCGCTCGGGAGCGGACTGCGGCAGCGCCAGCACGCGCTCGACATAGGACTTCGCCAGAAGCGAGCATAGTGAGAACCGCTCCGTCAATACCGCATAATGGCGCGGGCCGGGCGTATCCTGAGCCTGCGGCAACGCTAGAGCCGCCTCCGCCAGATCGATGGCCTTCTGCAGCGCCGCCTCGTCCGCGCCAAGAGCAGACTTGCGATAGTACAAACTCGCGGCGAAGCGCGCATACTTGACCGTTGCCTTGTCGAGTGCGCTCGCCTTCTCCGCCGCCTCGATAGCTCGATCGAGCAAGCCACGACCCACGTCGAGGCTCACGTAGGCCGCATAGAAGGAATAGAATTCCGCCATCGCGGCACGGGCCTCGGCGCTGGCGGGGAATCTCTCGGCCAGCTCCTTATACTGAGGCTCCAGAGTCTTCATTTTCTCGCGTGCCTCTGCGACGGGGCGGCCCTGAGCGAGGGTGAGCTTTCGCACCAGCACATTGATGTGGGCACTGGGAACGTCGCCTGCCGCAGCGACGCCTTCAGCCAGGATGTCCTCGGCTGCCTTCACCGACGCTTCTTGCTCGTCACGGTTGCCGCGCGAACCAGCGATCTCGCCGGTCTCCAAGAAGACCGCAGCCAGGTAGCGGTAGACAGCAGCGTTCTTGGGGTCGAGCTCTTTGGCCTTTCCGAGATTGCCTTTGGCCTCCTCAAGCAACTGCTCCGGCGAGGTAACCGCACCCATGCTCGCCAGTTCGAATGCTGCTCTTCCTTTTATGAAGTACAGATAAGGCCCCAGGAGTGCAAGGCCGTCATCCCAACCGCGTTGCTCGGCCTCCCCGAAGCTGGGCTCCAACTGGGCTTTCTCCTTCTCCAGCAGGCCGGTGCTCTCGGCGAGATCGATCAGTTCCGTCGCCTGTGACGAGACCTCGTTCCAGTATCCGCCGACGCTCTGCCCAACGTCGCTGAGACTGCTCGCCTGCACGTAGGCATATTTGAGCCGAGCGAGGCGTGCCGGCAGGTCCTTCGGATCCGATGTGATGATCTGCTCCCAGCATCCGAGGACGCGAAGCCAATCGCCCGTGGCTTGGTACACGTCCGACAGCTTGAAGAGCAGGTCAACCTTCTGATCGAGCGAGTCGGACGACTCGAATGCCTTGGCGTAGTTGCGGCGGGCCGATTCATAGTCCTTGGCGGCCCAGGCCGCGTCGCCGTCGGCAATGAACTGGGCCGGGTCCCGCGTCAGCCTTAGGATGACCACGACGGCCAACATGGCCCCAAGCACAAAAACAGCCGTGCCGATCAGTGCAACCTTCTTGTTCAGGCGTCTTCTCGCCATCAGAATTCCCCTTTCTTCACCCTTTCGGGATCAGACCACGTTCCGACAGAAACTCCCATCGTCGTCAGAGACATCATAATGCCGCCACAAAGCGGAAACCACCATTGCCCTTCTCACCAATAGTCTACGGCTGCGTCCAATCCGGCCAATGCTCTCGCTCCAGGATCGGCAAAACCACGCCCAGGACTCTCTCGCTTGCCGCTATGGCCTCCTCCTTGGTCGGAGCTGTCGACGCTTGGTTGAAAGCCAACTCGACTTTACAGAAGTACGAAAACCGGCTGAAGATGTTTTTATTCAGGACCGCACGGGCACTGTCCCGATTGCCTGCATACTGACCATCGACCCGGAAGAGATAGGTTACAGGGAACCGCCGTGCGGCGAGAAGCATATCGCTGCTCGGACTGCCAAAAACGAGGTAGCGTGCCGGAATGTCTCGCCTGTAACCGGGTCTGTCTACTTGCAGCATGATGTTGTCTGTGTCCAGCCGCGAGTAGCCACTGCCGGTATAACATTCTTCCGGCGTATGAGGCACGCGGTCCGGCTCCGGGTAATAAGTGACGAAGAGCAAGACGCGGCGCATGGGGCTATCCTGCGGCCGGCAAGGGTCCTCCAGGACCCACTGGATGTAGTCTTCCGTCCCCAGCGACTCCAGGACGTCTTCGTTCTCAATCGTCTGCTTGGCCACGATCCTGTAGGGTGCGAGCGCCGCCTCGTCCAACTGATCAAGGGGTTTCTTCAGAGGCAGAGGTTCCTTCTTCAGGTAGAGGCCGAGTCTCTTGGTGGCTACAGACATGCCCCCACCGGCCAGCGCCAGCACCGCCGCACAGATCAGGAACGCCGGCTGAACGTATTTCGAGTTGTTCGGAACCGGTCTCTTCATTTCCTCGGCCGCCTCCGAACGATCACGCCCTCATCGCTGTCTTGCTGTTCTTCCACGAACAGGCTCGCCATGAACCAGGCCAGAAATCCGTACAGTCCAAAGGCGAGCGGCAGCATCGCTAAACCAAGCGCATCGTGGTAGATGCCCTGCGTGTACTTGGGATCAACGAGAACGTAGATGAATCCCGTGACGGTCACGCGGATGATGTTGCAGAGGATCGCAATGGGGACTGTGCTGGCCAGGAGGACAATCCGTTGCCAAAGGGGGCGGTAATGCAGGTAGGCCATGGCGACGCCGAGGGCCAGAAAGGCCATGAGCAAGCGCATCCCGCTACACGCCTCCTCTACATCCAAAGCCGGCTCCAAGTGCCGCCCCTTGTATACGATGTCGATAACCACGCCGCTGGCACGGGCGTCGATGCCATTGATTAGATTCAACAGCACGGTCGCCACCGCCGCTGCGATCTTCCGCAAGGGTATGGTCAACTCGACGTAGTAGCGGCGCGGAAGCGGCACAGCGAAGATCAGAAACGCGATCGGCAGCCATGTGCACATGATCAGACGCCAGCCGCCCAGGAATAGCACCACCGCCGCCAGAGCTGCAATCATCGAGAGAGGCCGAAGGTACGCGTACCCGGCCGGGCTCACCACGTTGAGAACATAGAAAACGAGTATGCCGAGCAGCAGGACCAGGCCCAGGTAGTTCGGACGCGTTTGCCCGACCTCCAGGCGCGCGGGGTGACGACCCGCCAGCATTTCTCCCAAAGGATCGCGCACATACTCCAAGCCCAGGATCTCCCTTCGTCTCTGGTTGATGAAGTAGAGGCTGAACAGCGGAATGAGAAAGCCGTGCGACCAGTTTGGGTCGATGGTCCAGAGGCGCACGATCTGTCCAATCTCGTTCCGGAAGAGGAAGCCGAACAGCGCGGCGACAATGGCAAACCTCACGTATGTATGCGGCCCCAGCCGGCTCCACCTTCGCTCCGGCAGAGATGGACGGGCAGCCCGTCCTTGGGCCGTTGAAGAGCCAACCCTATCGACCATACGTCCAGACTTCCATCAGAGCCAGGAAGGCAGCCGGAAACCATCGCCGTAGTCTGCATCCGCAAAGTTCCGGTCGTACACAAAAGCGAAACCATAGGCCGCTCTGAAGGCACTTCGCAACACCGCTCGCCATCTTGAGGTGGGATGCGTTCCTACGTTGATCAGATCGTGCGGCTTGATGAAGAAATCGGGCTGCTCGCCGCTGGCGATCTTGTCCAGGTCGACCATGACGATCTCCTCTTTCTTATCGCCGATCCGGCGGATGACCTCGCAGTATTTCGGGTAGGCTAACGGGCCCAGGCCGCCGGCCGCCGCAATGGCCTGCTTGAGATTCATGGGGCGACCGGTCATGTTGACGGCCCCGCTGCGATTCACGTTACCCGTAATCCAGAATTCGCCGATAACATCCACGGGCACGTGGATCGTGTCCCCGGGCTTGATAATGACGTTGTAGCGCGGGTCCCCACCCAGCAGTTTGTCGGTGGGGATCTTCATCAGGCGCGTTTGAATGGCCTCCGCCCATTCCTCTTCCATCGGCAGCACTTCGCCCTCCGGCAGAGGCTTCTCACGGGTCGGCGGCAACGCCGGGCCGGGTCCAACGGCAACGGGAATCCACTTGCCGTCCCGGTACACCCATTCCAGTCGCCCGGCGGCTTCCGCGGGAGCGGCAGCACCCTGGGGCTCATTGGCGTCGCCGAATTCAGCCATCGACTGCACAATCTGACTGGGATCCGGCCTGCTCGCCCGGGCTGGCCTGGGCGCCACCAGAAGTCGGAATCCCTGCGGCATGACGGAGGCCGACACATCTTCCCGCCGCGCGGCCAAGACACGGTCCGTCATCTTCGGGACATCGACGGCGAATCTCGGAGCATCGCTTCTTACCTGCGGGGCGCCCGTCACCTTTTCCGTCGCCGGCCACGGGCTTTTCGCAGACGGTGCGATCAAGTCCAGCATCTCCCGTTCCAGCTCGAACTTCTCCGCCGGCTCCGACGGCTCCGGAATCTCTCGCTGTCGCGCCGGCGTGGCGGAGCCGGTCGGCCGGGAAGCAGCCGGACCGGAGGGGAGCCTGCCCTCGGAGGATTGTGGCATGATGAGCTCCAGTTCCTCCAGCAAGGGCTCCTGGCCCGGTGCGCCCGGCACCACGACGCGGGTGTCCTCGGGGCGCGAGACATAGATGTAGCTGACATTGAATTGGTTCGGCCCCTGCGCCATCGCCAGTGCGTCGGTTAGCCGGAAGTCGTAACGCGGGATCGGATAGCGACCCGGTGACGGGATGCCGTTGCCCAGGATCGAAAACGTGCGCTGCTGAGAACTCAACAAGGTCACCGTGATGGACGGCTCCTTCAGAATGTTGGGTGAGAGAATCTGCCTGATCTCCTCTTCCAACTGGGTCTCGGTCAGTCCGGCCGCCTGCACCACGCCGACCACGGGAATCGAGACCTTGCCGGTCTCCGAGACGATGTAGTCGTTCGTCACCGTCGCTCCGTCCTGGTATAGCTCGAAGATGGAGATGCGCACCAGATCGCCGGAGCGCAACATGTAGTCGCCCTTCACGGCCACGATGTCTTTCGGCCGAGGCTCCTCAGCGTTCTCCCAGGCCGCAACCGCCTCTTCCGCGACGCCCAGGGAGTCGAGAATGACATTGACCGCCGGAGTGGGACGGAACCGCCCGATCTGGGTGGGATCGAGTAGTTTGTTGCTGCAGCCGGCAAGACATAGGGCCAGCGCCCCGACCAGACCCAGCCAGCCTGCTCTGCAAGTGCGTCCCCATTCGCAAATAGTCAATCGTAGATGGCACATCCCAAGGATTTATCGGTTCACGCGTGTGTCCGCTTAAGTCTTTTGCCGGCCCCAAAACCGAATATCGCAGCCAAACCAAGGGTTGTCATGCCGCGTGACACAAAGGCCCTCCTCCAGGAAGGCGCCACCTGCCCTATAATCATTGAACTCTCAGGACAACCGGCGCGCGGGCCGTACTGCCAGGAGGTGCGATACCGACGCCCTGCTCGCGCGAGTTGTCGCGATCTCAGTACTGAAATCGCCTTTTCGACTCGGCCAACGCATTCCGAGCTGCCACTGACAGCGCGACGGAACAAGAAGCGAACACCTGACGCACACGGACGCCGTGCGCTGGGTCACGCCGCACGGGCAGACTTTGTCATGAGCCCGCCCAAGCCACATGCCGGACATTGGGACTTGCCAAGGCGAGCCGAATGCGGTAGCCTATCCGTAGTGAAGTGGTGTTATCTGTACGGGCAGCAAGCGGGGCCTCAAGCAGATGGTGGATTTTGGCGCATTCTCGAGTCTGGTGTTGGGCGGAGTCGCTCTTGCGCGGGGCGACCAGGTCCTCTCGCTCGCGGACTTGCCGTTCAACCCGATCCGGCTGGTCTTGCTGGTCGCGTGGGTCTATCTCTGCATGTATTCCGTCCAGCGCATCCAGTTCAGCCCGCTCGTTCCCGAGAAGTACAAGGTGCCGGCCAACGTGCTCGCTCTCTTCACCGGGCCGGTGCTGCTGCTGGTCTTCTTCATCGTCGATGCCGCCAAGAAGAGCCGTCGAGATCAGGAGAGCTTCTTTGCAGTTCTGAAGGTACAGGTGCGGCGCGCGCTGACCACGATTCGGTCTTACCGAGTCCGGACCAAAGACGAGGAGGACGATTCCGCCATCCGCCTGCTTGACTCTTCCGGCAGAAGCATGGACGAGATCTACGGACACAGCAAGAGCAAGGGCCAGGATGCGCGCACCCTCGACCTGACGGAAACCATCATTGCAGACGCCCTGGAGCGCCGGGCCAGCGACATCCTGATCGATCCCAAAGACGACACCGCGTACACCGTCCGATTGCGCATCGACGGCGTCCTCAGCACCGCCAGGGAGCTCGACGCCGAAACGTGTCGAGCGGTCATCAACAGTATCAAGGCGGTTTCCAGCATGGACATCTCTGAACGAAGGAGACCCCAGGATGGCGCATTCATGGCCAGGAAGGGAGGCACCATTGCCTCGTTCCGGGTGGCCAGCGCCGGCGCCCTGAATGGGGAGAAGCTGTCTATCAGAGTGCTGAACAAAGACGCCGGCGTGCTGACCCTTGCCGACCTCGGACTGACAACAAAACAACGTGCTGTCATCGAGAGCGCGCTACAGAAACCTTCGGGCATGATATTGATCTGCGGGCCGACAGGCAGCGGTAAGACGACAACTATGTACGCCATGCTCAACGGAATCGACCGCTTCACACACAACGTCATCACGGTCGAGGACCCCATCGAGGCGATCCTGCCGCAGGCCAGTCAGATAGAGATCAACCCGAAGGCCGACATCACCTTCGCCAAGACCTTGCGCAGTGTGCTGCGGCAGGACCCGGACGTCATCTGCGTCGGAGAGATACGCGACGAGGAAACCGCCGAGATTGCCCTGCGCGCGTCGCAGACCGGCCACCTTGTCTTGGCCACGATCCACTGTGACAGCAATGCCACCGCGCTGGTGCGGCTCCTGGACCTGGGCGTATCGCGGCTGCTCCTGTCGTCGGGCTTGAACCTTCTCGTGTCGCAGAGGCTGTTGCGCTGTCTGTGCGGGCACTGCAAGACGCCGGCCCAGCTCAGCGACAGCCAGATCATGACGTTCGACAAGAAAGGGATCGACCACTCGACCATGTTCCAGCCGGGTCAGTGCAAGCGCTGCAACCGCACCGGCTACTCCGGGCGCACGGCCATTTGCGACATCTTGGTGGTCAACGAGCAACTGAAGGCAGACATCGCGAACGGTGAATCGCTCATCGCCAAACTCAGAACTGACGAGGGCAAGAAAGGCCGATCCAGCTTGCGCAAGCACGGAATAAGAAGGGTTGTGGACGGTACCACGAGCCTTGAAGAACTCAAGCGCGTTGTCGGGTGAGGACTCATGGTGTTTTGGATAGCCATTCTGGCGGGCGTCTTGTTTGTGTGGCTGGCCGTGCGCATGGGCTTCTACGAGACATGGGCCCTGCTCTTCAATATCGTCGTCTCTATCTACGTGGCGGTTTTCCTCGCTCCGCTGGTGGCGCAACTGGCCCCTGCCAGCGGCGGAGCGTCCGCTTACAGCATGGCGCTAAGCATGGTCCTTCTAGGGGGCGGCTGCTTCGCTATTCTGCACGGACTGTCCTACGTGTTCTTGACGGGACAATTCAGCGTCCGGTTTCCGCGATTCTTCGACATCCTGCTGGCCGGCGCGCTGGGCTTCGTGGCCGGGTTCCTGATCCTGAGCTTCGCCGCCCTGGTCATCACCACCACACCGCTGGCGCGGCACAAGCTCGTCAGTAGTATCGGCTTCAACCGGCAATCGCAGCGCTCCAACATTGCCTGTATCGCCTGGTGCTGCGATCTGGTCCATGCGGCTGCGCGCTTCGAACCGAACGAAAACACCACGCAAGCGGCCGTCGAGCACCTTCTGGAAAAAGCGGAGGAGATATCCTCACCCGGGAATCCTCCCCACGCTGACACCAATGAGCCGGCCGCAACGGGGCCGCCGCCGCACACACCTCGGTCGGGGCGCACGCGGGACCCTGTGGACGACATGGAAAAGCTCTGACGGCCCCGCTCCGGTCATGGCAGGAGCCGTTCGCCGCAGGGTGTCTACAGGGCCTCAAATTCCTGCTCAGGATGCCTCACTGTCAGCACCGGACACGGCGCCTTGCGCACGACTTTCTCGGCCACGTTGCCCAGCAGCATGGAAGCCAATGCGGAATGCCCGTGCGCGCCGAGTACGATCATGTCGATGTTCTGCTCGCGCGCGTAGTTGATGATCTCGGCGAACGCTTTACCGACCACGACAACCCTCTCGACAGTCCCCTCAATGTCGGCCAGATTCTCATGCACGAACTTGTCCAAGCGCTGCTCGGCCGACTTCTTCAGTTGATCGACCTCGACCGGATAGGTCGTCACTAACGGAACAACGTAGCCCTCTTCCATGAAATACTCATGCGGCCAATCTACCGCATGCAGGACATGCAGCTCGGCGCTGTAACGTTTCGCCAAGTCCGTTGCGAGAGGAAGGGCTGCCAACGAGTGTTTCGAGAAGTCCGTTGGGTACAGAATCTTGCCAAGCATCTCTGTCTCTCCTTTCCGCCGGCGCCACAAGATGTACGAACTGCGACCTCTGGACGCCCCAGGCACTGCTCTCCATACGTTATCACGTTGATACGGTTCGAGCAACCAGCAGATACCGCGACAGCATCTCAAGGGTAGGCCCGCGACATCGAAGCCGCTCAGACGCACTCGATATCAACGGCGACCTAGACATCTGGCCTTACGAAGGCAAGCAGTGCGCGACCATGTCCTATGGGCCGGGCATGGTACACCGTCTCGGTATGGCGCACAGACAGCGTGATGGCAGACTTGTGTGACTACCAGCATTCTCCCTTCGATTATGGCCGCGTCTGGCCTCCGCCTGCGTTACGGCAGCAAGTCCCCCACGCACACGGAGCTTCTGAGGTGGAGGAATTAGAAAGCAATGGGCTTGATTCTGAAAAAACACCTGCTATGGTTGAGCGGCAAGAAGACTGAGCTGACAACTGACGTTTCTGACGTGAAGACTGTCAGGTGACGAAGATCGCAGGCGCCCTCGTAGGGGAGAAGAAGACATGTTGGATCTGCACGTACGCCCGGCCGTGACGAAGCGTCCGGCGCGCCTATCGTCCAAAGCCGATGGTGAGTCCGAATTTCAGAAGGGGATACTCTGTCATTCGACAGTCTCCGACGAGATAGCCGGATGGGGCTTGTTGCTCGTTGGACTGCTCGGATTGCTATTCCTCACCGGCTGTGCTGCTTGGCCGGCGGCGGGAGTGACGAAAGCGACCGGAGAGACGACGGGGCAGGGATTCCCTCGCTTTGTCGTTTCCTTCCCCGCGGAAGTCCATCCCGAGCCCATCACGGCTCGCGTCCTCCTGTTCTTCTCCCGATCTGGCCGCTGGGAACCGCGCTATGCGTCCAGCTTCTTCAATCTGCAGCCCGTTTACGCCATCGACGTGAACGACCTTCACCCCGGGGCGGCCGTCATCTTTTCTCCCGAGCAATTCGATCTCCCCGACGCGTTGGCATTCCCGAAGAATCTCAATCGACTGGATACCGGGGCCTACTACGTGCAAGCCTTGATCGATCTCGATGAAACGCGCCCGGAGTTTCTTGCGGGGCCGGGGAATCTCTACAGCCGGGTCGCAAGGTGCACACTGGCACGATCAAGTCGCGAGGGAGTGGAGTTGGTCGCGGACCAAGTGACGGAGGATGAACCGCCACATGAGGATACAGACCGGGTGAAGCTCGTACAGGTTCACAGCAAGCTCCTCAGCGATTTTCATGGTCGCGAGATCAGCCTGCGAGCGGGCGTCATCCTGCCCGTCACGTACAACGAGAATCCCGGCCGGCAGTTTCCGGCGTTGTACATCATCCCCGGGTTTGGCGGGGATCACACCTCTGCCTGGCGGCAGGCAAATGAAGAGCAGGAGTTAATGCTCCGCGTGGTTCTGGACCCTAAGGTCCCTCTGGGCCACTCGGTCTTTGCCAACTCGGCGAACAACGGGCCCGTCGGCGATGCGCTCGTTCAGGAATTGATACCGGAGATTGAGAAGCGCTTTCGAGCCATTCCGCACGCCTACGGCCGTTTCGTCACCGGCCATTCGTCCGGCGGCTGGGCATCCCTTTGGCTGCAGGTGACTTATCCCGATTTTTTCGGTGGTTGCTGGAGCCTCGCGCCGGACCCTGTCGATTTCACCCGCTTCCAGACCATGAACATCTATGAGGACCGCAACGGACATTGGACGCGGGAAGGCTACCCCAGGCCTCTCGCGCGAGATGGCGAGAAGGTGACCGTGACCTTTGCCCAGCTCAATCACTGGGAGTATGTCATCGGTTACGGCTATCAACTGGATTCGTTCAACGCGGTATTCGGCCCGCGCGGCGCGGACGGCAGGCCCCGACCGCTCATGGACAAGTTGACCGGGACTATAGATCGGGAAGTGGCCGAATGCTGGCGACGATACGACATCCGACACATTCTGGAGGAAGACTGGGCACGTCTGGGACCGAAGCTGAAAGGGAAGCTGCACGTCATCGCAGGTGCATGGGACACCTTCTACCTCGAAACGGCGGTGGAAGAACTGCGGGATTTCTTGGCGACAACCGATTACGATGGGTACGTGGAGATCCTTCCTGGTAACCACGGTTCCTTTCGGACCGAACAATTTCAGGACCGCCTCGACCGGGAAATGGCCGAGCATTTCGTGGCGGGTGAGAAGGCATACAAGCGGGCGCATCCTGTGTCCGAGGCGACCGAACCGTAGTCAAGCAGCAGCGACCGAATCGAACACGGTGTGCGGCACGCCCGACAGGGCGCGCCGAAGCCGGCTAGCCCATGGGGCAGGTGCCGCCGGGGCAGTATCCTGCGCCGCATGCGGGGCCGGAGGCGCAGGAGTCGCACGCCGGAGACGAGGACGCTCTGCTTTGCCCGACCGAAAAGCCGGACAGGAGTCTCTTCATGTCCGACCCGCCGCACTCGGGGCAGGTCTGCTTGGTTGCCTTGCGGCCCTTCTGCAAGACCTCCATCACGTGGCCGCATTGCTGACACTTGTATTCAAAGATAGGCATATCCAGTTTCCTCTTTCACCGACCGACCTGCGCTAAGCCCTCTACTGAATGAATCACGCCACGGTTCGTTTCTTCTCGTGATGAGCCGTGTTTTGGCTCGCGCCGGTGCCGGATCGCATCAGGATCAGACGACCCAACTCGCAGCTCAGATGCTGGGCCAGAACGGCGCACTTGGGACGAAGCAGGAAGAAGGCGTCTTTGTCGGTGTCGCTGAGCGTCTCAAAGTTGCCTTGGCCTTTGGCAATAATCAGGGCGGCCTTCTCAAAACGCCGCCGGAACGCTTTCGAGCACAGATCGAGGATTGTCCCCGGGGCGTCGGCGCCGTTGTCGATCACCTCGACCAGATCCGTCAGTCCCGCCGCTTCGGCGTCCGCCATCAAGGCATCGTTGAGAATCGGCGCGCCGCGCACTACGAATGTCACCTTCTCCCTCGGCATCTGCTCAATGAGCAAACGGTCGAAAACGATCTCGCCGGCGTTGTCGCCCAGGTAAAGAATGCTTTGGGCCGCCGCGACAGCTTCTTTGAGGTCGGCCAGCGCATCCAGGTCTAAAGGGTCCGTCAGCGAGCAGGCGATAGTCTGTTCGACCTCGCTCTCCTCGACGGTCGAACTGACACCAAAGTCGATAACGTTACCCGCGATGGCCAGCCGCACCGCCGTCTCGAACGGATCGGCCGAACCGGCCACCGTCTTCTGGAGGTCGCCATACAATTCCAGCGCCAACTGATTGTACCGGTCCTTGACCTCCAGATAAGGGTCCGCCACACCGGAGAGCTTTCGCACGATGCGATGGACCTTCTGCGCCACCGCCGGCGGACTGTCGCGCATGTCCATCTCGTGCCAGAGCCCCAGCGCCTCCCGCAAGACCCGCTCGTGCATCGCTTCGTCATCGGTAATCATCCGAACCGAATCCAGGACCTGACGAATCGCACAGGGAATACAATCGAAATACGTCCTCATGCCACCTCCATATGCACCGCGACACCGTAGCGCCGGTCACGCTATTTCTTGTACGGCGGAACCACCAGCAACACGGACATCTCACCGATGCTAATCTTGAACTCGCCCGGCTCTACAACCGGCTCGTTGCCGATGCCGATAAACGCCAACTCGTCCCACTTCAGCTCGAAACGCACGGTCTGTCTCTGTTTCGGTTCCAATGACACTTTCTGAAAGCCCTTGAGCAGCTTGAGCGGCGGCGTCACCGTCGCGACCAGATCGGAGAGATAGAGCTGAACGGTCTCCTTGCCGGCCCGCTCGCCGGTATTGGCGACTTCGACCGTGATTGTCACGCTCTCGCCTGGCTTCAGCTCGCTCTTGTCGGCGCGCAGGCCGCGGTACGCAAACGTCGTATAGGACAGGCCGTGCCCAAACGGCCACTGCACATTGAGCCCATTCGGAGCGGCCGCTTCGCTGGGCTTGTGGTCGTAGGTCGTGAACCCACCCGGGTACATCGGATAGGTGAACGGCAGTTTGCCGCTGGGGTTGGCGTCGCCGAACAGAACGTCCGCCACCGCCTGCCCCCCTTCCACGCCGGGCAGGTACGCCGTCAAGATTGCCCTGACGTCGTCCACGACGGTGCGGATCACACGCGGGCGGCCTTCGACCAGCACCAGCACCACGGGCTTGCCCGTGCCGGCCAGCTCTTCGATCAGCTTCAACTGCGGCGCCGTCATCGTCAGATCGTTGATGTTCCCCACGCCTTCGCAATACGGCGGCTCGCCCATACACGCGATAATCGCGTCGGCGCTGCCCGCCGCCTCGACCGCGCCCGCGATATCGACCTCCTCGTCGAATGTCACGCCCTCGACGTAAGTGACATTGTTTTCGCCGAGCTTCTCGCGGATGGCCTGAAGGATCGTGTTCTTGTCCTGCGGATACAGTTCTTCCTTATCGCCCTGCCAGGTAAGCGTCCAGCCGCCGTTGAGGACCGAGAGCTTGGTCGCGCACGGGCCGGTCACGAGCACTTTCCGCCCGCGCGACAGCGGCAGCACGCCGCCGTCGTTCTTCAGCAGCGTGATCGCCTCCTGTGCCGCCTGCACGTTCACCTGCCGGCTCGCGTCCGAACCGACTTCCCCCGCCAGGCTCTTACGCGGATAGGCCCGGTCGAAGAGACCCAGCATGAACTTGACGCGCAGGATGTCGCCCACCGCCTCGTCGATGCGCTTCATCGGCACCTCGCCCGCCTGCACCAGCTCCAGCAGCGTATCGTAAAAGCTATAGTCGTACGGCACCATGCTCATATCCACGCCCGCCATGACCGCCATCTTGACCGCCTCGCGCCGGTCCTTGGCCACCTTCTCGCGCGTGTAGAGGTTCTCGATATCGGCCCAGTCGCTAACGACGAAGCCCCTAAAGCCCAGCTCGCCGCGCAGCAGGTCGGTCAGATAGAACTTGCTCGCATGGACCGGGACGCCGTTGATCTCGGACGAATTGGCCATGCATGTCACCGTGCCGGCCTCGACCGCCGCGGCGAACGGCTTGACGAAAAGCTGCCGCAACTGCCGGTCCGGAATGTACGCGGGCGTGCGGTCCCGCCCCGAGAGCGGCACGCTGTAGCCCAGGTAATGCTTCATGCACACGGCCACCTTCGTCGGATTGGAGATGTCGTCGCCCTGCTGGCCCCGGACGTACGCGGCCGCCATCATCGAAGCGAGATACGCGTCCTCGCCAAACGTCTCCCACTGTCGCGACCACATCGGCTGGCGACCAAGCCCGAGCACGGGATTGAAGTTCCAGGGAATGCCGGCCGCCCGCGTCTCGAACGCGGTGATCGCGCCGACCTTTTCCATCAGCTCGGCGTTGCCTGTCGCAGCCATCGCCACCGCCTGCGGAAAGACCGTGGCGCCCAGCACGTAGTTGGCGCCGTGGATCGAGTCGATGCCGTAGAGAATCGGAATGCCCAGCCGCGTCTCTTTGGTGGCGATGGTCTGGATCTGCGTGATGATCTCCTGCCAGTTCGCCACGGTCCGGGCCTGTCCGCCGCAGTTGAGGATCGAACCAAGGTGATGGTTGACGATCCCGTCGCGCAATTTCTCTTCGTCAAGGACGATGTACCCATCCTGGTCCGATTTCGCAAACTGGTCCAGCGTGATCTGGGTCATCTGCCCGACCTTCTCTTCCAGCGTCATCTTCGCCAGCAGCGCGCGGACCTTACCCTGTATCACCGGGTCCTTTCCTGCGTCCTTCTCGACGCCGCCACAGCCACCTATCAACAGCGAGATCACCGTAACCCCAAGCACGCCCTTCTTCATGCCATCATTCCTTTCGTCATACGCCGCATCCGCAGCAGAACATCCCGGACGCAAGCTCCCGTCATGCTAACAGACATTCCCCCCGCCGAAAACACAAAACTGCGCGTGCCATATTGGAGGTGTCTGTGCAGGTTTCGTGGCACGCTCATTTCAGGCACGGGGAGCCGAGGGTGGCAGCCTCAAGCCCGCAGGGCTTGGGGATGGTGGGCATGGGCAACTGCCTGGAATCGATG
>JAFGJR010000246.1 GCA_016928975.1 Sedimentisphaerales bacterium | reverse complement strand
CGGAATGTGTGAAGAGCGAGCGGCATAGACACTCCCCGGCTGGGCGCGGGCCCGAAAAGCCGGACGAATACGTGACCTCGGAATGTGTGAAGAGCCACCGGAACCGACTCTGTCATTCCTGCGGAAGCAGGAATCCACTTGTCCGGTCAGGACATCGTACAGGTCGTGCCATTCGGGATTGTCCTTCTCGATCAGCTCGATCTTCCACTGCCTCTTCCATGCCTTGAGGCGTTTCTCCGCCGTCAGAGCGTCGTAGACCTTTGTGAAGGTCTCGTAGTAGACCAGCTTGTCCACGCCGTATCGCTTGGTGAAGCCCGGCACTTGGGCGCACTTGTGCTCGTGCACGCGGCGTAGCAGATCATTCGTCACACCGATGTACAGTGTGCCGTTCTTCTTACTGGCCAGGATGTATACGTAGTAGCACTTCACTCCCATGCTTCCTGGATTCCTGCTTTCGCAGGAATGACATATCGGGTGGTCACTCCTAAATCAGTAATCCTTGAATCGTCGCATCCACAACGGCCAGTCCTCGGGCTTGACCCCGCCGGCTTTGGTCCAGGGGCCCTGCGTGTTGTACTCGCTCCACCACTTGAGCGTCCATAGCTCCTTGAGACCAGCCTTGCGCACCGACCAATCCATGAACAGGCTGTTGATCCCGCCCTCGTGACGATTGATGCAGACCGAATACGCGTCAACACGAGTTGGATCCTCCAAGGTTCGGGTGGGAATGGCGTCGCACTGCGGGGGCGGCGACTTATCGTCGTAGAGAATCACCTCTGCCCACATACTATCGAGAAAAACGGGGACTGCCGCCGCGTTCTTGACCGCGCTGGTCATCCATGTGAAACGCAACTTCGGACCGATGCTCGGATCTGACCTGTCACCCCACCACGAGTGAGCCTGATGGTTCGCGGCGTAGCTGCTGTACCAGCCCGCCAATGAACTGGGGCCCGCTGACCAACCCACGGTCCAAGCCAGGAATGTCCCTCCTTTTGGCGCCGGAAATAGAATTGGATACCCGGGCTTTGCAGCCGAGGGGCAGCAGAAGATGCCCTTGAAGGCTGCGAACGACCCCCCTTCGGCGATGCACAAACGCGCGTGGGGAATTCCGGAGCTCCCCATCCAGTTGGACGCAGCCCAGTCGGTGGGTACGCTATCGAGCAGAGGCGGCAGGTAGCCGTTATTCTGCGACGTGTAGGTCGCGTAGAGGATGCCCCACTGGCGCAGGTTCGCCTGGCAGCCTATGCTCATCGCCTGCTTGTGCACCCGCTGCAACGATGGCAGCAGGATCGAGATCAGCAGGGCGATGATCGAGACCACCACCAGCAGCTCAATCAAGGTGAATGCCTTCTTCGTCCTCATGCTTCCTGGATTCCTGCCCCCGATCAGGTCGAGGGCAGGCCTTTCGCAGGAATGACAACCTGGATGAAGACGCGCCCGCGGAATGTGTGAAGAGCGAGCGGCATAGACACTCCCCGGATGGGCGTGGGCCCGAACGGTCTCTCGCGATGTGCCTGTGCCTGTCATCGTTTCTCCCTGCCAACTCGACTCTATTGTACCGTGCGGATGGCGGCAAGGAAATTCCACATAGGATTTTCCATTTTCAATATCTGCCAAGCCGGACGGAGGTCGCGAGGGTGTTGGGGGAAGGGAAATCCCTCGTCCCTCCTGATCTCGCCTTTCCCGAGCGACCCGGCGGCGTGGGGGCCTCTCCCCACCGGCAGCGGCAACGCGCCAGACACCCTCTGCGTCGCGGATATGCTGTGCTTGCCGAGGGGACGGTGTGCACGGCACACCCTACTGTATCGACCACCCTGAGACGGTGGTTGCGGGTGCCATGCCCACGCTCGCGTGGGCATACTCCACGAACGGAACACCGCGTGCTTGCGCGGAAGGCGTAAGCATGGCGACAGCCAAATCATTGATCGTTGAATGGATAAATGAAACAGCCTACTGACTGGGCTGGGTGTGCGGCAGGCATCAACGCGTCTGGTCGGATCGGGCCATTTCATTTATCTATTCAAAGGCCGATAGGATGGTCGCAGCGCTACCCGAGCGATCCTCAGGCGGCAGTGGAGGCCGCTTGCCTCGCAGCTCATGCTGCTGGCCCAAAGCGTCAAATGCCGGGGGTCTGGGGGCAGGCCCCCAGGGGAATCGTCAAGACCCGCGTTCTCAAACCTCATCACAAGGACGCATGGATCGCCACCATATTCCGGCCCTACCCGTGCGAGCACTCAGCCGTTCACGTCAGCTTCATCATCCTGGCGGTACCGGATCCATTCCAGGCACAGGCCGCAGGCCGGGGCGAGATGACCTGCCGTCAAGCGGTTGCGAGCCTCCAGGACATCGACGGTGTACTCAGGGCGCCAGTGGCCGCGCCCGACGGCGACCAGGGTTCCTGTGATGATGCGAGCCATGTGACGCAGGAAACCGCTGGCTTCGATGTCGATGGTAACGCGATCCTGGTCGTCGTCAAAGCCTCGCGTGACGTCACAACGAAACACGGTTCGAACCGTATTCTCGTTCTCGTCCATTCTCACCCCAAAGGAGCGGAAGTCCCGTGATCCCACGAGGTGCTGAGCCGCCACCTGCATCGCGTCGACGGCCAGCGAAGCCGGGAAATGCCAGCAGAACCGGCTCTGGCGGACCGGGCGCGATCGGCCGGCATGAATCGTGTATCGATAAACCTTGCGTATGACATCTCCTGTCACGTCGAAGTCCAGCCCGACTTCTTGCGCGTGCTGGACTGTGATATCCGGCGGCAGATGATCGTTGAGAGCCCGGTGAAGATCGCCTGTCGAGACGGAGTCCATAGTATCGATCACGCCCACTTGCCCGCGAGCGTGGACACCCGCATCGGTACGGCTGGCTCCCTGAACGTGGGTCGGGCGGTGCAGCAGCACGGTGGCGGCTTCGCAGAGTGTTCCCTGGACCGTCCTGAGGCCCGGCTGGATCTGCCAGCCGTGATAGTCCGTGCCGTCATAGGCCACTACGAGCTTGATCTTGCGCCGGCGGGACATGGCGAGATTCTGCCATAGGCCATGAAGTAGATCATCGGCACCACGACCAGCGTGAACAACGTCGAGACGAGCAGGCCAAAGATCAGCGACCACGCCAGGCCGGAAAAGATCGGGTCCAGCGTGATCGGCCAGGCCGCCAGCATGGCGGCCAGAGAGGTCAGCAGGATCGGCCGGGTCCGCAGGGCGCCTGCCTCCAGCAGCGACTGCACGAGCGGCTTGCCTTCCTTCTTGCGCTCCTCGACGAACTCCACGAGCAGGATCGCGTTGCGCGTGGCAATGCCGGAAAGGGCAATGATCCCGATCATCGCCGTCGCGGTGAAGTAGACCGGGTCGTGCCAGCCGCTCACATCCTTCGCCGTCAGCACGTTGAGCAGCCAGAAGCCCGGCATGATCCCGATGATCGTCAGCGGCAGAGCGACCAACTGGATGGCCGGCAGCAGGTAGCTGCCCGTCTGGTACAGCAGCAGGACATAGATGCCAAGCACCGCCACGCTGAAGGCGATCCCCAGATCGCGAAAGACTCGAAGGGTGATTTCCCATTCCCCTTCGCCTGCCCAGTTGACGGCGAAGTTGGCCAGGGTCGGCTCGTTGCGGACCTTGCGGCCCAACTGAAACACCGCAACCGGCGGCGGCAGACCCGCCGTGTCGCCGAAGACGTAGACGACCCGCCGCAGATTCTTGTGATAGATCGGCTGGTCGATCGTCGTCTCCTCAAACTGACCCAGCTCCGCCAGCGGCACCGCCTCGCCGCCGATACCACGCACGGTGAGCTGGCCGAGCTGACTCGTATGATGGCGCTGGTCCCGTGGCAACCGAAGCGTGATCCATACCGGATTCACCTGGTCGTCCAAGCGTAGCGACGCCGACCGTGCCCCCTCCGCCGCGCCGCCCAGCAACCCAGCTACCTGCGCAGTGCTGATGCCATTGAGAGCCGCCTTCGTGCGGTCCACCACGAACCGCTGCCGGACTTGCGACGCCACCAGGATGTCGTCCACGTCCACGACGTTTGCCGTCTCCTCCATCAGCCGTCGGACCGTGCGAGCGCCGGTCGCCAGCTCGGCGTAGGATTGTCCCGTGGAGCCGTAGACCTCGGCTACGAGGGTGCTGATCACCGGCGGTCCCGGCGGTGACTCGACGATCTTGATACTCGCTCCATGCCGTGAGGCGATGGCCTGAAGGTCATTTCGTACGCGAAGCGCGATCGCGTGGCTCTGCTGGGATCTCTTCTTCTTGGCCACGAGATTGAGCCGCACGTCCGCCACGTTGCCGCCCTGTCGCAGGTAGTAGTGCCGGACCAGGCCGTTGAAGTCGATCGGGCTGCTCATCCCCACGGTCGCTGTCACGTCCGTCACTTCCGGAACCGTCAGCAGGTAGCCGGCAAGATCGTGGGCGACCGCCTCCGTCGTTTCCACGGTCGTGCCCTCCGGCATATCGATCACGACCTGCAATTCGCTCTTGTTGTCGAAGGGAAGCATCTTGAGCGGCACCGCCTGGAGCAGCACGAGCAGACCTGCGAACAGCATCAACAGCACGATCGCCCCGAGGATTCCCCATTGCAGGAGCCGCCGGGCAAAGATCGGCATCATCACGGCTCGATAGAAGCGGTACAGCCCGCTCTCCTCCAGAACGAAGGTCTTGCCGTGCGCATGTTTCGAGGTGGCTTGCAGACACCGGTAGCTCAGCCACGGCGTGATCGTGAACGCCACCACCAGGCTCATGAGCATCGCGATCGGCACGTTCAAGGCCATCGGAGCCATGTACGGGCCCATCATCCCCGTGATGAAGAACATCGGCACGAACGAGATGATGACCGCCAGCGTCGCCAGAATGATCGGCGGCCGCACCTCGTTCACCGCTCGCACGATCGCCCGGTACGGGTCCAGCAGACGCATCGCGAAGTGCCGGTGAATGTTCTCCACATCCACGATGGGGTCGTCCACGACCAGCCCGAGGGACAGAATCAGCGCAAAGAGCGTCACGCGGTTGATCGTGTAGCCCAGCAGCAGGTTGATCAGCAGCGTGACGCTGAACGTGATCGGCACCGCCACGGCGATGACCAATCCCTCGCGCCAGCCCAGACTGTATGCCAGCAACGCCACCACAATGGCAATGGCCACCAGCAGGGCCTCGATGAGCTCGTTGACCTTCTCGTCGGCGGTGTGCCCGTAATCGCGGGTCACCCGGACGTGGACATCCTCTGGGAGAGCTTCCGCCGCGAATGTCCGTGCGGCCTTCTTGACGTCCTCCGACACCGTGACCGCATTGGTCCCCTTGCGCTTGGCCACTGCTACCGTCACGGCCGGGTAGTCTTCGTAACGGGCAATGCCGGCCGGCATCACCGTCTTTTCCGCCAGGGGATCGTACGGCGTATACGCCTGCGGGCCCAGGGCGAGCCGCGAGTACGTCGTCGGCTCGGCGGGACCGTCCTCGACGTCGGCCACCTGCTTGAGAAACACCGGCCGCTGGTCGTTCACGCTCACGACGAGGTTCTCCACCCCCTCGGCCGTGGTCAAGAATCGGCCCGTCTGAAGGCGCACCGCCCGGTCCGTCTGCACGAGCTCGCCGCCAAGAACGGACACGTTCGCCCCCTGCAAGGACCGCTGAATGTCCGAGAGGGCGACGTTGTACCCGGCCATCCGGCCCGGCGACAGGTGCACCGTGATCTCCCTGGGCCGGCCGGCGACCACGTAGGTCCGTCCCGCATTCTTGACCCCCTGGAGCCGGATTTCCAGCTCCTCCGCCATTCGCCGAAGCTCATAGTCGCTGTAGGTCGGACTGTACAGGGTCAGGCTGACGATGGGCACGTCGTCGATCTCGATGGGCTTGACGACCCAGCCCGCCACTCCCGGCGGCACCTGGTCAATGTTGGCCTGGATCTTGTTGTGCAGCTTGACCGAGCTTCGCTCCAGGTCCTGGCCCACGTAGAAGCGCACGGTCACGATGGCCTGGCCGGGCATGCTGGTCGAATAGACGTACTCCACGCCGGGGATCTGGTAGAGCAGCTTCTCCAAGCGGGTCGAGACCTGCCGCTCCACTTCCGCGGCGCTGGCCCCCGGCATCGAGATCATGACATCCGCCATGGGCACGATGATCTGCGGGTCCTCCTCTCGCGGCGTGACCAGCAGGGAGACGACCCCGGCGAACAGGCTCAGGAGGATCAACAGCACCGACAGATTGCCGCCGAGGAACGTCTCGACGATCCGAGTCATCCAGTCGCGATCTGCCGGTGTGGACGAAGATGCTTTCTGTTCAGGTTCCACTGGTTTGCTCATGCGTGGGCTCACAGTCCTTTACCGAAGGATGGTTCAGGGGACGACAATGCGCTCTGTCTGCTTGAGACCACTCAGGACCTCGACCAGATCGTCGTGCGATCGGCCGAGAGTGACGAACCGCCGGTGCGAGACGCCCTTGTCATCCACCACGTCCACGAGGTGGAGCTGGCCCACCTGCCGGACCGCGACGGCCGGGATGACAAGCGCCTGGTACGTCCCCGTCGGGACCGACAGCACGCCGAATTGTCCACTGACCAGATTCGCTTGCGGCGGCAGGGAGACCTTCACCAGCATTGTCCGCGTTCGCGGGTCTGCCTGCGGCACGATCTCCCGGACTGTCCCCTGCAAGGTCTGGCGGATCGCATCGATCCGCACGTCGAGCTTCTGTTCGGGCTTCATTCCCGCCACGAGCGACTCGCCCACGACGGCGTGCAGCTCCGGCTCCGCAGGGGTCTCGATGACAAACAGCGGCTGGCCGGGCGTGACCATGTCGCCGGGGTCAATCATCTTGCGGACGACCCGGCCGCTCAGAGGCGCCTCGATGGTCGTGAAGCTCAACATCACCTGTGCCTCGCGCACGGCTGCCTCCGCCTGCTCCTTCTGGGCGTCCAGGCGCGCCGTATCGTTGCGGACCGCCGCCACCTGCTGGACCGCGGCGCGCACCTGAGCCTCGGTGACGTCCTTCTGGGCACGAGCGTGATCCAGGTCCTGGCTGCTCACCGCCTGGCTGGCGAACAGCCCCTCCATGCGCTTGAAGTCCGCCAGGGCCCGCGCCGCTTGCGCTTCGGCCGCCTGCTGCTGGGCCTCGACACCCGCCAACTGCGCCGTCGCGCCGGCCAGGGCCTTCTCGGCGGCTGTGACCTGGATCTGGGCCTGCCGGAGCCTTGCTTCGACATCGCGGGCATCGAGCTGGGCCAGCACGGTCGGCTCGCTGCCTGGCCCGCCGCCCGGTCCCGTCACGGCTTGGCCCTCATGCACGGTCACCTCCAGCACTTGCGCCATGATCCGGCCGGCCACCTGGGCCTGCGTCCGCGTCTGCACTGTGCCCACCTGCTCCACGATCAGCGGGAACTCCCGCGTCTGCGCCATCTCGTTCTTCGCGACCGTCGGTGGGGTCTCACTCGCTGCTATAGGTGTATCCGCACGGATCTTGTGAATGAACGCGCCTGACAGCCACAGCATCAATGCGATCAGCACCGCCACCAGCACAAGCACTTTGCCGGTCTGCCACACAGCCATTCTCGTTACGGATGTAGCTCTGTTCATGGTCCTGGTTTCTCCAAGCAATCGGGAACACACGGTTAGATGATTGCCGCGACCGGATGCAGTCGGACAAGGCCAACGCGCCTCTGGCGACCATTATGGGACTCGCCAAGGGCGTCCGTGACCCAAGTTTCCAACAAGTACCCCCTCGCCGGGCAAGATGTTCTGCCAACTGCTGCAAAAGCTTGCCTTGCCCGTCACCCCCCTGTCGACGCAGGCCGACGCGCATCGAAGCTCGAAGCAGCGACCTCAGCGCGCCGCCGCAGACACGTCGAAGTACTTCTTCACGATCCACTCCGGCTGCCACTGGTCGGGGACGCGCTTTCGCCCGGTCAGATCGACGGCCTCGGGCGGCTTGTTCTCCGTCGGCAGTCTCAACGTGTCGCCCACTTTCGCCTGCCACCGGCCCATCAGCTTGAGCAGTCGCTCGACCTGCTCCGCCGATTCTGCCCGGTCGATGAGATTCGTCTTCTCATCGGGATCGGCTTGCAGATCGAACAACTGCATGTAGCTGATCTTCGGATAGCAGATCAGTTTCCACCGCTCGTCCCGGACGGCGCGCTGGATCTCGATGTACGGCAGGAACACGGAGTCGCGAACCCGGTCTTTCTTGCCCTCCCACAGGGGACGCAGGCTCTCGCCTTCGACGTCCGATGGGCACGGAACCCCAATCAGGTCGCACAGGGTCGGGAAGACATCCAGCAGGTAACTGAACGCCGTAGTGGATTTGCCCCGCGGAATGCCGGGACCTATGAAGATCAGCGGGACCCGCATGCTGTGCTCGAAGACGCTCTGCTTGCCCAGCAAGCCGTGACTGCCCAGGGCAAGACCGTTGTCAGCGGCATAGATGATGACGGTGTTGTCTGCCTGGCCGGTCTGTTTCAAGGCTTCGAGAATCCGCCCGATCTGCCCGTCCAGATGCGTGATCATGCCGTAGTACTCCGCCAACTGGTCACGAATGACGCCCTCCGTTCGCGGCCAGGGCGCCAGGTTCTCGTCCCGACCACCTTTCATCATGCCGTTGTCGAACGGAAGCTGTGGAAGGAAGTTCGCGGGAAGCGGAGGCAGGTCACGGTAGTACTGTTCCCGAAACGCCAGAGGCGGCATCCGAGGATCGTGCGGCGCCGTGAAGGCCACGTATGCAAAGAAGGGCTTGCTGTCGTCGTGCTTTTGCAGGAACTCGATCACGGCATCCGCGAACAACTCGCTGGAGAACTTCTCGCCGGTTCGCACCGCCGTCAGCTTGCCGTCGGAGCCGAGGTCTCGAACCGGCACCTTGGAATGATCCGACATGCCGCCGAACATGACGGCTTTTCCTTGCTGGAAGGCGCGCAGCCAGGAGCCCTGGCCGTTGTGCCATTTGCCGGTGGCGAACGTCGCGTAGCCGTTCTCCTGAAGCAGCTCCGGCAGGAGCTTGACACCCTTGAGCGACACGGTATCGATGTGGAACCACGTCTTGCCGCTCATCAGCATCGCCCGGCTGGGCACACACACGGCCCCGCTGTTGCCACCGAAGCAGTAGTTCGTCCGGAAGGTGAAGCCGGAAGTCACCAGCTTGTCGAGGTTTGGCGTCTTGATGTGCGGATTGCCCAACGCGGCGATGGTGTCCGCTCGCTGGTCGTCGGCGAAGAGAAACAGGATATTCGGCTTTCCGGCGCCATAGGCCGGCAGGTCGCAGCAGAACAGGAGCAGTAGCAGACCCAGGCTCCATCGAGTGCGACGTTTCATTTCTTGCCCTTTCGCCTGGCTTTCGTCGTCGATTTCCGGCTCTTCGCCTTGCCCTTGTCCGCTTGCTCGGAGGCGCGATCGAGCGCCGGGGGCCGGGCGTCGTTGAATTGATCCAGCGCCCCTTGAAGCAGCTTGGCCGCAGTGGCGGCTTCGCCATCGAGACCCGCCACCTTCAGCGGGTGCTTCTCCCCGGGGTCTCTGCTCAGATCGAAGAACTCGCCGGAGCGGTAGAGCTTGTAGCGATGGTTGAAGGCAAGTTCCCGGACGGTCATGTCGGCGGACTGACGCGGCGAATACCACGAGTAGACCCAGTCGCGCGGCTGGCCTTTGGCGCCAAGGATCTGCGGCAGGAACGTACGGCCATCCAGCTTGAGACCAGACGGGGCAGTTACGCCTGCGGCGTCCAGGATCGTCGGCAGCAAGTCCGTGCTGTCCACCAGGTCGGCACACACCTGTCCGTCCGTGGTCCGGCCGGGCCAGCTCGCAATCAACGGCACGTGCATCCCCGCATCGGTGGTCGTGCCCTTGCCGCCGATCACGAGCCTGTCGCCCATCATCGACCGCACGCCACGGCCTGTACCGTTGTCGCCGACGAAGAGAAGCAGCGTGTTGTCGCGGATGCCAAGCGAGTCGAGCCTGGCAACCAGCTTGCCGACGAGCTTGTCCATGTAGGCGACCATGTCGGCGAAGTGCTTCGCGTTCGTGTTGACCTGCTCGCCCACCGCCTCCGGGTCCCAATCCGGACTGTCCGGCGTCGGCTGATAGGGAGCGTGCGTCAGCATCATCGGGTAGTAGAGAAAGAACGGGACGTCCCTCTTGCGCGTGATGAAGTCCAGCGCGTAGTCGTTCACAAGGTCGGGCCCGTACTCGCCGTGCGCATAGTCCTTCTCCACCCCATTGATTTCGAGGCCGGGATTCGCATAGCGAGGCGGCCGGCGGGTGTGCTGCCAGAGGCAAGACTCGTCGAATCCGAACTTCTTCGGCAGGTCGATGTCGCGACCCAGTTGCCACTTGCCCACGATGCACGTGGCGTAGCCGGCCTGGTGAAGCACATTGGCGAACGTGACCGCCTGCGGGTCCATGGTCCCGAAGCGGATGTAGTTCCTCACGTTGTAGCGCCCCGTCATCAACTGCACGCGGGTCGGCGTACACAGTGGCTGCACGAAGCAGTGGGTGAAGCGCACCCCGGTGGCCGCCAGCTTGTCGAGTTGCGGCGTCCGGTAGCTCGTGCCGCCGTTGGCGCCGATCGTCTCATAGCCGAGATCATCCGCCAGAATCAGGATCACGTTGGGCCTGCTCGTCGTTCGGCCGCCAGCCGCGGCTGACTTTGGCTCGAAGCCCGGCCGCACCTTGCCGTCGTAACCGATGAGCGGCTGGGGATTCGCCGCCTTGCCCAGAGGACGGCAGCCCGGCCCCAGGCCGCTGGTCCCAAGATCGTCCTTCATCGCCGCCGCGAGCTTCTCCAGCCGCGCGACGACTTCCGGATGCTCGGCGGCAACATCGGCGCTTTCGCCGACGTCCATCTTGAGATTGAACAGGAGGGCTGCCTTTTCGCCCCCTGCGTTTTTGGCTTTGGCCTTGCGGGCGTTGGCGGCCGCAGACGGCAGGACCAGCTTCCACCGACCGTCGCGGACGGCCTCCAATTCAAGACCTCGGTAGTAGTAAAAGACCTCGTGGGCCGCAGCCGCGTCCGGCTCTCCCATGAGGACGGGGCGGATGTCCAGGCCGTCGATCTTGCGGTCGCCGGGGACCGCGGCGCCGGCAAGGGCGGCGAACGTCGGCAGGACGTCGAACATGCCGCACATGGCGTCGCTGGATGTCCCCGCCGGGATCTTGCCCGGCCACCAGGCGATGGCCGGGACGCGCACCCCGCCTTCCCAGGTCGAGCCTTTGAACCCGCGCAGCGGACGGTTGACGGCACGGGGCGTGCCACCATTGTCGCTGACAAACAGGACGAGAGTCTTCTCTGCGAGTCCCTGCGTCCGCAACGCGTTGAGCACCTCGCCCACGCTCCAGTCCACCTCCTCGACCCAATCGCCATAAAGGCCGTTGGCGGATTTGCCACGGAACGGCTCGCCCGGATACAGCGGGAAGTGCACGGCGTTGTGCGCCAGGTAGAGAAAGAAGTGCTCATCCTTGTGCGCACGGATGAACCGCAGTGCCTCCTCGGTGTATCGCGTGACCAGTTGCGTCTGATCCGTTGCGAGGACCCGCTGGACAACCGTCTCCCCTCTCATCAGCGGCAGCGGCGGCTGGGGGTTCTTCGACTCCGCCGGCAATGGGACGCCGAAGCTGCTCTTGACGCCGTCGGCCGCCGGGCCCATGTCGTTCGAATAGGGAAGGCCGAACCATTCGTCGAATCCCTGGCGCGTAGGCAGGAACTCAGGTTGATCGCCGAGATGCCACTTTCCCACAATGCCTGTGGCGTAGCCGGCGGATTTGAGCAACTCGGCGACCGTGACCTCGGAGGGAGCGAGGCCGACATCGTTGCCGGGAAAGAGCACGTGAGGGATGGGCAGCGAGCGTTTCGGATAGCAGCCGGTCATTAGCGCCGCTCGCGACGGCGAACACACCGGCGCCGCGTAGAACGTGGTGAGCCGACGCCCTTCCGTCGCCATTCGATCCAGATGGGGCGTGCGATTCAGCGTGGACCCGAACGGCCCGATGTCCCCGTAGCCAAGATCGTCGATATTGATGATGACCAGGTTGGGTCGGGGTGAGTCGGCGGCGCGCACAGCCGCCGGGTGGAGCAACAAGACCAATCCGATGAACACAATCGCTCGTTTCATGTTCGGTGACTCCAGCACATCCATGTCATTCAACGTCGCGATTATAACAAGCCTGGTCGCGGTGTGAAGCATACAATACATTGCCGGGCGTGTGGCGACGCATTAGAATCAGCAAACGACGCAAGGCCGTTGCCGTCGCCTTTCGCCCCAGGTCGATGGCGACCAAGACGGCACATCGAGGTACAAGAGGCGCGAGGACAGGTATGAGACGGACAGCGTTGATCGTGATGCTTCTGACGTTGCAGGTTTGCTCTGCCGGGCTTGCGGGGCCCGCTCGCCCCAACATCCTCTTCATCGTCGCGGATGATATGGGGTATGCGGACGCGGGATTCCACGGATGTAAGGACATCCCCACGCCGAATCTCGACGCGCTCGCCGCATCGGGCGTGCGCTTCACCAGCGGCTACGTCTCCGGGCCGTATTGCTCGCCCACGCGGGCCGGCCTGATGACCGGCCGGTATCAGACCCGGTTCGGGCACGAATTCAACCCCGGCGGCACCAGCGGCCTGCCCCTCACTGAGCGGACGATTGCCGAGCGCCTCAAGGCCGCCGGCTATGTCACCGGCCTGGTCGGCAAGTGGCATCTCGGAGCCCAAGGCGAGTTCCACCCACAAAGGCGCGGGTTCGACGAGTTCTATGGCTTCCTGGGAGGCGCTCACGACTACTTCAAACCGGCCGGCATCCTTCGCGGCACGGAGGCAGTGACGCAGCTCGACTATACGACCGATGCGTTCGGGCGCGAAGCCGCTGCCTTCATCGAGCGTCACAAGAGCGAGCCGTGGTTCCTCTACCTGGCGTTCAACGCAGTCCATACCCCGATGCAGGCCACCCATGAGCGGGTCGCGAAGTTCGCCAATGAAGCCGACGAGAAACGCCGCACGTATGACGCCATGATGCTGGCGCTGGATGAAGCCGTCGGCCGCGTGAGGAAGAAACTCTTCGAGACCGGCCTCGAACAAAGTACGCTGGTTTGTTTCATCAGCGACAATGGCGGGCCGACCATGCCCAGCACGACGATCAACGCCTCGCGCAACACTCCCTTGCGAGGGTCCAAGCGCACCACCCTGGAAGGAGGCATCCGCGTGCCGTTCATCGTATCGTGGCCGGGCCGCTTGAAACCGGGCGTGTCTGACCGACCCGTTATCCAGTTGGACCTCACTGCCACTGCCTTGTCAGTGGCAGGCGTACGCGTCAGCCCAAGTTGGAACCTCGACGGCGTCAACCTGCTGCCCTTCCTCGCCGGCGAGAAGACCGGCGCGCCTCATGACCCGCTGTACTGGCGTTTCGGCCAGCAGATGGCCATCCGTCTCGGCGACTACAAGCTTGTGCGCTACGACAGCAACGCCGACACGCTCACTGGCGCCCGCAACCAGCCAGTCACCGCGGCCAGGCTCTACGACCTCGCTGCCGACATCGGCGAGAGCAACGACCTGTCCGCTACGATGCCGGATAGGGTAAAGGATCTTCAATCGAGATGGGACACCTGGAACGCCGCGAATGTCGAGCCCCTCTGGGGCGGTGACCGGACGAGCAGTGATCGTGCCGCACCCGGCGCCAGGAAGGGCAAAAAGGCCAGGGACGCGCGCGGCAGCAGGTGAGGTCCGTGCAGGTGATCAATACCCTTGCTCCAGTCTGCGCAGCATCGCTCGGAAGCTGTCGTGTTCGCCCTGCGTCAGATTGCCATTGCTACAGGCGGACCGATATACGTCAGCGGCTTCTTCCAGCTCGCCCCGTTCGAGGTGAATCCTGCCAAGCAACGCGTAGGCATCACCGTACGGCACATTGCGACGGACCATTTGTTTGAGAACCTCCACGGCCTCATCCGTCTCTCTGCGCTGATGCAGGTAAAATGCGTAGGTGTAGCCGTACTTGCCCTCTTCCGGGTGCAACTGGTAGGCCTTCTGACACAGTCGCAACGACTCCCACGGCCGGTCCGCGGCCAGGCAGACGGCGAGGTTATACGCGGCGGCCGCGGAATTGGGGTCGATCTCGAGTGTCCTGCGAAAAGCCTGTTCCGCCTCTTTCATGCGCTTCCTCTCGCCCAGGAGCATCCCGAGGTTCAAATGGACAGCCGGATTGTTCGGGTCCAGCACGCTGGCCTGGCGCAGAGAGGCTTCCGCTTTGTCGTTCTCGCCCCGGGCGTTGTAGACAAACGCAACGTTCACGTAAGGCGGGACGAAGTCGGCCCTTAGCTTGATCGCGCTCTCGTAGGAAGCCAGCGCCTTTCCCGAGTCCCCACGCTGCATGAAGAAGTTGCCCAGGTTGTAGTGGGATGCGTAGTCATCGGGCCGGGCACGGAGTGCCTCAAGCAGTTCCGCCGTGGCACGTCGGACCGCTGTCTGCTGCTCGCTTGGCAGAGACGCAAGATTTTGCGTCTCTACAGGGACGGCGGCGAGGGCGCTGGCAGCCCGCACACGGACGAGACGATACTCGTCACTCGTCGCATTGGCCAGTGCCCTGACGGATTCCTCCGCAACGTACCCGTCGAGTGCCTGGGCCGCCGCCGCACGTACGAGCGGGGAAGGATCCTCGCGTAGAGCTTCGATCACGACCGGCCACTTGGCCTGCGACCCGCAATGATACAGCAGCCGAATCAGCGACACGGCGAAGATCTCGTCACGATCCTTCGAGCCGATGTATGCCAGGATGTCGCTCAATCGCCGCCAATCGCCCCGCCGTGCGGCGTCCACGAGCCAGGCTTGCTCCAGAACGGGTTTCTGATAGTCGTCATCGTGCCACTGCCTCACGTGTTGATCCGCCCAGGCGGGGTCTTTGTCACTGTGGCAAATGTTGCATGCATTCGGGGACTTGAACCTGACCGTAACAGCCGGCGTGGGCGGACGCATCGAGTGATCGCTGCGGGTCATCCGGGCAAACTCGGTCATGGGCATGTGACAGGCGACACACTGGCTCCCCGTGCCGTCTGCCTTGTGGTGCGTATGTTCCGTCGCGTTCTCCACCCGCTGCCGGTGACAGGGCAGGCAGGCCGCATCTGGTCTTGGATCGTTCTTGAATCGATAACGTCCGCTGGATGTGTGACAGTGCACACAATCCAGCTTGCCGCTCCTGGCGCACGGGCTCATGCGCCAACTGGTCATCGTGTAATTCTCGCCCAGGTCGCGCCCATCCGGGTAGAAGTCCGGATGCTCCAGAGCAGTCAGATCGAAGTGATCGAGGAATCGCTCTCCGGACCTGAAGGATGCGCTCAAGGGGCTCATCTTGGCGTGACACGATCCGCACATGGAGTTGATCTGGTCACCCGTGAAGGACTTGGTGATGATGATCTTGAGGTCTTGCACGCTTGTAGTGACGCCGCGAGGCGTTCCCGTGGCGTCGGCGTCCCGCCCATGAGTAGCACGGGCATCTCGCCCGTGAACACTTCCGGGATTCATGGGCGGGACGCCGACGCCACGTGCGACTGCCTGGCAGACCTGGATATGTTCCTGAGCAGGGCCGTGGCAGGCCTCGCAGTTGATCCCCGGCTCGGCCCACGTGGTGTGATAGGTGTCGGTCTTCAGATCGTAGTTCGTGGCCAACTGGCTCACGTGGCAACCGTGACAGGAGGTGTTGAACGTGTACATCGGGTCCGTCCAGTGCACAGGCGCATCGGCTCGGGCGCCGGGGAAATGCCGCACGCCGCTGGCGGCCGTATCGAACCACGTCCTGGCCCGAACGTCATATGCCACAGGCAGAGTCTGCAATCGCCCGCGTTCCATCGGTGTCAGGAAGTAGTAGACGTTCTTGCCGCCCATCACGTGCGCGATCCGGTATTGCTTCCGGCCGTCCGGCCCCTTCTCCAGAATCCAACCCTCCCCCTGCCCGACGCAAGCGGTGTATTCGCGCCCACCGATCGTGATGGGCGTCTGCTGAGTCGTCAGATTCGCCTGCGCGAATTCGAGCGTGTACGGCTGCATCGCCAGGCCGTGATGCGACGGCGCCCACAGTTGATAGAACGACTCATGGCACTGCCGACACCGGGCCGACCCCACATAAGACTCCTGCAATGATGCGAGAGAGATCGTCTCGGCAAGACAGAAGGTCGCCGGCACGACGACGATGAGAAGATGGCGAATGTGCAATCTCATAGCCTCAACAGCGGCATCGAAGAAACACCATCCCTTGCGTCCATCATCAACAGAGATCCATCAACTCCACAGCCGTATCGTAGGACCAAATCGGTGAAAAGGCAAACACGAATCGGCCGGCAGCCGGGGACCGGCCGTAAGTCCTCGTGCCATAAGGGTTTACCTGTGACCGTCACCATCCAATCAGATGCTCAAACTGCCCGAATTTCAGTTGACAGAAAACTCGCTGGCCTGTATGATGATGCCATAACAGAATAGAGAGCCCTTGAGGAGGCACACGGATGGTGGCGACAATTCGAACACCGCCAACGAACAAGGTTGTCGTCTCATTCTACGGGCGCTGCGCGTCCCGGTCGTGGAACCTGGGAGGTCCTCACAAATCCAACGTGCCGACTCTGCGAAACAAGACGCCCACGACAAAAGTCCGGCTCGGCCGACCTGATCCCTGGTTTTGCCCCAGAAACACGGGTCGAAACCTGACT
>JAFGJR010000245.1 GCA_016928975.1 Sedimentisphaerales bacterium | reverse complement strand
CGTGGCGTCGATCTTGTCCTTGGCCGGGACGCTGAGCAGGACCTTCGAGGCGCCGGCCTTGAGGTGGTCGGCGTACCCGCCCTTGGGTGACTCGGCCGACCGGAAGATGCCGGTCGATTCGAGCACGACCTTGACGCCCATATCTTTCCAGGGCAGCTCCGCCGGGTTTTTCACCGCCAGGACTTTGATCTCCTTGCCGTCGATCACGAGGGCGCTGTCCTTGGCCTCGACGGTGCCTTCCCACGGCCCCATGACGGTATCGTACTTGAAGAGATGGGCAAGGCTCTTGGCGTCGGACAGATCGTTGATCGCGACGAGCTCCAGCTCCCCTTTTCTCTGCATGATGATGCGTGCGACGGCCCTGCCGATGCGGCCGAACCCATTGATCCCAACCTTTGTTGCCATGAACCTTTCTCCTTCGATATAGAGACAGTATTTCTTTGCGATCAGGCACGTCGCTCCGAACGGAGCATCTGAAAAACGAGCGCTGCACTATAGTGGCCTGCTCCAACCCTGTCAAGGGATATTCTGCCTGCCTTTGCGAGCACCCGGCGCCTTTGGCCAAAGCAAGTATGGAACAGACGGGGCAGTCTTATGTGGTGATTGGACAGGGACTTACAAGCCGGCGAGCCACTTTGTTGTCAATCCCAGAAGGCTGTGTCAGGCGGTTTCGCCTTGACGCGGCTTTTCAGGGAGTTGCGCGCCATGCCACACGGCGACGATCCAGACCGTGTTTCCCCTCTCACGATAGAAGAACCGATATGGAGCGACGATGACCTCTCGAAAGGGCAGATAGGGGAATTCCGGCAACACCCTGCCGGAGCGCGGGAACCTCTGGAGTCTCGACAGAGCTTTCTCCGCCTTGAGCCGAAACGCATGAGCCGCCGCAGGATTGTCACGATAGATGTAGGCCAGAGCGGCGAGAAACTGAGCGCGGGCCGAAGGAGTGAAACGCACTTTCACCGTTGCATCTCCTCCAAGAGGGCGTCCGCTTCCGCGAGGACCCTATCGAGGTCGCAGCCTTTGCCTGCCTCGATCTCCTTCTCGCCACGCGCGAGCAGTCGCAGCAACTCCAGTTCACGCTGGCAACGCTCGTAGGCTTCCACGCTGAGTATCACGGCGGCCGCCCGGCCGCGCTGCGTGATCACAAGCGTCTCCTGGCCGGACGAAACCCGCTTGACAATCGAGGTCGCATCCTGCCGAAGGTCGGTAATCGGAACGATGTTCGATATTTGTATCATTGGTAATATCTCCTATACCATCACCAATGATAGCACCAACGATGCCAAATGGCAACATGAAAACATCTTTCTGCACGAACGGTTCCTCAACATACCGCTTCGTGAACTCAGCCGGGTCGTCGCCGACGCGACTTGCCGCGTCCGGCACGGCGTCGTTGTTGGGTCTTCAACTTCTCCCAGAATTGCCGGGGCGAGAGAATCTCCAAATCCTCAAAGTGGCCCAAAGCCAGAAGCTCTTTGTCGCCGGTTACGAGCACCTGTACTCCAGCGGCAGCCGCTGCTCTCAGGATGCGCAGGTCGTCCTTGTCTCGCAGGACGACTCTTGGAACATCGGGAGATTCCGCTGACATACTGTCCTGCCGCAAGAGCCGGATGAAGTCGTCGATCAGGTCCTGACCGATCCCAAACTTGGACCTCAAAGCACGGGCCAGCTCGCTCAGCACCTGCTCGGACAGGAAAAGCTCATGTGAGGCCAGAACCTCGCGCAGAACGTCCGCACAGAGCCCGCGAGTCGCCGCTGCACTGGCGAGAACGTTCGTATCCAGAAAGACCTTCATGATATCTCGTCGAACACGTCCTCGTCCGTCAGGTAACCGCGAGCCTCTGCAAAGGGCATCATTCTCTGACGCAATGCGTCAAACTGGCTGATGCGAAGCTGGCGGCGCAGGGCCTCTCGCGCGATCTCGCTTCGGTTCCTTCCCGACCGGCGGCTCGCTTTCGTCAACAGGTCGTCGAGGTCTTTGTCCAGCCGAATTGTCAGCGTGCTCGTTTTCATGTAATACAATGTAAGACAATCGGGCCGCCGTGTCAACTCAAAATCGCGCCTCAATCTTTCGGATCATTGAGCATACTACTCACAGCCTGTATCCCTGGTCCACCCAGTAAAGCCAGTCCGCCACGGCCTCTCTGGTGTCTTCGTCCGTCTTCGCGATTGGCTTCACTTGCGAAAGAGGAACCGCAAGGCCTCGCCTCTCCCATCGCATCATGACAAACATCTCGTGTTGACATTCCTTTTCGGGAGCCATGCCCAGAATCTCGACTTCATCACCTTTGTGCAAAGGCGAGACAGCCCTCTCGGCGACACATGTGGCGGTGAAGGGGAATTGCAGCTTCTCTTCAAGGTAGTAGTACCACCCCATGGCCTGTTCTTCTGGACCATTGGCATCGACAATGATTTCCATCTCGATCCGACGTTCACGCTCAGCGTTCTTCTTGGCTTTGCCCATATCGTCCTCATTTCTCCAATGCACGCCCACTGTTCAAACAGAGGGACGCGAAGCGAGCGAGACCCGCTTTCGAACCGTCCCTCTCGACCAATGTCAGGTGGCCTCTTGATCAGAGTTCGGGAACTTCTCCTTTAACCGCTCGACCGTGGATCGCCATTTGGGGGTGGTGGGTTTGCAGACGGTGTTTTGGCTGCCAAACAAACCGATCTCCTGTATGGCATTCTCTAACGGCACGGTCTGTAGCCATTGGACGGGCACAAAGTACTCACAACGTTCGGGGTCGTCGAGAAATTGACGGTGATAGGTGCCGCGCTTAGCCGCATCAAGCACGGGGAGTTCGCCCTGGGGTGTGTTTACCTTGAAGGTCGACGCGGGCTGCGAGTACCCAGTCACGCGTCCGACGCCAACGAACCCGGAACCTGGCACCTTCACCCACACGCGGTCGCCGGGGCCCAGGAGTTGCAGCGTCTTGCTATACCACGCACCACCACCGCCCGAGATGAACCCTAACTCCACTGCATCGTCCCATGACCGGCTTTCGCCGACGCCGTAAGAGCAGTAGAACTCGCCGTTCCACGGCTCGTTCGGGATGTCGGGTGTCGCAGCAGCGCTGATCTGGGTGCACGCCGGGTCACGCAGCCAGGTGCGACTGAGCAGTTGCTCGTCCCCATTGGCGAAGACCTGAAAGCACAGCACGTTGATCGGGATGTCCCGCTCGCTCAAGTAGGCGACGATGCGCTCAGTACTCGCGTCGAGCGAAGCGGCCACAATGATGATCTGATGATTCTGGTTGAGTCCATCCTCGTCGAGTGCATGCCCGAAGTGTTGACGGAAGTCCTCGGCCAGACTCCTGCCCGGAGCGAAGCGGCCATAGACGTCGGCGATGTGCTCGGCGTGGAGTTTGTCCACCCAGGAGGCGTAATCCAAAGCCTGCGCCACTACCTCGCGCGGGGTGCAGTCGCGTTTCAACTCGATGAGCACCAGCGAGCCGTCGGGTGCGATGGCAAGGAGGTCAATGCGCCCGCCGAAACCCGTTTCCACCTGTCGACCGATGAGCATCCATTCATCCGAGAGCATACCCGGCGCCGTGGCAATCATGTCCTCCAGCAGACGTTCGTTATCGAGCGAGGACTCGAACAGTGGCTGGGGCTGCGGGCCGACTCTCCAGAGAGTGGTTCGAATAGACATGGTGTGTCTCCCTTTTCACGTGCCAAACATTGTGTATGTGGCTCGGCGTGACTCCCTGAACGCCGTGTCAAGTGCGGCATAGAACGCCTGCGGGAAGAGCGTCGCTACGATCATAGCCATGTCCTCGTGGCCCGGAAACTCCCGGACTTCGCTCACGGGGATGAGGATAGCACCCCGTGTCGGGCAAAGCAATAAGCGCAGAAGAGACGAGAGTATTTCGTGCGTTACGCTTGCCGTCGCAAGCGACCTGGAGCCGCTCGTCTTCTCCTCGCTTCACGGCGTGCGGCCTCTCCGGCTTTCCGGAAGAAGGCGATGATCTCCGCCGGGGACTTGCCTTCAAGCAATTGCGATTGCTCATCGCGTATGCGTCTCACCATTTCAACGGCTTTGATTTGAGTCTTCTCTGCCATACGTCGTCACCTCTCGCGGCGAATAGATCGCAAGGGCCCTGTAACCGAGCTCAAGGTTGATCCCATTGAATTGTTGCATCTTGTCCAACCGAACGATGTGGCGGAAGTTCCAGCTCACCAGGACATCGACCTCGGCGACGGTGGCCAGGGCAATGTGGAGCATATCGTTGCGGAAACGGGGGCTCAGCACAGCGTGATTCTCATAACTGGCCAAGACGGCGACTGCCTCCTCTGTGATCGGTAGTACCTCTGCGATGGAGAGAAGCTCTGTGTGGAGCTTCCTCACAGCTTCTGGGGCGGGCTCAACTTCCGTTGCTGTGATGTCCGAGAGCACTGCGATGAATCTTCCGTCCTGGAAATCCCTCATGAGCCCGTTGGACCAGAATTCGAACTCAGGGTCGAAGCAGCCGCCGATCACTGACGTATCTACATATATACGCAGCTTCTTCATTGCTTGGCTCGGTTCCTAATGCCGCAAAACGGCCACATCCGCATTCTGCTCATCTACCTTGGACCAGACGATCCTATTGTACCAGAATGCCGCAGATAGGGCAATGCGAGCTTACAGCTACTTGTCTTCAGCGGGTCTGGACGCTGTAGAGGGCGGAGCGGGCGGCGATGAAGAGGGTTTTGTGGTCGGGGCCGCCGAAGACCAGGCTCGTCGGGCGCTGGGGGACTTCAATGGTGTCGATCTGCTTGCCGGAGGGGTCGAAGACGCGGATCTGGCCGGCGGCGAGGTAGACGTTGCCCTGGTCATCAGTTGCGACGCATTCGCCACCTTCGTTGACGAAGAGCTTGGGGTTGGAGAGGGTGCCGTCATCGGCCACTTGGAACGACCACGTCTTGAGCTCGGCTTCGTTGGTGACGTAGAAGGGTTGCCCCGGGGTGGCGGGGGCCAGTCTGAACGCTCGTAATACGTCGGCCATCTTCGTGCCCCACATTGTGGCGCCGGTGGTGAAGTCCTTGCCGGCGGGGATGAAGATCGTGCCGTCGGGCGAGATGTAGTGGAATGGCTTGGGCGTGGTCGAGTCCTGCGTGAACTGGTCGTCGCCCATCCAACGATTGACCGGAAGGACTGCGGTCATGCCGGGGTGTGGTGCGGCGGGTTGTGGAGTCAGAGTCACGATCTGGCTGTCGTTGACATCCGGGCGAAACGCCAGCACCGTGCCGTTGCCGGTGTAGCAGACGACCAGCAGGTTCCCCGCCTTGTCGAAAGCCAGTTGAGTAGGCTGCTGTGGGATGTCACGGACACGTTCAACCTTACGCCTCTCCTGCGACCAGCGGTAGATCCGGTTCTCGCGAGCATCGGCGAAGTAGACGTTGCCTTTGGCGTCTGCCGCCGTACCGGCGATGTTCAGGAAGCCGTCAGCGAGTTTCTCGACCTTCGCGCCTGATGGCGGTCGTGAGGGACGTGGACCGCCGGTGATATCCAGCAGGGCGTACTCGTTGTCGCGGACTTCGGCGTTGGCCGTCGCGTCGAAGATCGTGCTGTCGAAGGAGACTTTGCTGTTGCTGTAGCAGTGGAGATTCCGGAAGCGGATGTCGCGGGAATCGCTGACCTTCGTCGCGTACGGAAACGGCACGAAGCAACTGATCACGCGGTAGAACCAGGTGTTGGCGAACTGGAGGTCACTGCAGCGGTCGATCTCCAGGGGCAAGGCTTTCGGGCCTTCCTCGCGTTCCTCCTCGAATTGCACGGCGTAGAATCGCCAGTTGTGGGCATTGCGAAGGATCATTTCGTTGGCGACGTGGTGTTCGAGGGACATCGCGTACACCCGGCCGCTCGTGGAGGTGTCCGAGATGGTCATGCCGGACTGCGCATAGGGGCTGGGCGTCCAGATGTCCTTGAAGGTCCCGCCGCCGCCGTCGGTGACCCAGAGGCTCGCGTACTGGCTGTTCCACGCCTGGCGATTGCCCAGCCGCCCGAAGCCGCCTCGCTCGCCGGGGACTCGCGTGCCGTGACCGCCATGCAGGCGGACATCGTTCATCATCGAGTTCGCTCCAGCCATCCATTTCACGCCGACGGCGCGGGGATTGATTGCACCGGTGTAGACGCCGATGCCTGTGACGATGTTGGCACCGCCTTTGGGGGTCGCGATGACCGGCATGGGCTCGCCCGGCCCTTGAAATGCGGCTGTCTTTTCCGGCAGGTTGATCACCGTGGCGGACGGGTTGAGGCCGATCAGCACGGTATCGGCCCTCAGCGTCAGCGTGTCGCTGACGCAATACCAGCCCATCGGCAGATAGAGTGCTCGGTGCTCTGCAATGGCCTTCTTGAGGGCCGCCGTGTCATCGGTCTTGCCGTCGCCAGCCACGCCGAGTCTTCGGACGTTGACCCAGGTCGTGGGATCAGGAAGCGCAGGAATGTCCGACTGCGCTGGGTCCAGCAGTGGGCTCATCTCGTGGGCTGTCAGGGTGGTCTTGATCTGCCGAGCGGCGCCGAAGTCGGCCAGGTGAAGCCCATGAGTGAACTGCTCGACGACATAAGCCGGTCCGACCCCTGCGAGGGTCGTGCCGCTCTCGCCGAAGCCGGCGAGAACCGGGACTTCTTTGCAGGTGACATTCTGAAGGTTGATTTGTGTCCGGGCGCTGTGCTCATCGCTGACAACCAGCGCCGGCCCGCTGACGTTCTCCAAGCGTGCGTCACTGATCCAGAGCTCATCGGGGTGGCCGGCGACAAGGGATACGGCAGTGGGGACGTTCCTGAACTGGGGCCGTACGAGCGTCAAGCCGGCCTCTTGATCGCTGATGGCGGCGACGCTTTGCCCCTCGAACGTGCAGTCGATCACGAGGATGGGCCAGCCTGGTGCGGAACGTTTCGTGAAGATGCCGTACTGACCGCCGTGGAAGTGCAGGTCCTCGACCTCGTTGCCGATGTCCTCTAAGCCTGCTCTGGCGGAGCCGAGGCGGAGGTCCATGTGCGCGAGATAGCAGTGCTGCGCCACGTGGAAGCGGACGCCCACGGCGGCAGGATTGCCGGCTGCGATCTCGATATCGATGTTGCTCATCGCACTGTAGAACGTTCCGGCGCCGCCATCCTGCGGCGTGCCGGATGTCCTGCCACGCCCGCCGGCGAAGAAGAGCATGTACTTGCCGGCTCCTTCCCGGAAGCCGGGAGTGTTCTCGCCCAGAGTCAGAACCGGCCGGGTGTCGCCATAGCCGATCAGACGCACGCCAGGCCAGACGTAGACCGTCTTCGTGAGGCGGTAGGTCCCCTTCGGGATGAACAGGACGCCGGCGCCGGTGGTGGACGCGACCTTGTCGATGGCCTGCTGTAGAGCGGCGGAGTCGTCCCCAATTCCGTCGCCGTGCAGAGGGAAGTCTTTCCGCATCAGGTAGGTCGCCGCCGGGTCGTCGAGCCGCTCAGGATAGAACGATGCTCCGCTCAGAAGTCCAGGAGAGAGGATGATGCCCGTGAGGATGAGCCAAGCTCCGATGCATCTGTGCGCCATGTCATGTCCCTTCGACTGGTTGTTGAGGAATTCCCGTAGCCAGAGGGATTATGACGCCTTGTCTCGGATCGTTCAATGAAAGACTTGCTTCTCGTCGTGCACGACAGTCGTGGGCGGGGGGGGCTGACCGGCTGTCAGCGGGCTGCGCTTCTGGGGATGTAGAACAGGCCGCCACTGGGTCCGTCGGGGAACGGTGGGACGCCTTCGGGGGTCATCGAGATTCGCATCGGTACGGCGTCGGAGGGCAGGTAGGTCTCGACGTGGCCATCGGTGAATCCCGCTCGCAGTTTCACATTCGGCATAGCGACGTTCGGATCGCCTTCGACCTTCCACCAGGCCGAGGTCAACTGCGTCTCCGGGTCGATGTCGCCGCCGCCGAGCTTCTCGCAACTGGCGAAGGACTGGGGCGTTCGCCAATGTCCATAGCCGAAGTAGTCGCTGATCAACAAGGTGCTCTGGCGACCGAGTGCGGCAGGGGTCCTCGGTCCGTGGAAGAGACGCGGGCCTTCGCCCAGATAACCGACGTAGCCCCAATACAGGCAATAGGTGCCGCTCAGGGGGTCGGCCGGCAGCGCTGAATCCGGATTGTCCCAATCGTCACCGGCTTCCCATGCCTCCTGCAAGTACCGGAATCTCTGCGGGGCGTTTGGACAGACCATCGTGCTCGCGTCAGTGATGTAGTTTCGCAGGTACTCGCTCACGGCGCGGTGAATTTGGGGGCTGCGTTTCTCGTAGCCGACCAGCCGCGTGACATCGGACCAGTTCCATGTGTCGCCGAACCCGACGGTGGCCACGGAAGGAGGATACAGGTCGTCATTGTCCATGGCATAGAGGTTCATGCTGCGGGTGACCTCTTTCTGGTTGTGCATTCCGAGCAGGGCGCGCGCCTGGCGTCTGGCGCCGTTGAAGGCCGGCATGGCGATGGCGAGCAGCATGGACATAATGGATATGACGACGAGCAGCTCCACGAGCGTGAAAGCTCTCACCCTGCCGGTTGCGACCGAGATGGAATCGCACCTCGTGTCGATCTCCAAGTCCTCCGAATCCCCGATCCGTGGCCGCGAGCGCCGCGCCGGCTCTTGCCTTCTTTCCGGATCGGAACCCACAACCTGCGATTCTCTATTTACCTGCCGACAATTTGGCTACGTACACATTATATGGCCTTGGGGCAACGTTGACAAGCGGAATCGGTCGTCACACGCGATTTGTTGCGTGTTGCCACAAGTCCAAGCCAATACGTAAGATAGCGCATCGGCCATGGCCCATACATCAAAATTCGAGCCCTTTCTGAAGAGTCGTACTGGCGTCAGTCACCCATGTTCGCAAAAAACACAGAGGAGAGCATGTGCAGCACTGGGAGAGTCGCCACGTCAGGGCTGCACTGCTCTCCTGCCACCTCCTGCCGGTGTTTCCACCGACCCTCCTGGTCCCACCACTCCGAGTTCGCGGCGGCTGCAGGCGCATGATCCACCCGCCGTCGGATCACCCTGGACCGAAGCCACCTACGCTCAGCCGCTGAGGCTTGCAAAGGGCGTCCCACCGTACGCGCCCATGTTCACTCGTCCGCCGTTAGGCATCCGTTCGCCGCGGCAGTCGTCCTTGGGATTGCCTGCATCGATGCAGGGACTGGTGACGCCGTCTGTCACCCACGTATCGAGCAATGGCGCGTACCGGCCGGCGCGGGACTTCAAATGGTAGTCACTTCGCTGCGGATCGGCGAACATCGGGTCCCGCTGGATGTTGCCCGCCCTCGTGTCGGCCGTATCGTGCTGGATATTGCTGAAACGCGCCTTGCATCCTTGCAGGTCGCCCTGTGTGTTGCTCCAGAGAATGCAGTTGGTGATGTTGGGATCGCCACCATCGTGGGAGAAGATCCCAAAGCGGTTGCCGACGATCGTCAGGTTCCTCAGTGTGGGTGAGGCGCCCTGGCACAGGATCGCATCCACTCCACATCCGCTGATCACGAAGTTCGCCAGGATGCTTCCCGGGCCCTCGCCGTGGTAGAAGGAGACCGCGTAGTCGGACGAGCTGAGAACCGCTGCATCGGTGGCGCTTTGCACCGTGATTGCCTTGCCCTTGAAGATGAGCTTCTCCCGGTAGGCGCCGGCGCCGGGCCAGACAAGGACGGTGTCCCCGTCGCGGGCCACGTCGATCGCGTGCTGTATGGTTGCGAATGCCTGCTCGTGACTGCGCCCGGTGTTCAGGGAGTCGCGTCCGCCGTTGTTGTCCACGTGGTAGATGACGTGCTCCGGCCCGTTGCTCGCTTGCTTCGTTCCCCCGTAGGCGCCCATGTTGATCCGGTTGCCGTTCGGCGGGGGCTCATCGCCCACGGAGACCGAGGGGTCGCCGGTGTCGATGCAGGGGCTGTGGACGCTATCGGCCACCCATCGTTGGGACGCCGGAACGTAGCGACCGTACTTCGATTTCAGATGATAGTCCTCCAGAGACGGTGTCGCGAACAGAGGATCGGTGTTGAGGTTGCCGGTCCCCTGGCAGCCTCCCTCCACGTCGGAGTAGGTTACCGTGCTGGAGAGTCCGGAATCGGCGATCAGCAGTGCTTTGCCCGTGTTGGACCAGAGGATACTGCTGGTGACGAAGACCTCGGCTCCGCTGGACTGGACTCCGGCGGCAGCGTTGCCGGCCGTGGGCGATGTCAGCGCATTGCGGGCAATCGTGCAGTTGGTCACGTTGACGCGGCAGCGCTTGGAGCGCAGCGAGGCGGGCAGGCTCGTATCCAGGACCCACTCGGCACAAATCCCGGCGCCCGCATCGGCGCGATTCTGCGAGATGACGCAGTTTGTGAACGTGACGTCCGTCGTGGTGCCGCCGCAGTAGGCGCCGCCGCCGCGGACGCTGAGGGCGGTATTGCTGGAGATCGTGCAGCCGACGACCGTTGCGGCGCTCTGGAAGAAGTACAAACCCGCGCCGTAGCTGTTGCGGTACGCGGAGTTGTCGCGAAGGATGCAGTTGGTGAGGGTCGCGTTGGAATTGGCGATCAGGGCGATCGCTGCGCCGCGTCCGCCGGAGGCAGCCGTACCGAGGCCGCCGGCGATGCATTCCTCGATCACACAGTCGGCGATCATGGGCTCGGCGTCCACGCCACCGATGCCGCCGCCCAGCTCAGCGCCGCAGTCGCGGATGATGCAGTTGACGATCGTGGGACTGCTTGTCTGGCAGTAGATTCCGCCGCCGATCGGATAGGCGGAACTCGGGTCGCGCAGGGGGTCGGGCGGGACCTCCGATCCGAAGACCCGCCCACCTTGTATGGTCACATCAGACAGTATCGAGTCGGATCCCTCCGACTGGTGGAAATAGAACCCCCTGTGTCCCCCTTCCGCCGACGCCGTGGCTCCTCCACAGTCGATGATCGTGTTCGAAGGGCCGGCCGTGCCCCGGACGGTGATGGCCTTGCCCTGGAACTGAATGTCTCGATAACCTGGGCCGGAGTAGGTGCCCCTTGCAATCTCGATGACGTCGCCGTCCTCGGCGGCGTCAATGGCGGCCTGGATCGTGGGAAAGTCCTGCGGCACCCGGATCGTCACCGGCGTGGAATACAGGAACACGGCGAGGTTGTCGATCACGGCCCGCGTGCCCGAGAACAGGATGTAGCCCACCCCGGTGGCCGAGGTGATCGGGATCTCACAGTGTCCCGCCTCCAGGGCCTGGGCTGCCGACCATCCCATGCCGTCGGGCGACGTCTTGTACGCCAACCGCCCCGGTGTGGTCTGAGAGATCTCCGCGTTGGACGGAAATGACACGTCCACGGTCAGAACGCCCTTGAAGGTCCTCTCGGCCGACGCGGATGCCAACGGGAAACGGTATCCGAGCTCGGCATTCTGGCCCTTGTAGTCGGAGAAGGCCAGCCCCCTGTCCCTGTCGATCTCGATGTAGAACAGGTACGGCTCGGGCAGCGGGACGCGCTCCTTGGACCAGAACGTCGAATGACGATAGCTGTCCAACGCTGCCTTGTCCGTCGAGAAGTCGTCGGCATACTCATAGGCCCGCAAGGAGCCGGCGCCGCACGCTACTACCAGCAAGGACAGGCCAAAACAGGTTGTGAGTCTCAGGTTGGCCATTCAATGAGTCATGTTCGTTCAAATCTGGGTTTTTAGGTGGGCTCGGACCCACCTAAAAACCCGCCGCCAAACAACCAGCAACTCTATTCAGTTGCCAATATCTCAGTTCTCGGCCGGGAGGACGAAATCGCTCTCCTGTTGGCCGACGAAAGCTCCAAAGTCATTCAAAACATCCTCGTCGAGGCTGAGTGCCTCGGCGTCAGCGATATCGGTCATATCGCTTGCGAGCACGACATCCTCGTCGGCCGCGGCCTTCTTGTCGCCGTCCTCGGCGGGCTTGTCCGCCACACGGACGGCCACGTGGACGATGTCGATGTCTACCGCCAGCAGGTTGTCAGGCAGCAGGCTCTTGTCCGTTGCCGCTTCGGCCTCGCGGCTCGTCGGCCGTTTTGCAGCACGAGGGTGCCAGGATTTCACGGACGTGCACACGATGGCTCGCAGGCAATAGACGCCCGGTTCCTCGAATCGAACCGGCACACTCACACTCTTCGCGCATCCGATGCTCGGTCCGACGCGAATATCCCGTGCACCATCCGTGGCCACGGTGATCCACCGGTATCGCCTCGCCGGCTCGCGAGCGGCCTGCGTGTCGTTGGGATCGGACCCGCGCGTAGCGTCATCGCTGCCTTCTCTTGCCGCAGAGAGCCGGCTCTCCTCTTTGGAATCGCTGGCCGTCGCGGCGTCATTGACGTCCGCCGCGGCATAGTCGTCACACTCGGCGCAATCCTTTGCACCAAGCCATTGCAGCGTCAGTGAGGTCCCGATCATCCCATGCGACCCCTGCATCCAGACCCCTTCGGCCTCCGGGTCGAGCGAGAAGACCACTCGCGTGCCGACGACCACGTCGATGATCCTGGCCCGGGGTCTGGCGGGACGCGCGAAGTTGTCCGCCGCCCCGGTCATGGACGCATAGTCGATTGCACCTGTCTTCCCAGACCCTGCCAGATAAGCCCTCGGCGAAGCCACCATGTAGCTGACTGTGGGGACTTTGGCGGTCGGCGTCGAACCCTTGGGCTCCTCCTTGCTCGCCTCGCCGGCCATCCCGGCGGACACCGTCATCATGACCACCAGCACCCCACAACGGACACTCCATTTCATCGTCATAGTAGGAAACCCCCTTGTCAAAAATACACTTTCCTTGTCGAACCGCTTGCTCGCGGGTCTAACGCGAGTCATTGTGCTCAGAGGTGCACCTGCCTCACGCCTTGAAATCTCGGCGTCATTGCATCAATCTGGCCCAGGTGCCGTCCACCAGCCGGACGAGCCAAAGCATGCCCACATCGTCGCTCAGCGAGCCCCGATAAAGCGGGACCCTTGGGGCGATAAAGTCGCTGCGTGCCTGGGGAAGATCCTGGAGATACTCGAAATCCAGTTGGCCGGCCGGGGCCTGGTCGGCGAAGAACGAGATGCTTCTCACGACGTCCGTCTCCAGGTCGATCGCATATACAAGCTTGGTCTGATTGCGAATGACGGTCACCTCGATGGTCTTGCCGTCGGGCGCCACGACAGTCTGGAACAGCATCTGTCGCGCCGCCGCATCCCGCCGCACGGTGTCCATCGCATGCAGCCCTGCCCACGGGCGCGACAGCCCCTTGAAGAAGCTGCCGGACCCGTGCTTGTTCACCACCACGTTCCTGGCGTCGGTGAGATACGCGCCCGTATCATTGTCCACGAGCGTGAGGTTCGTTCCAATCCGCAGTTTCAGCCAGGGGTAGTGACTCCTGGACATGGCGTAGATGAACGGCACGCAGCCGACACCGGTGACGTTGCGGCCGCCGATCTGGCCGCTCACCCGGAAGTACGTCCATCCCCGCTTGTGCATCGCGTCGCGGTTGTCCACGATCGTTGCGTCCGACCGCCAATCGCTCTGAAAGTAGTCCTCGTTCAGGACATTGCTGTATCGCATCGCCCAGGGCTCGGTAGCCTCTCCCTCGGCGCTGCGCTCCGCGACGACGAGCAGACCCCTGCCTTTAGCCTGAACCGGCTGCATCTCGATGGGCTTGCCTTGCATGCGAGACAGGAAGCCTCTCAGCTCGCTGCTGTCGGTGGGAAGCATGAAGACGCTCAGATCATTCATCCACATGCGATAGTTGTTGATGGAGACGGTTCGGCCTTCATAGACGTAGTTGCCGTTTGCGTTCTGGAGGACGCGGCGATCCGGGTTCGCTGCGTTGGCGCCGGAGGTGGCCCGAAGCATCACGGGCCCGTCCGGATCTGTCGGGAAGTAGAACCAGTACGCTGGACGTGCATTGTTGCCGATCCCGAACGGACTGGTGATCCGCGCGGCGGTGGTTGGTCGGCCGGTGAAGCCGGATCCTGACGTGGCGACCACGGTTCCTACCGTGATTGCACTGGCGGCGGCGATGGACACCAACGCGGTCTTGGTCGTCGCCACCCCCACGGTCCCGGCAAGCAGGCCCACCTTCAAGGCGGTTACCGGCACCGTCAGTTGAGCGGCCGCCGCCTTGCTCGGGGCGGTGATCTTGCCGAAGACCACCAGGGCAGCCAGGAGTGAGCCCTTGCCAAAGCCGTTGTGCGAAAGTTCTTTCTGCAGCGCCTGTTTGGCTCTCATAAAGAGCATGCGGGTGCTGAATTCGCTACAGCCCATCGACTCCGCGATTTCTGAGTAAGACATCCCGTCATAGCAGCGCATGATCAGGACGGCCTTGTGACGGGTCCGCAACTTCTGCATAGCGGTTGAGACAATCTGCCTCAACTCCTGGCTGACGAGGTTTTCGAATCCCCCCTGACGCTCTCTCATTGACCCCCGCCGCCTCTCCTCCGAGGCGGCTGCGTGCTGCAAGGCTTTTTCTGTCCGATAATGCCGGTGAAGTTTGTTGGTGGCGATCCCATACAACCAGGACCAGAACCGATCTGCCCTCTGTAGCTTGCCAAGTACCTTGCACATTTCTAACAAGCTCTCCTGTACGATTTCCTGTGTGAGATCATTGTTCTGTGTGAGGCGGTATACATATACTCGCAATCGTTCGCCGGCCATCCCTGCCAGCCTGTCAAGGCTCGGCTTATCTCCTCGCTGAGCCAGTTCCACTACCTGGATGTAGTCTGCCTGCCCGTTCATCGTTGACCACTCGTCACACTTGACTGATTTCTACTGGCAATAAAGTGCCATCTGGGGCGGCTCGCGCAACGTTTTTTTTCACATTCCTTGCTGTCGGCATGGGCCGTTGCCGGATGCCTCAACTGCCG
>JAFGJR010000051.1 GCA_016928975.1 Sedimentisphaerales bacterium | reverse complement strand
TACCTGGCCAAAGGCGGCTACACCGGCGACCCGGAGTGGATCGGGAGCATCGACGAGTTCCGCATCTATGACAAGGCGTTGACCGGCGGCGAGGTCCTCTACCTGGCCGGCAACCGGTAAAAGGAAAATCAAAGCAGGGTTCAGGGGTCAGGGTGTTGACCCCTGACCCCTTTGATTTCTGATCTTTGATTCTTGATGTTCCACCGGGGCCTGCACCGGCGCAAAAATGGGGTGCAGGCCCCGTTGCAATTCCAGGACGTGGCAAGTATAATCAGTTTTGAGTTGGGAGTTTTGAACTCAAAACCACATGGTTGGAGGTAGGCCTCGCTCATTTCATCGACAATGCGTTCCGCACGCGTGGACGCGTCACAACAAACACCTTTTGGATAGGAGGAACGGCATGTGTAAAGCACTACTGTATCTGATTTGCAGTTCCCTGGTTCTGGCGACCGGCAGCATAGCGGGCGGTGCAGTGTTCAGCGATGACTTCGCAACCGCCCACGACTATCTGGCGGCAGGTGTCGCGGAGACAGGGTGGGACGGGTTCCTCGGTCTTGGCGCCGGGGAGACAGCCAATGCAATTGATGCCTCGATCAGCCGAGACGGCCAATTGTACCTGGAGTCAGTCGGCGCGAGCCTCTCCGAGCCGTGGAGTGCGATGCCCCCCTTCCTGTACAAGGTGGTGGAGGGCGATTTCATTGCCACGGTGAAAGTTACCGAGTACGCAGGCACGGCGGACGCCCCGGTCTATCACAACAACTGCGGCCTGATGGCCCGGGCGACGCCCGAAGACGCCGGGGCTGGCGAAGACTGGATCTCGGTGGATTACTTCCCCATCTGGGGCTGCGGCAACATGGTCCGCGTAGCCAATGACGGCGCCCGCACGGAGCCCTGCAACAACCACCTGGCCTGGAATGCGGGAACGTACCTGCAATTGGAACGCAAGGGCGACACGTTCTACGCCCGCGTGAGCTCGGATGGCCAGACCTGGCAGCAGTTGTGCGACCCGTTCGTGCGCAAGGACCTGGCGATCATCCCGCTGCAGGTCGGGCTCTTCCAGTGCGCCTACTCGGATGCCGTCTCCTACGCGGCCTTTGATGATTTCCGCGTCGAGTCCTTTGCCCAGCTCAAGGCCACCCTGAAGAGCCCGGAGGACAAGTCCCGGGTGGTGGGCACGGCAACACTGGAGTGGATCGCAGCCGACAACGTCCTGGCCCATGAGGTCTTCTTCGGCACGGACCCGGAAAACCTCGATTCGATGGGCATGCAGACGGAAACCAGCTACGTCGTGGAGGATGAACTGGTTAGAGGAACCACGTACTACTGGCGAATTGACGAGATCCGAGCGAAGGGCGAGATTACGACCGGCGACGTCTGGTCCTTCACGGCTGGTGCGCCGATCGTGGCGACCCTGTTCCCGGTGACAGAGACCTTCGACGCCGCACACGACTTCCTGGTGGGCGGAGTGGCAGGCACATTCTGGGACGGTCTTGTCGGGCTGGACCCCAACGAGACGGCCACTGCAATCACCACGGCCGACGCCAATCATCCCGGCCAGCTCCTTCTCAAGTCGGTCAATGCCGTCTGGTCTGAGCCCTGGAATCCGCTTGGACCGTTCCTGTATAAGGTGGTCAAGGGCGACTTCATCGCCACCGTGGAAGTCACGGACTATGCAGGCACTTCCGACGCCTGGGTCTACCACAACAACGCCGGCCTGATGGCCCGCAATGTGAATGACGCCGACGCCGGAGCCGGCGAAGACTGGATCTCTGTGGACTATTTCCCCATCTGGAACTGCGGCAACATGGTGCGCACCGCTGATGACGGCGTCCGTGCAGAGCCGCGCAACAACGGCAAAGCATGGAACGCCTATAAGTTCCTCCAGTTGGAGCGCAAGGGCAACACCTTCTTCGCACGCGTCAGCGCCGACGGCCAGACGTGGGAGCAACTCGGCGATCCGTTCGTCCGCGAGGACTTCAACGATCTGCCCGTGCAGGTTGGATTGGCCCACGCGACGTTCTCCGACAGCGAAGGGTACGCCGCGTTCGACAACTTCGTACTCGCGACCAACAGCTTCCAGGACGATTTCTCCGTGGCGCACGACTTCGTGGCCGACGGTGTTGCAGGAACGAACTACGACGGCCTGGTGGGCGACATCAAGGACGTGAACGGCGTCGCCGATGCCTCCATGAGCCTCGACGGTCTGCTCTATCTCGAGTCGGTCAACGCCGTTTGGTCGGAGCCGTGGTCTCCGCTGGGGCCGTTCCTGTACAAGGTTGTCTCCGGCAATTTCGTTGCCACTGTGAAAGTCGCTGCTTATGCCGGCGACCCGAACAACTGGGTCTACCACAACGACTGCGGCCTGATGGTCCGCAACGTGGCTGACGCCGATGCCGGTCCCGGGGAGGACTGGGTCTCCCTCGACTACTTCCCGATCTGGTGGTGCGGGGACTTCGTCCGCTCCGCCGACGACGGCGTGCGGTCAGAGAACTGCAACAACGGTCAGCAGTGGGCCTTGCAGCCCTACCTCCAGATCGAGCGAGTGGGCAATACGTTCCACTTCCGCGTCAGCGCCGACGGCCAGACTTGGCAGGAGCTGGCCTGCTCGCCCATCGAACGGAAGGACTTGGACGGCCTGTCCGTGCAAGTCGGTCTGCACCACGCCACCTTCTCCGATAGCGTGGGGTATGCCGCCTTTGACGACTTCAGTATAGTGACATCCCAACCGTGACATTTCCACCGGTTGAGCCCGGCCTCGGCTCTCGTGAATCCGCGAGAGCCGGGGCTCGGGCTATAGGGGCGGGCTCCAGACCCTCCCCTGAACAGAACGAAATGCGGGAATGAGTATCGTTTTCAAGGGAGGCACACATGTGGAGAAGATTCATCTGTGGAACTTGCATCGCCGCGATTCTGAGTGTGGGCGCGGCGCAGGCGGCGACGTTCACCGACAGCTTCGACGCCGCCCATGACTACCTTGCCGAGGGCGTCGAGGGCACCGGCTGGGACGGCTTCATCGGTCGTGGTCCCAACGAGACCGTCGCCGCGCTCAATGCATCGGGAGATCGTCCAGGCCAGTTGTATATCGCCTCCGCGAACGGATGGTATCAGGAGCCCTGGAGTCCCCTGGGCCCGCTCCTCTACAAGATGATCGAGGGGGACTTCATCGCCACGGTGAGAGTCTCCGACTATGCGGGGACCTCGGCGGCTCCGCTCTACCACAACAACTGCGGGCTGATAGCCAGAGCCGTCCCCGAGGACGCCGGTCCCGGGGAGGACTGGGTCGCCATTGACTACTTCCCCATCTGGAGCTGTGGCAACTTCGTCCGCAGCGCCAACGACGACGTCCGGTCGGAAGACGGCCACAACGGCAGGGCATGGAATCTCTACCCCTGGCTCCAGCTCGAGCGCAAGGGCAACAACTTCCATTTCCGTACCAGCAGCGACGGTGTTACGTGGACCGAGATGGGCGTGTCGCCGCTGGTGCGTGAGGATCTGGCGAGCGTGCCGCTCCAGGTTGGGCTCTACCAGGCCACATACTCGGCCGACATGGGCTATGCGGGCTTCGACGATTTCACTGTCGAAGGGCCTTATGTGATCCCCCCGAACAAGGCCTACAACCCCAAACCCGGCGCCGGAGTGACTGATGTGCTGCGAGGGACAGGCACGATGCTGAGTTGGACGGGGGCCACTACGGCAACCGCCCATGATGTGTACTTCGGGACCGACGCCGGCGCAATCCCACTGGTCAGTCCGGCCCAGGACGCCAATACGCATGACGTCGGCCTGCTGGACTTCGGCAAGACCTATCATTGGCGTGTGGACGAGGTACGGGCTGATGGCACTGTCGACCAGGGGATCGTATGGAGCTTCACAATCGAGACCTACGGCAGTCCGATCATGAACGTCACGGCCACAGCCTCCAGTGCGAGCAACAAGGACACCGGCCCGGAGAAGACAATCGACGGCTCGGGCCTTACTGCCGACGATCTGCACTCCAGCAACAGCAAAACGATGTGGCTGAGCAAGCGTGGCGGGCCGCAACCGACCTGGATCCAGTACGAGTTCGACCAGCCGTACAAGCTGCACGAGATGTGGGTCTGGAACTCGAACCAGTTGGTCGAGCCTGATCTCGGCGTCGGCGCCAAGGACGTCACGATCGAGTACTCCTCGGATGCCGCCAACTGGACTCCGCTCGGTGACTTCGAATTCACACAGGCCCCGGGCGAGGACGATTACGCGTCGGACATAGCCATCGACTTCGGTGGCGCAGTGGCCAAGTACGTCAAGCTGACGATCAACAGCAACTGGGGCGACATACTGATCCAGTACGGCCTGAGCGAAGTCCGCTTCTTCTATGTCCCCGTCCTGGCCAGGGAGCCGAAGCCGGCTTCCGGCGAGACAGGCGTGAACCCACAGGTGACCTTGAGCTGGCGGGCCGGACGCGAGGCGGCTTCGCACAGTGTGTACCTGGATACCGATGAGCAGGCGGTAGCAGGTGGCACGGCAACCGCCGTCGTCGTCGCTGAGCCTCGTTATGAGGCGGCCCTGAATCTCGCTCAGCAGTACTTCTGGAAGGTGGTCGAGGTCAATGAGGTGCAGACTCCGCCCGCCTGGCCCGGAGAGGTCTGGAGTCTCACGACGGCCGATTACATCGTCGTGGATGACTTCGAGAGCTACACGAACAACTCGCCCGACCGTGTCTTCCAGACGTGGATCGATGGCCTCGGATTCTCGCCCGACAACTTCTTCCCGAACGGCGGCGATGGCAATGGCAGTGGCTCTCTGGTCGGCTACGACCCGACGCTGGGCGATATCATGGAGACTGCAATCGTCCATGGTGGCAGACAGTCGATGCCGCTCTACTACGACAACTCCGGCGGCACGGGCGTCTCTGAGACGCAGCGTACCTTTGACCCTCCACTGGACTGGACCAAACACGGTGTCACCACGCTGGTAATCCACTTCTGCGGCGATACCGAGAACGTCGCCGCCCCGGTGTATGCGAAGATCAACGGCACGAAGGTGCTCTTCAACAACGGCGTCGCGAGCACTGCCGGGCCCGTCTGGAAGCAGTGGAACATCCCGCTTTCCAGCATGGCGGGCGTGAATCTCAAGAGCGTCAAGAGCCTGACCATCGGCGTCGGTGACGGCGCCACCGGCGGGACCGGGACCCTCTTTGTCGACGACATCCTGCTCTATGCCACCGCTCCTGCGCAACCTCCGACGCCCACCGATCCGGGCACCAGCGGCTTGACGCTGCTCTACGCAATGGAAGGCAATGTCCAGGACAGCTCAGGCAAGGGCAACCATGGCACCGCCTCCGGCAGCCCAGGATACATGCCGAGCATGCCCGGCTACGGTCAGGCGATCCAGTTCGATGGGCTCGGTGACTACGTGGACGTGCCCATCGGCTCGCTGCTGAGCACACTGACCAACTCGACGTTCGCCGTGTGGGTGAACTCCCCCGATGGCGGCGTGTGGGGACGGGTCTTCGATTTCGGCACGGACGCCACCAACTACATGTTCCTGACGGCCAACGCCGGAGCCGGGAACGCCAGGTTCGCCATGCGGACGCCCTCGGTGGATGAGCAGCTTGTCACCGGCAGCCGTGCCCTTGGGGCCGGCTGGCATCACCTGGCCGTCGTGATCGACGCGACTGTAGAGACGCAAAATCTTGCGTCTCTACGACTGTATCAGGATGGCTCGCTGGTCAGCAGCGGCGCCACGACCTTGTTGCCAAAGGACCTGGGCGTAACGACCCAGAACTGGCTGGGTCGCTCCCAGTACACGGCCGATCCGTTCTACGGCGGCCTGATCGACGAGCTGCGCATCTACAACCGCGCCCTGTCGGAATCCCAGGTCCGTTACCTGGCCGGCGAGCGATAGAAGGAGGATCAAAGATCAAAATGCAAAAATCAAAGGCTGTGGAATCGCTTCGCGATGCTCTCTGATCTTTGATGTTTGATTTTTGATGTTTCACCGTGGCCTGCGCCGCTGAGCGCAGGCCACGGTCGTTTCAAAATCCGCGTATCCGTGATCGAAATCCGCTTGACCTCGCCGTGCAAGGCCGATACACTGTACGTTATGGGACTTGTGGGTATCCCATCGGGCTCATGTGGCACCCCGGCAGAAGGAAGATCAAAGATCAAAGTGCATGTAGAGACGCAAAATCTTGCGTCTGTACTAAGATAGATCGCCGCAGGCGATTCCGCCATTTTGATTTTTGATGTTCCTTCGATGTTTCACCGCGGCCGGCTGTCTCGATCATGGCCCGACCCCAAGAGGCCGATGATGTAAATGATGGATGACTCGCTCGCCGCGCGTGGCAGCGACGTGAATACATTATTCCTTTCTGTGGGAGGACCTTGTCATGGCCAGAAACACTGTCTTGAGGATCGCATTGGCTGTCACGGCGCTCGGCATCATCCTGGCGGCGGCGCCCGGCGTCGCCTCCGGCGCATCTCTGGTGGGGCACTGGGCCCTGGATGGAGATGCGACCGATTCCGGCCCCGGCAAAAGCAACGGGACCGTCAACGGCAACGTCGCCTTCATCCCCGGCATGTTCGCCCAGGCGGCGCAATTCGACGGCGCGGGGGACTACATTCTCATCCCCTCAAACACCGGCATTCAGCTTCGCGGCGGCACGGGCGAGTACAGCGTTGCCGTCTGGGTGAAGCCGGACGACACCGGCGACCACCTGATCCTGTTGCAGGGCCTGGGCTGCTCCACCTGGGGCAGTTGGTTCCTGGGGCTGGGCGGGCCTGAGCCGGACGCCACGCGCTACCCCAACATGCTCGTCTTCGGCGTCCGTTCCACCGGCGCAGCCGCCTACACGGGCGTCATGGCCGACGCCGTCGCGGGAGAGTGGGTCCATGTGGCCGCCAGCTATGACGGGGCCGTGCTGACGCTTTATCTCGACGGCCAGGAGCAACAGAGCATCGAGACCAACACCATGCCGGGCGCCAATACGGATGGCTTCTACATCGGCGGCGATCCGGGCTGCAACGGCCGCGTGTGGTACGCCGGCTTGGTGGATGACCTCTACATCTACAACCGGGCGCTGGAGCCGGCGCAGGTGCAGGGACTCATGGAGGGCATCCCCGCGGCATTCACCAAGGCCGTCAGGCCGACCCCGGAAGACGGGGCGACCGGCGTGGGCGCACCGATGCTGCAATGGACGCCCGGCGAGACGGCCATCTTCGTGGATGTCTTCGTGGGAACGACCCCCGATCTGACAGCCGCCAACCGCCTCAAGCGTCAGCCGGCTGCGATCAAGATGTTGTATGTCGTAGTTCCTCCGCTGGAGCCGGGCCAGACGTATTTCTGGCGTGTGGACGCGGTGGACGCTAAAGGTGCGCTGATCTCGACGGGCGATGTCTGGAGCTTCACGATGGCGCCGGTGACGGCTTTCGCACCCATCCCGGCAGACGGCGCCCTGTACCAGAGTGTTGACGCCGTTCTGTCCTGGACGCCCGGACAGAACGCATTCAGCCACGAGCTCTATTTCAGCACCAGCCAGGATGACGTAGCCAATCGCGCGGAAGCCGCATTCCAGGGCTCCCTAGTAGAGACCGCGCTGGCCCTGCCTCCATTGTCGCTGGAAACGAAGTTTTATTGGGCTGTCGATGAAATCGACGCTTTGGGCGACAAACAGGCGGGCGACGTGTGGAGCTTCACGACGACGATTCCGGGCTTAGGCTTCGCCAAGCGTGAGCTGTGGCTCAATGGCAGCAGCGGGACAACCGTCGCGGATCTGACGAATGACCCCCGTTATCCGGGCTCTCCGAGCGATGTCAATGAGGTGTCTGACTTCGAGTCTCCGGCGGATGTCGCGGACAACTACGGCGGCAAGCTGTCGGCCTGGCTGCACGTGCCCCTTGCCGGAGAGTACACTTTCTGGATCGCCAGCGACGACAACAGCGAGTTGTGGCTCGGAGCAGATGCCGACAGTGCCGAGAGGATCGCCTCCGTGCCGGATTGGACCAGTGCCCAGGAATGGGACAAGTTCGCCAGCCAGAAATCCAAGCCCGTTGCTCTGGAAGCAGGGCGCTACTACCTGATGGCCCTGTGGAAGGATGGCACCGGCGGGGACAACTGCGCCGTTGCATGGCAGGGTGCTGGCATCCCGAACCGCGAGTTGATCGCCGGCAGCTACCTCATGCCGTTTGAGGCCCTCTGGGCCTATGGTCCCCGGCCTCGCAACGGCGCCGTCGATACCCCCCAGACCCTGGAGTTGAAGTGGACGGCCGGTACGAGGGGTACTACCCACCAAGTCTACTTCAGCGAAGACAAGGATGCGGTGGTCAATGGCGAGCCGGGCAGTGCCGCGTATCGCGGCCAGCAAGCGGTCGATGACACCACCTTCGATCCGGGGGCTCTGGAGTTTGGCAAGACCTTCTATTGGCGAGTGGATGAGGTCAATCCCACTGAGGCGGACAGCCCGTGGAAAGGTGCTGTCTGGAGCTTCACGACGGCCAACTTCATCGTGGTCGACGACTTCGAGGATTACGTCGATGACGTGGAGGGCCGGATCTTCCAGACCTGGATCGACGGCTGGGGTTACACCGAGCCGGCTCCCGGCAATCCGGGCAACGGCACCGGATCGGCGGTCGGATATGGTGCTGCTCCGTTTGCCGAACGGACGATCGTCAAGAGCGGCTTGCAGTCGATGCCACTGGCCTACAACAACGCCGATAGTCCATTCTATTCAGAGACGAATCGCACCTTTGACACTCCTATGAACTGGACGGTCAACGGCATGGACACCCTGAGCCTGCAAGTCTACGGTTATCCGGAGCTGACGACCACCGCCGTGACTGAGACCGGCGGCAAGATGACCCTCGCCGGCGGCGGCAGAGACATCTGGGACAACAGTGACGAATTCACCTACGCCTTCAAGAGCCTCAACGGCGACGGCAGCATCGTCGCCCGCGTGGTCAGCGTCGGGGCCGGCTCCAACACCTGGGCCAAAGGTGGCGTGATGATTCGCGACAGCCTCGACGGCGGCTCCATGCACGCGATGATGGTTATGACCGATGGCGGCGGCAACGGCGCCAGCTTCCAGTACCGCAATGCCACTGACGGCACTTCCGGCAACACTGACTCCTCGGTGATCGTGACGCCCCCATATTGGGTCAGACTGGAGCGCTTCGGCGACTCCTTCGCAGGTTACACCTCCGCCGATGGAGCCACCTGGGTCAACGTGGGCGCCCAGGATGTGGTCATGACGGCTCCGGTATACATCGGTCTGTGTGTGACCTCGCATGTGGCCGGCACGGATCGGACGTTCGAGTTCGACAACATCAAGACGACCGGCAGCGTGACCGGCCAGTGGCAAGGGGCCGTGATCGCCAGTCCGAAGTACAACAGCACCCAGGATCTCTATGTCGTCGTGACCGACAGCGCGAACAAGTCCGCAACGGTCACGAACGCCACGGCGGTGAATGCCACGGACTGGACCGAGGTGCTGATGCCACTGAGCAGCTTCACGGGTGTCAGCATGACCAAGGTCAAGAGCATGACCATCGGTGTCGGCAGCCGAACCAGTCCAATGGCGGACGGCACAGGCATGCTGTTCATCGATGATATTCGCGTGATCAAACCGTAACCCAGTCTATCTAAGATCAACTTTTTGTAGGAGGACAGCCATGTGTAGGAAGTGTGTTTTGTTCACATGCTCCGTGTTCGTGCTTGGCATGGTATTGACCGAAGCCGTGCAGGCACAGGATCCCAACCTCGTCGGCTGGTGGAAGCTCGACGATGGCCAGGGGACAACCGCCGTGGACTCGTCCGGCAAGGGCGTAAATGGGACCGTCCACAACCCCAACGGCGGCCTGGGGCTGGGCGGCTCGGTCTGGGACGTCGATCCAGAGCGAGGTGTCGTCGCCAGCTTCAATGGCGACGATACCGCCGGCGCCTACATTGAGGCCGGCAGCATCCCCAAGATGACCCTGGACAACGATTTCACATGGGCCTTCTGGTCCAACCAGACCAATAGCGGCGGCGGTGTAAATGAGACCATGCTGGGAAACCGCTATGGCGGCACAGCCTCGCCCTTGCAGTTCATCAAGTTCACTCCCACCAAGTTTGAGTACTTCAACGACGATACGACCTACTCGACCAGCATCACCTACGCGACGCCGTTGCCCAATAACGAGTGGGTCCACAACGTAGGCGTCAAGAAAGGCAAGACCCTGACCTACTACCGCAACGGCGCCAAAATGGGGCAGAGCACCACGGTCTCCAAGACCATCGACGCCAACCCGTTCTTCATCGGCGGCGATTCCCAGGGCGAGCGATGGAGCGGGCGGCTCAGTGACGTGCGGCTCTACAACCGCGCCCTGAGCGACGCGGAGGTCAAGCGGATGTCGGCCCGGCCGAAGGCAAGGAACCCCAATCCGGCCGACGGCGCCACAGGCGTCGCCACATCGCTGCTGTCCTGGACGGCTGGAACGTATGCTCAGTGGCACGAAATCTATGTCGGCCTGACCCCCGATTTGACGAAGGCCGATTTCAAGGGCCGCAGGTCCCTGGTGCCTGCCATGTACTACGCCATGCCCCCGCTGGAACCCGGCCAAACCTACTACTGGCGCATTGACGAAGTGGAGCCGAACCAGGCTGTTCATGTCGGCGATGTTTGGAGCTTCACGATGGCCCCGGTGACGGCCTTCGCACCCATCCCGGCGGACGGTGCCCTGTACCAGAACGTCGACGCCGATCTGACCTGGTCCGCCGGACAGGATGCCTTCAGCCACGAGGTCTACTTCAGCACGAGCCAGGACGACGTGGCCAACCGCGCCGAAGCCGCATTCCAGGGTTCCTTGATAGGCGCCACATTGGAGCTGCCTCCGCTGGCAATGGAGACAACGTATTACTGGTGTGTGGATGAGATCGATTCCCTGGGCGACAAGCAGGCTGGCTCGGTCTGGAGCTTCACCACAACGATCCCGGGCTTAGGCGCGGCCAAGCGCGAGCTGTGGCTCAATGGCAGCACCGGAACAACCGTCGCGGATCTGACGAACGATGCGCGTTATCCGGGCAATCCCAGCGATGTCAACGAGATGCCCGATTTCGAGTCTCCAGCCAATATCGCGGACAATTACGGCGGCAAGCTGTCGGCCTGGTTGCACGTGCCGCTGGCCGGGGAGTACACCTTCTGGGTCGCCAGCGATGACAACAGCCAATTGTGGCTCGGGGCAGACGCCGACAGTGCCGAGATGATCGCCTCCGTCCCGGATTGGACCAATGTCCAGGAGTGGGACAAGTTCCCCAGCCAGAAGTCCAAGCCCATCGCTCTGCAAGCAGGTCGGTACTTCCTGATGGCCTTGTGGAAGGACGGCACCGGCGGGGACAACTGCGCCGCCGCATGGCAGGGAGCAGGCGTTCCCAATCGCGAGTTGATCGCCGGCAATTACCTGATGCCGTTCGAGGCCCTCTGGGCCTACGGTCCTCGGCCTCGCAACGGCGCCGTCGATACCACCCAGGTTCTGGAGTTGAAGTGGACGGCCGGCACGAAGGCTACGGCCCACCAGATCTACTTCAGTGACGACCCCAATGCCGTGGCGGACGGAACAGCCTATCGCGGCCAGCAACCGCTGGACAATACCAGCTTCAATCCTGGCACTCTGGAGTTTGGCAAGACCTACTACTGGCGAGTCGATGAGATCAATCCTGCCGAAGCAGACAGCCCGTGGAAGGGTGCTGTCTGGAGCTTCACGACGGCCAACTTCATCGTCGTCGATGACTTCGAGGATTACGTTGACGATGTGGAAGGCCGCATCTTCCAGACCTGGATCGACGGCTGGGGTTACACCGAGCCGGCTCCCGGCAATCCGGGCAACGGCACCGGCTCAGCGGTCGGATATGGCAGCGCTCCGTTTGCCGAACGGACGATCGTCAAGAGCGGCTTGCAGTCGATGCCTCTGGCCTACAACAACGCGGACAGCCCATTCTATTCAGAGACGAATCGCACCTTTGACACGCAGATGAACTGGACGGTCAATGGCATGGACACGCTGAGTTTGCAGGTGCGTGGCTATCCGCAACTGACGACTACGGCCGTGACGGAAACCGGCGGCAAAATGACGCTGACCGGCGATGGCGCGGATATCTGGAACAACAGCGATGAATTCACCTACGCCTACAAGAGCCTCAATGGCGACGGCAGCATCGTCGCCAGAGTGGTCAGCATCGGCGCCGGCTCGAACACCTGGGCCAAGGGCGGCGTCATGATCCGCGACAGCCTCGACGGCGGCTCCATGCACGCGATGATGGTCATGACCGCCAACACCGACGGGGCCGCCGGCAACGGCGCCAGCTTCCAGTATCGCAATGCCACCGACGGGACCTCGGGCAACAGCGATTCCACGGCGGTCGTGGCGCCTCCGTACTGGGTCAAGCTGGAACGCTTCGGCGACTCCTTCGCGGGCTACGTCTCCGCCGACGGCAGTGCCTGGATCAACGTGGGCACGCAGGACGTGGTCATGACCGCTCCGGTATACGTCGGCATTTGCGTGACCTCGCATGCCGCCGGGGAGCAGCGGACGTTCCAGTTCGAGAGCATCAAGACGACCGGCAGCGTGACCGGTGCCTGGCAAGGGGCCGTGATCGCCAGTCCGAAGTACAACAGCGCCCAGGACCTCTATGTCGTCGTGACCGACAGCGCGAACAAGTCCGCGACGGTGACGAACGCGACGGCGGTGAACGCCGCCGACTGGACCGAGGCGCTGATGCCGCTGAGCAGCTTCACCGGCGTGAACATG
>JAFGJR010000244.1 GCA_016928975.1 Sedimentisphaerales bacterium | reverse complement strand
TATCACGACTCGTGCAGCTCTGGGCATGCCCCCATCATAGTCCCACCAAGCACAATGTCAAGAGAAAATAGGGTGCGTCCCTATTATCCCTATTATCGATGCCGGATCGCCGTGTGGTTCAGCCTCCCAGCGCAAATCGCAAGTACCACGGCTGCTGTCTCCGTTTGGTTTTCAGCCGTCTCAGGCCGTAGGCAACCGCCGTCATGAGCGCCGCGAAGCACAGCCAGAAGAGAGTGAAGCGGAGTCCGTCTAATCCTTCAAACAGGAGCGAGAACACATAGTTGATCGCAAACCAATGCAGGGCGTAGAGAAAGAGTGATGACCGACCGATGGTTTCAAGCGGTTCTAACAGCTTTGAGAATGAGACCCTATCGAATACGGCAAACAGTGCCAGGAGGATGCCCACCGTGTACGTAACGAATCCCACGGTTGGCGGGTAGAATACTTCACCGAACCCGTCCCGTATGTAGAGGTGAACAGGAAACAGGACCTTGAGAAGGACCCCGACGGCAAGACACGCACAGGCGATGAGAACCATCGTCTTCTGACAAAACACTCGGATGTCCCCGCCTTGCCATCGATGGGAACCCAACATAACGCCCAACAGGGAGAATCCCAGCCAGGGAAAGACGGGAAACCAGCCGTCTATGAACAGGTGGTTCATCACACTGGTTTGGCTTTCTACGACGATCCGGTAGCTGCCATCAAGACGAAATTCGGAAGGGTATGGCGTATAGCCAAAACAGTGCTGGAGTAGTGGTGTCAGTAGGAAGATGGCGACAATCACTATCCATTGTACAGATGTTCGGCGTATCCGGCCGAAGAGAAACCCAAGGGGCGCAGAGATGCCGATGATATAGAGCACGTCAAAAGAGGTACACGGGTACTGGAGGAATGCAGCCACATCCAGAAAGACGGCAACGGCGATCAGCATAAACCCCCGCCTAAGGAAATAGACGAATGGGTAGTTCTTACGAATCTGCGAGAAACGAATCATCATTCCGGCGAGGGTGACGAACAGTGGAGCCGCAACGGAGCTCACACAACGGAACCAATACGGGTGCGGTTCAGCGAAGACAAAGGCCGACGAATTTGCCGCAATCATGATCAATATCGCCACACCCCTCAGGATATCGACCGTCTTGTCCCGTTGTTCATACATAGAATAATGAGAATAATAGGGACGCACCCTATTTTTATCCTGTCTGGTTCCTTGTTCAATCTCGAACCTTGGCGAGTGTGCCAATCACCTCGCCGCTCACCACGTCTGTCCGGCCCATATGGTCCGTCAGGCGACTTCTCGCAGTTTCATCAGAGGTGCTCGTCTGACGGCATTATGACGCGCGAGTGCCGGGCAGGCAAGGGAAAAGGGACCGTTTGATTTACGATTCATGATTTCTCATTCACGATTGGCAACAGATGTCTGAGGGAGGGAAATCCTTTGGCTTGATGATTGAATCAGTGTGAATCCGTGAAATCCGTGTCGAGTACCGGTCTCGAATCCGCGTCCCTGTGAAAGTGGCCGGGGCCCATCGGGAGGAATCTGGCTTCGGAGGCTGGGTGAATGAAGAGATCGAAGTCCGCCGCACAGCGGCTTCGCCTTCTCCTGCCGAGAGGGTCAGAACGTCACGGAGCCGGAACCCTCATCCTCAACGCTTGACAACACCTCGCTTGTGACGCGAGAAAACCTCCATGGTAGGGGATTTTGCTTGACAAGGTGTATGGTCATTGCATCATGTATGGACAAGTGAAAAGCGAACCATGGAGGATGCCATCCGGTGGTGAAAGACGGTCATGCGAAACAAGACGCCTACGACAAGAGTCCCCGAATCGCGTTTCGATCCATGTTTCCGGGCCGATATCGAGGATCGATTCGGTTGATCCCGACTTATGTCGGGCGCGTCAAACAGAGCCGATGGCGGCATGTGGCCCGGTCGATGGGCGTGGAGACGCAAGATGTTGCGTCTCTACAAGAGGAAACACCTTGCGGCGTCACCAGGAACGCGCCGGGCTCGGACGCCGCGTACAAAAACAAAGCCAATTTGCAGGAACCAGGTGGCACGACGTCACGATGCCAGCGCTGCGGAACAAAGCCAATCTGAGGATTGCGGATTGAAAGATGAGGGCGTATGCAAACAAAGCCAATTCGGAGAGTGTCAAGCGGGGAGGCTGGTGCGCCAAACAAACCCAATTTGCAGGAGGGCGAACGCCAAAGCACGTTCGGGAAAGCAGTTATGAGCGTTGTGGCTGGCCGTGTGAAACAAAGCCAATCGCGGCGAGTGTCAAGTTTGGAGTTTGAAGTGTCAAGTGAATGAGCGAGGCGCGGAACCGTCCCTGCGAAACAAAGCCAATTTGTGGGAGGTCGGATGCTAAGGTGTGTCCAGAAAAGGAGTTGTGATCGATAGCCTGGCCGCGCGAAACAAAGCCAATCGGCGGAAGTGTGAAGTTTGATGTTTGAGGTTTGAAGTGGAAGCCGCCCGACGTTGGTGAACAGCCTGCGGCGCGGAACAAAGCCAATTCGGGGAGTGTCAAGTTTGAAGTTTGAAGTGTCAAGCGAGGGAGCGAGGGGCGGGGCCGGCGTGCGAAACAAAGCCAATTCCCCGCCGGGCGAGCGGGAGGGGGCGCTTACCGCAGCTTGATGGTGGCTAAGGCTAAGGCGGCGAAGGCGGCGGCCAGCAGCCAGAAGCGCACCACCACCTGCGGCTCGCTCCAGCCGGCCAGGTGGAAGTGGTGGTGGAGCGGGGCGCAGCGGAAGAGGCGCTTGCCGCCGGTGTATTTGAAGTAGCCGACCTGGAGGACGACGCTCATGAGTTCGATGACGAAGACGCCGCCGATGATGAGCAGAAGGATTTCGTTTCGCGTGACCAGCGCGCCGTAGCCCATCGCGGCGCCCAGCGGAAGCGAGCCGATGTCGCCCATGAACGTCTGGGCGGGGTAGCAGTTGAACCACAGAAAGCCCAGGACTGCTCCGAGGATGGAGGAATAGAAGATGCTCAGCTCGCCCGCCTGCGGGATGTGCGGCAGGAGCAGGTAGCTGGCCCAGGTCACCGGGGTCGTTCGCGACATCAGCTCGGAGGCGACGTAGCACAGGATGACCAGGACCAGGCTGACCATCGCGATGCACCCGCCGGCCAGGCCGTCCATGCCGTCGGCGAGGTTCACCGCGTTGCTGGTCGCGGAGATGTAGAAGATCGCGATCAGGATGAACGTCCAGTTGGCCAGGGGCAGGCCCCTCTTGTAGAAGGGCACCCAGAACAGCTTGCCGTCCTCGACTTCGGAGAAATCGAGGAACAGGAACGACGCGATGAGGACCGCGCCGGCGATCTGGAAGATGAGCTTCTCCCAGGCGAGCAGACCGCTACGGCCGCGCTGTCGCGAGGCGGCGGTGAGCTTGAGCCAGTCGTCCACGCCGCCCAGGACGCCGAACCACAGGAGTACGAAGATGGCCTTCTGGACGAACGGATTGCTGAGCTTGGCCCAGAGCAGAGTGCTCGCGACGGCGGAGGAGAGAATGATCAGGCCGCCCATCGTCGGCGTGTTGGCCTTCTCCTTCGTCAGCTCGTTGAGGGCCGCATGGTAGAACTCGGGCCGGTCGCCGATCTTCATGCGCATCAGCCAGCGGATGATCCGCGGGCCGATCAGCAGCGCGATGACCAGGCTTGTCAGGACCGACACGACTGAGCGGAACAGGACGTGCTGATACGCATAGAAGTGCAACGCATCGGCGAAGAAGGTGCTGAAATGTTGAAGCAGGGCGTAGATCATCGTGTCCCTCTCACGGCGTCGCACGCCCTCGACGCGAACAGCTCCGGGAGCCTTTCCACCACGCGTTCCAGTCGGGCCGTTCGCGAGCCTTTGACCAGGACGATGTCGTCTTGCCGGATGAACTCCTCCATATGGTTGCAGGCGGTTGCGACGTCGTCGAAGGACTGGACCGTCAGGTGCCGTCGTGTCGCCTCCTGGGCGGCCCGGGCCGTGACTCGCGGCGGCTCGCCTATGGTGACGAGCAGGTCCACACCCGCCTCGGCTACCGCTGAACCCAGCTCCGCGTGCAGGGATGCTGTCTGCTCACCGAGCTCGGCCATCTCGCCGCAGATGAAGACCAGTCGCCGGTTGTGGTTCGCCTCGGCGGACGGGCGAAGATTGCGCAACATGACCAGCGCGTTCTTCATCGAGGCGGGATTGGCGTTGTAGCAGTCGTTCAGCACGGTCAGCGTTCCGATCTGCATCGGTTCGGCGCGCATGGCGATGCCTTGCAGGGTCGCCACCGCCTGAGCAAAGGCTTCGGCGCTCAGGCCGAGCTGGTCGCAGACGGCCCACGCGGCCAGAGCGTTCTCGACGTTGCCCGGTCCGGGCAGTGGCAGGCGGACCTGCGTGCCAGCGATCGTGAACGTGCTATCAAGGGCCTGAAAGGCGACATTCTCGGCCCTATAGGTTGCATCGGCGGACTTGCCGAACGTGCGGAACGATCTGCCGCTGCCTCGACAGGCCGCGACAAGAGGCTCGATATCAGCATTGATAATGAGGGTGCCGTCGCTGGTGAGCCCCTCCGCGATGGAGAGCTTCTCGCGGATGATCGCGGCCAGGTTTCCAAAGCCCTCCAGGTGGGCGGGATAGACGTTGGTTACCAGCGCGATGTTCGGCTGCGCGATCCTGGTCAGGTAGGCGATCTCGCCGGGATGGTTGGCGCCGAGTTCCGTGACGATGACCTCCTCCTGCGCCTGGGCGCTCAACAGAGTCAGAGGCAGTCCGATGTTGTTGTTGAAGCTCTTGACCGCCTGGTGCGTGCGGAACCGTTGGCTCAGAACGTGGTGGATGATCTGGCGGGTCGTGGTCTTGCCCACCGAGCCGGTGATGGCGACCACGGTGAACGGGTGGCTCCGCCGGTACTGGCGGGCCAGGTCGCCGAGCGCGCGGATCGTATCGGGCACTCTCAAGACGGGTCCGGAGATCGGCTCGCGGCTGACAGCCAGGCTCACGACGGCACAGGCGGCGCCTTTGCGGAAGGCCTGCGCGACGTAGTCGTGACCGTCGAAGTGCTCGCCGCGGATGGCAAAGAAGCAGTCGCCCGGGCTCGCCGTGCGCGAGTCGGTGCTGACACCGGTGACGTACGGGGCGGCCCGTTCGCTGTCGGAGGGTACTGTCCGCCGTGTGACCGCCGCCCCAAGGATCCTTGCCAGTGCCGCTATCGAGATCGGATGCATCGTATCCGTACTTACACCTTGCGAGCTTCACTTCGGCGTTTCCGGTCGCCTCAGGCCTCGTCGCTCGCCCAGAATACCGTTGGACAGGTTCTTTATCTTCCGTGTCTTCTGTCTTCGGCAAAGTACGTATCAGTACTGCAAAAACAGATCGGAACCATCCAGCCGGTTGAACAGAGTATATGCGGCCCCGGACGGAAATCAATGCCGATCCGTCGTCATCCGTGCCGCGACCGTTCTTCATGTCGGAGGATTCGGACTTCTTGTCTGTACCCCCGACGGCATTCCATTGTATCCCATGCTTTGAGATTTACGACACATTGCCGGCGACTTACAATGAGACTCTCGCCACGAGGGCGAGGCCAGAAAGGTGATGATCGTCGTAGGAAGTGAATTCGATGCATCCGACTCTCGTGCATGTGCCGTTCATCCACATCACCATCTGGAGCTTCGGCGCGATGGCGGTCGTCGGGGTCCTTGTGGCGCTGCTGGTGATGCGACGGATGTGTCGCCACGACGCTCTCGACCCGGAAGTGATCACCAATGTGGCACTGTACTGCCTGATCATCGGCATGGTCGGCGCGCGGGCCTTCTTTGTGATCCACTACTTTGACGAGTTTCGCGAGAATCTGGCCGGCGTGTTTGCCATATGGCGGGGAGGCCTGGAGTTTCTCGGCGGGACCGTCCCGGCCATCATCTTCCTGCTGCTCTACCTGCACTATCGCAAGCTCCCGGTGCGCCGGTACTTCGATATCATGGCCGTGGGGCTCATGGTGGGCCTGTCGTGCGGACGAATCGGCTGCTTCCTGAACGGCTGCTGCTTCGGCCGGCCGGCGGAGCTGCCCTGGGCGGTGCGATTCCCATACCGATCGTACGCCTACTTGAGTCAGATCAACGCCGATCCCAAACGGTACAGGCAGTCTCCTTACCTGGACCTGCCCCGCGACGAGTACGCGAGCTTCTATGGCGAGGATGGCCGGTGGTATCCCAAGCCCCTGGCGGAACTGACGCCGCAACAGCAGTACGAGGTCACAAAAGGCAAGTATCGCTGCCGGCCCATTCATCC
>JAFGJR010000243.1 GCA_016928975.1 Sedimentisphaerales bacterium | reverse complement strand
CCCCGGCTTCTTCTGGTAAGATCGACTTGTGGATGTGCTTCAGGACCCCAGCCCGTCCTCCTTCTGGGCAGACTGGGGTCTTCTTCTGCGCGCGGATGGAATTGCACGAGCAGCCACCTTGACGCTGGTTTGGCGCGGAGCTACGAGTTCATTCCCTGCCACTCGGCTACGTCGCGCGGGCTAAACTTTCTCATCGGTGAATCACCGGGGACTCTGCCTAGGATGCCGCAGATCAAACGGTAGAAGGATTCATCCTTCGGCTTCTGCCAGCGGTGCATGTTCACCCAGGTCTTGGTCTTCAGGAAGATGGGCAACTCCGGCTCTTGTGGCGCGTCTGGTAGGATCACAGGTATGACTCGCGCGTCATTGCGGACGAACTCCAGCAGGCAACCCTCCATTTCCTCTTGCTGCCAAGGGCCGATTCCTGCGGGACCGAAGAACACGGTCGCACACGGAATGTCCGGTATCGCCTGCTGCGGAGTCCTTCCGGCCGGGCCTGCTCACCAGCGCGAGGCCCCAGACCGTTTGCCGCTTCTATGGTCACCATTATGGATGAAGCGCTTGGCCAAGACAACAGAAATGTGGCACCTCCGCCCTCGGGGGTGATCCCAGCCGAGGGCGGCTGGTGTGCGTGAACATTTCCTGGTATGGCGGGTGGCAGCCTCAAACGCGTTTGCGTTTGGGGATGGCCGATCGGACTGTCACATCGATTCCAGGCAGTTTCCCATGCCCACCATCCCCAAGCCCTGCGGGCTTGAGGCTGCCACCCTCGGCTCCCCATGCCTGAAATGGGCGTGCCACAAAACCTGCACAGACACGGCGGCTGGGCCACATGGTTTTCGATTTGACTTCGCCACCGCCATCGGCTACAAACGAACCGAATTAGATCTGATGTAGAGGAGCCAAGTCGATGCGGAATTAGACAAATACCGCCGAGCCGTGGTTCAACGAGATTGCCCCGGATTGGGGTACCCCTTTGGCGTGAGCAGCCGGGCTGCTGCGTTGCCGAACAGTTGTGAACGAGGCCATGAGCAGGTTATTTGTCCGATTCCATCACGTGACGTTTACCTATCCATCCGCGGTAGAACCACTGTTCAGCGATCTTTCCCTGCACCTTCCGCGCGGCTGGTCCGGGGTCGTTGGGGCTAATGGGGCAGGCAAGACCACGCTCCTGAAGCTGGCGGTGGGGCGATTAACGCCTGAGGTCGGCGCGGTCGAGGCGCCGATGCGGGCGGTCTACTGCGCGCAACGCACCGATGATATGCCAGAGCAGCTTGCGGAGCTTGTCGACGCGCAGACCAAGGCCGCGGCCAGCATTCGGGAGATGCTGGGTGTCGAGGCGGATTGGCTGGGACGCTGGGAGACACTCTCACAGGGCGAGCGCAAGCGGGCGCAGATTGCGGTTGCCCTGTGGCTGGAGCCTGACGTTCTGGCGGTGGACGAGCCGACGAATCATCTCGATGCGCACGCGCGTGACATCCTGGCGGCGGCACTACGCTCGTTCGACAGGGTTGGGTTGCTCGTCAGCCATGATAGAGAGCTGCTCGACTCGGCGTGTGGGCAGTGCGTGTTCATTGATCCGCCGGAGGTGACGGTCCGGCCGGGCGGTGTCACTAAGGGCATGAAGGTCGCCCAGATCGAGCAGGAGACGGCGCGCCGACAGCACGAGCGGCACAAACAGGCGTACAAGCGCATCCGGCGTGAGGCCGCCCGGCGGCAAGGATTGGCGGCACAGGCGCAGCGTCGACGCTCGAAGCGCGGTCTGGCGATCAAGGACCATGATGCGCGCGAGAAGCGTGATCGCGCGCGGGTCAGTGGAAAAGACGGGGTTGGCGGCCGATTACGCCGGCAGCTTGGCGGGCAGCTGGCGCGGGCCCGGCGCCGGTCCGAAACGACCCGCGTCAAGAAGGAGTACGAACTCGGGATTTGGCTGCCGGGTTTGGCATCGAAGCGAAACACGTTACTGCGATTGCCGGCCGGCTCAGTCGCCTTGGGCGGGGGCAGGCAGCTTGCGTATCCAGACCTGGCCATCCGGCCGACGGACCGGATTGCGCTGACGGGCGTGAACGGCTCGGGCAAGAGTACGCTGGTGCGACGGCTCGTCGCGACCTTGGCGGTACCGCCGGAACGATTGACGTACGTGCCACAGGAGATCGATGCCGGCGCGTCACAAGACCTGCTGGATCAGGCCCGGCAATTGGCCAAAGGCCGACTGGGCCATTTGATGACCATTGTCAGCCGCTTGGGCTCCCGGCCTGAGCGACTGCTCGCCAGCGCCGAACCCAGTCCGGGCGAGACGCGTAAGCTCTTGCTGGCGCTAGGCATGGTGCGCACGCCGCATATCATCATCATGGACGAACCGACCAACCACATGGACCTGCCGTCCATCGAGGCCCTGGAGACCGCCTTGGGCGACTGCCCGTGCAGCCTGCTCCTGGTCAGCCACGACGAACGGTTCCTGGAGAGACTCACCCGGATCCGGGGGCACATCGCACCAGACCCCGATGCGCCGGACTCGTTCAGGCTCGAAATCGGCTCAGTCCACGGTGGATTACGCAAGCGGTCTTCGCGGCGATGGCATGCGACCCTCCCGGCCCAACCTTGAACAACAGGGGCCCCCAGGGTACGATGCCTGTCGCCCACCAACGCACGGCCACAGCAGGTCTGCGGGCCGTGCCGATCCAGCAGTCGTCGGCGGATGCGGTCTGGGCCGTGTGCCAGCTTCCCCGCCGGAAGACCCGCGCAGGAGTCGTCGAGGAACGCAAGGTGTGTTCTGACTGCGTCGGTCGGGGCACGCCTGTCGGCACAACTCGATCAAGACCCTCGACATCACGGCTTGATTGTGCGATCATAGGGGCTGGTGAATGTGGGTTGCGTGACCCGGCGATAATACTGACGGTATCGCCGACGACCCAGGAAATCGTGAGGATTATCGCTGTTCGGGGGACAATGGCATGAAGCGCGGACCTATGGTCCATGCCTTAGCCGCCATCGTGCTGGTGGCCGGCCTGACGATCGTTGCGGGACCGGCGCGCGCCCGGGCGTCCGGGTTGTCGAATGGCGGAGATCTGGGAGCTTACAGCCGGGAGGCCACAGATGCTGCCAAGGCCAGGCTCAAGGAGACTATCGTAGCCGTCTTCGCCGGCGGGCGGCACGGGTACATCAGAGGCGAGCGTGTCAACCTCGACCCTGACGATTGGCGCACCGAGGCCGTGATTGTCAAGGGCAAGGTGATGGTGCCCAAGAGATTTGCCTTGTCGGCATTCGGGATCAAGAGACTGCCCTGGTTCGGTCTGAGGATTGCCCAGAAGAAAGGCATGGTGTCGATCTCTGATCTTGCGGCTCGACGGAAGAAGAAGGTCTTTCGGGATGAGCGCGGTCTGGTGATCGTCACGGATGAACCGATGACACTCACCGATTCGGAATTGATCGACTCGGTCGTCACGCTTTTCGACACGCCGGAGAAATTCGCCGATCCGGACATTGCCTACCGCAACATCCTGTCTCTGCGCGCATGGGGCAACTGGAAAGAGCATGTCCGGTTCACACCGGAACAATTGGCCCTGTACGATGGCCCCGAAACCACCTGGTTCTTGATACGTGAAAAGCAGTATAACGACACAGGTCTTAGGCCGCAGGAGCTGAACTCGAAGCTGCCGCCGGTCGGTGTGCATCCTCGGGTGCTATTTGGCCCGGAGGATATCCCGGCCCTCGCCGCACGCATCAGGTCTTCGCGAGCGGGGCGAGCATCCTGGAACGAGGTCGAGACGTTCCTGCGCGACACCTGGCTGGACCCGAACACCAATGACGGCGCTGTCTTCCGAAAACTCTGCACGGGAAACCCGGCGGGGCTGGAAATAGACAGTGAGATGCTCCAAGGACAGATGCTCGGCGCCCAGGCGCTACAGATCAGCTATGTGGCGCGGTGTCTCAATGTGATCGCCCTCCATTCCCTGCTGACCGATAACGACGCGCTCGGCAAGAAAGCCGCTGCTGCTATCGGCAGTTACTGCACGCTGCTGGAACCGCGCGTCGATGCCTGCCGGGACAACGCCGATCTCATCAATACCCACTGGTACGGCATGAGCAGGCTCGTTGGCGGCGCGGACCTGGCGCTGAGCTACGACTTCGCGGCCAAGTGGATGACCGACGAGCAGAAGTCGTTGGTTCGGCGTGTGATCGTCAAAGCCATTGCCGGACGCCGTGGCTATGGCCAGGACGGACCGGTGCGGGTCCGCGACGTCGGCCGCGTCGCAAGGGACCTGACGCTCTTTCTGGCGGACGCGGCGGTCGAAGGCGAGAGTGGCTTCGACCAGGAAATCTACGAGAGCGGCGTCGAGACCGTGAAGGCGTTCCTCCAGTGGGGCATCAGCCCGGCCGGGACTCTGCGCGAGTCCAACAGTGCCGACGAGGGTGCGATAGAAACGCTGATGCTCTCTATGATCGCAATGGCCAGACGAGGCGCGAACACGTTCGGGCATCCGCACCTCCGCGCGCTGCCCCGGTCGCTGGTGCAGTGCACCTCGCCCAGCGGCCGTGTAACGGTCCCGCGAGGTCCTTCGGGCCCGCAGCCGGTGAGCGGCCGATCGGTCAGTGTGTTGAAGACATTCTTTCCTGACGACCCATGTGTCGATTTCTTGTTGGCCCGCGCCGGGGGTGTGACAGACCGCCGAGACCCGCTGCGCGAGGTGGGCCGCTCGGATTTCGCGGAGATGCACCTTTATGATGCTGGGTGGGACAGGATCGCACGAGCTGACCTCGGCCTGCCGCTGGATTTCAGTGACATGACACCGGGGCTGTTCTCGTCACGGAGCGACAACAGTGACACTGCTTTGTGGATCAGTATGCAAGCCCGGCCCGACCTCTACGTTGGCGCGGGCCCCGTGCACCACAACGCAGGCTCGTTCTACCTGGAAGCCGATGGCGTGCTCTGGGGTGGTGACGGTCGTGGTCTGCAAACGAATGGGCCCGCAGGGGGGTACTCCATCGTCTCCATCGACGGTGTAGGGCAGAATGGCGGCACGGGCCTCGCGCCGCCGCGCGTCGATTACCTGGGTGCGGAGGCCGCAGAAGGGGGCGCCGTCGCATCGGTGGATTTGAAATATGCCTACGATTACTTGTGGAGCGCCCCCATCCAGGACTGGGACCAACCGCTCATCAGTAGTCGTCGCTGGGAGATCGAGACCGACCCCTTTGTCGTGAGTGTCCTCAAGGGCACGCAGCGCTACCGGATGAGCTTCGGCTGGGAAGCTCTGCACAACCCGTGGTTCCCCACGCTGCGCACCGAATTCAATCCCGTGGAGTATGCGTTTCGATCGGTGGCCCTGGTACGAGGCAGACATCCTTACGTCGTGGTTGTCGACGACATCCGCAAGGATAGCCACGCGCGTCTGTATGAATGGCGCATGATGGGAGCGCACGGCACCGAATCCGTGATCGGGCTGGGTGAGGAGGACTTAGTGCTGACCCAGACAGCAGGCTCCGAAACGCCAAGGGGAGCGCCGATGCTGCTGGTTCGTGAGGTGGGCCCGTCCGCGTGCAAACTGGAGAATGACCAGGGTCGGACCTGCGTCTCCACGCGTGCCGCGGAGCCGAAATTCCGCCTTCTGCTGATTCCCTTTCGCAAGGGCGGGGAGATTCCCAAGACCGCCGTCGACGAGAGCACCGGGTCCGTGACCCTCCGGTGGAGGAACCAAACCGATACGCTTCAGTTCATCGTGGGGAGAGACCACCGGACACGCCTGAGCATCCTGAGAGACGGCGACGAGATCCTCCAGAGCAGATAGGCACTCGAGTCAGCCGCCGGTTCTTCATCGGCGCAGAAGGAAATGAGGTGCACGACAAGAAAGTGGCGATTCCGAGAAGTCGCGCCGCGTGTGGCAGCCTCAAGTCCGGAGGACTTGGGGATGGTTCCATCGGCAGGCGATTCTCGTGGTCCATCGACTAATCCACTCGGCCATCCCCAAGACTTCGCTACGCTACGTCTTGAGGCTGCCACACGTATGCCATGATCTTTTGTTGTATGCGCAGGAAATGGAGACAGGCTATGACGAAGGCCAGGCGGTGCCCGGCGATTCTTGCGGCAGTTCTGGCGCTATGCGCGTCGGCCAACGTCGGCTGTGCCGATGATCCTTCCTCTTCGCAGCTCCCGTGGCCGCCGGTTACACGGCAGACCAGGCCGTGGACGCGCTGGTGGTGGATGGGCAGCATCGTCAACGAGAGCGATTTGACGGCAGAGATGGAGAAATATGCTCAGGCGGGCATCGGAGGACTCGAGATCACGCCCATTTACGGAGTGAAGGGCTATGAAGACCGCTTCATAAATTACCTGACGCCGGAGTGGATGAAGATGCTTGAGTTCACCCTGAAGGAAGCCGACCGGCTCAGCGTGGGCATCGACATGGCGACCGGCAATGGCTGGCCGTTCGGAGGCCCCTGGGTCGGGGCCGAAGACGCCTGCAAGAACGTGGTGTACAAGACGTTCACACTGAGGGCCGGCGAGAGCCTTAGCGAGCCTGTCGCCTACGCGCAGAGGCCCATGGTGCGTGCCATTGGGCGTCGGCTCAGTATCTCAGAACTCAAGGAACCCGTCAGCGCCAACGAGGACTTGCAGTCGCTGGCCCTGGAACAGGTCCGGTTTGAGAAGTCGCTGCCTTTGCAGGTGCTCATGGCGTATTCGGATCAGCGGCAGGCGCTTGACCTGACCGACAGAGTCGATGAGACGGGGAAGCTCGACTGGACGGCTCCCGCAGGCAATTGGACGCTGTACGCGGTTTTTCAAGGCTGGCATGGGAAGATGGTCGAGCGGGCCGGCCCGGGCGGCGAAGGCAATGTGATCGACCATTTCTCGCGCGAGGCGCTCCGGCATTACCTGAGCGAATTCGATCGGGCCTACACGCGCTACGACGTTGGCTCTCTGCGGGCCTACTTCAACGATTCGTACGAGGTTGATGACGCTTCCGGCGAATCGAACTGGACACCTCGTTTCTTTGACGAGTTCGAGAGACGCCGCGGCTACGACCTGCGCGAGCATCTGCCGGCGCTGTTCGGAAAGGACTCGCAGGAGAAGAACGCGCGCATCCTGTGTGACTATCGGGAGACGATCTCGGACTTGCTGCTGGATGAGTTCACCATCCCGTGGCGGCAGTGGGCCGAGAGCAAAGGCGCGACGACACGGAATCAGGCACATGGCTCGCCCGCGAATCTGCTCGACCTCTACGCGGCCAGCGGAATTCCGGAGACGGAAGGCTCGGACTTCCTGGGCTTCAAGATCGCTTCGTCCGGCGCACACGTCACGGGCAAGTCGCTGACCTCCTGTGAAGCCGCCACGTGGATGGACGAGCACTTCCAGGGCACGCCGGCTGAGGCGAAGCGGTGGGCCGATCGCTACTTCCTGGGCGGCGTCAACCACATCTGCTATCACGGCACGACGTTCTCCCCGCCGGGAGAGGCTTGGCCCGGCTGGATGTTCTATGCGTCCGTGCACTTCGGACCGACGAACTCGTTCTGGCGCGACTTTGCGGCGCTGAACCGGTATGTCACGCGCTGCCAGTCGTTCCTTCAGGCCGGCACGCCTGACAATGATGTGCTGCTGTATTTCCCCATCCACGACCAGTGGTCGCAGCCCGGCCGAAGCATGTTGTCGCACTTCCGCGCGTCAATGGTTGGCACGGCGGCAGATGCCGGAGAGACCCTGCGCCGAGCCGGTTACACCTTCGATTTCATCTCAGATCGTCAACTCGCCGGCGTGAAGTACGCTGCCGGCACGCTTCAGACCGGCGGGGTTTCGTACAAGACGGTGGTCGTGCCGCCAACTGAGCTGATTCCTCTGTCGACGTTCGCCAGGCTGCTGGACTTGGCGCGGCAGGGGGCCACAGTCGTCGTGCAGGGCAAGCTGCCATCCGATGTCCCCGGATGGAGAGGCCTGGATGAACGGCGGGCCGCATATCGGAAGCTCCTGGGCTGGCTCGAATTCGCCGATGTGGCGGACTCGGCTATCCGGAGCGCCCCTGTTGGAAGCGGCCGGTTTCTCCTGGGAGACAGTCTGGAGCAGTTGCTCGCTACGGCTGGTGTCGCGCGCGAGCCGATGGTCGAGCAGGGCCTTCAGTTTGTGCGTCGCACGCTCGATGGTGATAGATGCTACTACGTTCTCAATAGCAGCAGCGATGCGTTGGATGGATGGGTCCCACTGCAAGGTCCCGCCACTTCCGTTGCTCTGTACGATCCGATGCGCGAGGAGAATGGTCTTGGCGCGGTGCGCGAGACCGATGGCAATGCCACCGAGGTCTATCTGCAGCTCGCACCTGGGGAATCGTGCATCCTCAGAACGTTTGATACGGTGGTAAGCGGACCTGCGTACCACTACTTCGGAACAGCAGGGCCGTCGCGACAGATCGAGGGGACGTGGACTGTTACTCTCATCGAGGGTGGGCCGCAATTGCTGCCTGCTTTCGAGATCGAGAAACTGGGTTCCTGGACGGACTATGGGCCGGAAGCCCTCAAGAGCTTCTCCGGCACAGCGCGGTACACGATTGCTTTTGCCCAGCCCGAAGGAGATCCCGTCGGCTGGTATCTCGACTTAGGACGCGTTTGCGAGAGCGCCGGCGTCAAGCTGAACGGCGACCACCTGGGCACACTGATTGGCCCGCCTTTCAGGATCGTGATTTCGAGCGATCAGATGCACGCGCAGAATACTCTGGAAGTGGAAGTGTCCAACCTAATGGCCAATCGCATCGCCGACATGGATCGACGCGGTGTGGTCTACAAGAAGTTCTACAACGCCAACTTCCCCGCCCGGCTCGCGGCCAACCGGGGTGCGGACGGGCTGTTCAACGCGTCTAGGTGGTCGCCGAGGGACTCCGGCCTGATCGGCCCGGTCGTACTGGCTCCCGTCGAGAGAAAGGCATTCGACCCGCAGAGCGACGGCAGACCGTGAGTGTCGACGCTCAGAAGTTTACCGTGAGTCCGGCGTAGGCGGTCAGGCCCGGGCCGTCGAGCAGCGAGTTTGG
>JAFGJR010000242.1 GCA_016928975.1 Sedimentisphaerales bacterium | reverse complement strand
TCTCGCGATCCAGGTCATCCGCCCGCTGTGTCAACTGCTCGCGACGCTGCCTGATCGTCTGTTCGCGGTTCTTCTTGAGATCATCCAGAATCTTGCCCCGCAACGACGCCTCAATTTGAGCCCGCCTGTCGCTCACCTGGCGGCGCAAGCCGGCGACGCGCTGCGCAGTCGTTGCCAGATCGAGGTTGCCGGTCAGCGTGGCCGAGCGAGCCAGTTTGACGACCTCCTGCTGGGCGTCGACGGCCGGCTGAAGGTCCTTGGTCAACGCCCGGCCCAGAACCAGCCCCTTAGTCGGCTCCTCAGTGTCCTGGCTGATGCCCTCCAGTCGCTGCCGGAACTGGATCAGCGAGGCCGATCCGGTGTCAATGAACTGCCGCGCGGCCCGATCCAACTCCGTCTGGCAGGTCAGCAGATCCGCCCCCCCGGCCAGTGCCTCTCGCTGCACCGACCAGTCGCTCGACATCGCCGAGGCGGCCTGCTTCCACGCAGCGAGAGTCTCCTTGAGGCTCGTCAGAGATTCTTGAATTCTGGCGCCGTACTCCTCGTTCGTCGCCCGCTCAATGCGGGCCGTGCCATCGGCAACCGCCTGATCGAGTGCCTTGAACGCGCTGTCGCTTCCTTCGGTGATCCGTGTCAGGGCCTGGGTGAACTCGGCCTCTCGCTGTTGGAGGGCCTCGATCTCCGAACTCAGTTTTGTGTCTGCCGACACAGCGGCCTGGATCTCACTTGCATCGATCTGAATGGATGCTGGGTCTGCCTCCGCTCCAGTCTCGGCGTTCGACAACGAGGCCAGAGCGATGTCGACTTCACGCCGTTGCGTCTCGGCCGCGGTCCACAGAGCCACCAGACGCGTCCCTTCCTCGTCCATTGCGGACGCAGGCCGGCTGGTTGCGGCGAGGCGTCGCTCGATATCGGTGATCTGCTGACGCAGCTTCTCACGCTCCGGTGTCGACGAGGGCCGCGAGGCCGGCGCTGACGCCGAAGTCCTGTAGAGCGCGACCATGTGGCGACCGGCCTCGTTGACAGCTTCGGCAGCCTCCTCCGGTTCGCGCGTCTGCAGCCAGAAAGTGAGGAGGCCGCCAGGCACGTCCGGTTCACGGACGAACAGCCCATCCGTTCGGGCAAGTTCGGCACAGGCTGAGAGCGTGACGGCGTCTCCGGGGCGCGTCTTGATCTGGCCGTTCACCAGGTAGAGGGGCTTGTATGCGGCATATGCCCACACGGCCAGCCCTGCCGAGACAACAACCGCGACGATTCCGAAAACCACCAGCGCAGCCGATGGCTCCGACTTCTCACCTGTGGCAACCATTGTCGGTTCGCGACCGGCTTGCGCGGTCGCCGGGGAGGGCGGGGCATATCTGGCCGGCATGGCGGCTTTCGCCTGAACGGCGGCCGCCTTCAAGACTGCGACCTGTTTCTCCAGCCCTGTCGCTCGTCGGACTTGAACCTCTGCCCGTTCACTGGCCTCGCCAAGCCGCCCCTGAATCTCGTCACGTTCCCGGGCAAGCCGACCGGCTTGTTCCCGCAGTTCCTGGTTCTTCGCCGCGAAGACCCTGAGCTGTTCTTCGCGATCCTTCAGCAGCGACTCTCGCGCTGCCAGCAGCTTGGTCGCCTCGTCCAGTTTCGCCAGCACGTTCATTTCACGGCCATGCTGCGACGACCATGCCGCCTGTTCCTTCTCGAGGCGAGCCCGGCCGTCACGAAGCTTCAGCTCGGCTTCGGCCAGCTTGCTCTCGCGCTCGGCCAGTTCCCGCTCGACCTGGTCGAGTTTCTGGTGAAGCTGACTGAGGAAGTCATGCACCGACGAGTCTGGGCCGGGGGGGCTCTTTTCAGGTTGCCAATCGGGTCTCTTTGCCACGGCGGATCTGCCCTCGTTCCATTCGGGGCTCATCGTTCCCTTGCCATCTCGCGAAAAAGTCCAGTCTATCCGTGCCGGCTGACCTCAACAAGCAAGCCCTCAGACAATGCAGGCTGGACGCACATCTCGTACAATCCGGTCAATGACCCGGAGGTGCATGAGAGTGACACGACGCGAAGAACTGCAAGCCAAGGACCAGAGGGTCGTGGCATACATGAAATCCCACCATCTCGATGCCTTGGTTCTGGCCCAAAGACCCAATTTCGCCTGGTACACGGCCGGGGGCCTCAACCACGTGGGAACGGCCGACAGTACGGGCGTTGCCGCGCTGCTGATCACCAGAGAACAGGCCGTCTGCATCACCAGCAACATCGAAGCCCCGCGGCTGGCCGACGAGGAGTTGCTCGACCTGGGCATCGAGGTGAAGGCGGTGCCCTGGTTCGACGAGACTGGATTGAAGACGCTCTGGTCGAGCGAGATCGGGCGGCTTCGAACCGCGTGCGATGTGCCGTTGCCAGCCTTGCCAGGCAGCGTAACCCGATTGGGAGCGGACTTCGCGAGCCTTCGATGGGTCATGACTGAAGGAGAGATTGAGCGGTATCGCATCCTCGCCCAGGATGTGGCCGAATGCCTCGAGTCTGCCTGCTGCCAAGCCCGGCCCGGAATGACCGAGTGTGAACTCGCTGCCCAGATTGCCTCAAGAGCTCTCGCCAAGGGTATTCGTACCCCGGTTCTGCTCGTCGCGGCGGACGAACGCGCCCAACGTTATCGGCATCCCATTCCGACCGGTCGGATTGTTGATCGGTACGCGATGGGCGTCCTGGGGGGTGAGCGTCACGGTCTGACCGTGTCGGTGACCAGGCTTTTCAGCTTCGGCCCTGTCGACTCGGATCTCCTGCGAAAGCATGAGGCAGTCTGCCGGGTTGATGCGGCGATGATCGCCGCGACCCGCCCCGGCAAAACGATGGGCGAGGTGCTGACCGTTGCCCAGGAAGTCTATGCTGAGCAAGGATTTGCCGATGAGTGGATGCTCCACCACCAAGGTGGCCTCACCGGCTACGTGGGGCGCGAGATTCGAGTGGGACCGGCGTGCCAAGAGCCCATCCGGGTCGGCCAAGTTTTCGCGTGGAATCCGTCAATCGCCGGCACCAAAAGCGAAGACACGGTTCTTGTCAGCCCGGACTACAACGAAATCCTCTCGCTGACGCGGGCGTGGCCGACAACGAAGTACGCGGCCCAAGGCCGGGAGTATCCGCGGTGCGATATTCGCAGACTCTGACCTCCGTGGCCTGAATTGGCGACCATCACGAACAGTGAATCCGGCTGTTGCCTCTAATTCTTAAATTATTATTTATTGATGACTTAGGGAATAATTCGGCGCATTCTCTCATCTCTCCGTCGTGTTTCTCATCTGACCGGGATCTGACTGAGCTGGCCTGGACGCCAGCGTTCTCTTCACAAGGCATGCGGACAATGAGCCTGCCCCGCGCGTCCTCAGAGTGGCCAAACTTGACATTTTCACTCAACTTTCGTAAAGGTACCGACCGATTGGTATCTTCTATGGGAGGCACGCTCATGAGCGAAACAAACCCAACAACCATCCAATCACGAGGCCAGACGACCAAGGCGGACATTCTTCAAGTCGCCCGTCAGTTGTTCAGTGAGCATGGCTACCACAAGACCGGCATCGCCGACATTCAGGAGGCCACCGGTCTGACCAAGGGGGCGTTCTATCACCACTTCC
>JAFGJR010000241.1 GCA_016928975.1 Sedimentisphaerales bacterium | reverse complement strand
GTCGTCCTTGAGATCGACGTTGCGGATGGTATAGGTGTTGGCCACCAAGGCTACTTCATTATCCGGTACGCGCCGGGCGAGCCAATGCTTGCCGTGGACTGCGCAGAAGAGCCAGCCCTCGTTTGGGTCGGCGATGATGTAGGTCCGGCCAGAATCGACGTAGCCGAATCGCTCGACAAGACTGCCGGCCAGCAAGACGCCCTCACGCGCGGTCCGGGCACGTTCCGCCACGAGCCGCCGGAGCATGTAGCCGATGCCGCCGTCGGTGATCTGGGGCTTGTCCTCGCGCGACGGGCAATTGTCCGAGCAGACGGTCACGCCCCACTCATTGAGGTAGCTGTCGGAGAAGCTCAGGCCGGGCATTTCGGACCAGAGGTATGACCAGGTTTGCGAGACCTGTTCCAGCGAGCCACCATCGCGCAACGTGACCATCGTGCTGGGCGGATGGGTCTGCCGGGGCACCTTGTGGTGATTGACGAGCTGCGGGCCCGCGTCGTCCTCATTGTGGCCCACGATCACGCAACCATCTGTCGAGGTGTTCTTGCCGACGACTACAGAGAAGCACGCCTGGCATCGTGGGACTGCTGTCAGCAACAGACACAACAGGGGGATCGCAATGCCTACAGGCTTTCGGCTCATATCCGTATCCTTGTCATATGGCGGGCGCTTTCACTGCTCCTGCCTGTGCGGGAGCCACCTTGAGTTGGCCTTCGGTCGAGGCGATGACCATGGCACAGACCGCGTCGCCACTGACGTTCACGATGGTACGGCACATGTCGAGGAGTCGATCGACGCCCAGGATGATGCCGATCCCCTGGAGAGGGACGCCGACGCTGTCCATCACGATGGCCAGCATGATGATACCGGCGCCCGGGATGCCGGCGGTGCCGATCGAGGCCAGCGTCGCCGTCAGTACGACGGTCAACTGCTGCGTGAAGCTCAGCTCGATCCCGTAGATCTGTGCCAGGAACGCGGTCGCGACCCCCTGGAGCAGGGCGGTGCCATCCATATTGATCGTCGCTCCCAGCGGCAGCGTGAAGCTGGAGATGTGTGCGGGGACACCAAGGTTCTCCGTCGCGCACTCCATCGTCACGGGCAGTGTGGCGTTGCTTGACGATGTGCAGAACCCCACCATCTGGGCGGCCCGAATGCCCCGGAAGAAACTCGCCACGTTCGCCCGCGTGAACACTTTCAGGATCGAGCCATAGACGAGGAGCAGGTGTACGGCCAGCCCGAGCAGGACCACGGCGCTGTACTTGAGAAGATTCACCAGAATGCCTGGGCCGAAGTCGGCGACGACGGCCGCGATCAGGGCGAAGACCCCATACGGTGCCGCGTTCATGATGACGTGCACCATCTGCACGATGACGTCGTTGAGGGCCTTGAAGAAGTCGATGACCGGCTGGCCCTTCTCCGACGGGATCAGCGTCAGGCACACGCCCGTCAGTAGTGCGAAGAAGATGATCTGGAGCATCTGGCCTTCGGCCATGGCCTTGATCGGGTTCGTCGGAATGACGTTCAGCAGAAGGTCTCTGATGGAAGCCTTCTCTCCGGCGGCTTGCACCGGCAGGTCCTTCTGCGCGCCGGCGTCGGTCACGAGCTTCTGCCGGGCCTCCTGCGAAAGGCTCGATCCGGGCCGTATGACGGTCGTCAGCAGCAGGCCGATGCTGACCGCGAGCGCCGTCGTGCACATATAATAGAGGAGCGTTTTGACCCCGATCCTCCCGAGCGAGCGGATGTCTTTCAGACTGGCCGTGCCCACCAGCAGCGAGGCAAACACCAGCGGCACGACCACCATGCTGATGAGCCGGATGAACGCGCTGCCCACGGGCTTGATGTACGCGACGACGAACGCGGAGAATCCGAGGCGATTGGCGGCAAGACCGAATACGGCCCCGATCAGCAGGGCGATCAGAATCTTCGTATACAGTTGAAGTTTGGGGAGCCGCATCTTCCTTCCAATCACGTACACACGCTATCTCGACCACACGCAGGCCTGGACCAGGGCGCCGTAGATCGCGTTGCGATGCGCCAGGTCCGTCATTGCCTCCGGATGCCACTGGACGAACAGGCCGAACTTGCCGTCGGTGCGTTCCATGGCCTCCGCGACCCCGTCGGCGCTACGCGCGATCACGCGGAGGTTCCTGCCCAGGTCGTCCACGGCCTGATGGTGGCTTGAGAAGACGGACGCCTCGGTGCTGTTGAGCAATCGAGCCAGCGAGCTGGCCGGCTGGATCTGCACGCGATGATAGGCCTTGTGGTTGACCTTGGCACCGACCTCCGAGGGGATGTCCTGGATCATCGTCCCGCCGGCGACGACGTTGGCGAACTGCATGCCCAGGCACACGCCGAGCAGGGGCTTGCCGGCGGCGAACCACTTCGCGATGAGCTTCCGTTCGAAGTCGTAGCGGTGCTTTTCCAACGGCACAACCGTCTCATGCGGCTTCTCGCCGTACGCCTCGGGCGGGATATCGTCGCCGCCGATCAGCACGAGGCCGTCGAGCACCTCCAGATACCTTTGCAGGATCTGCTCGTCGTCAATGGTCGGCAACACCACCGGCACGCCTCCGTTCTCGGCGACGGCCGCAGCGTACGCGAAGGGCGCCGTCGTCTCGGCGGATTTCTTCGGCTTGGCCGGCTCGTACACGCTCGTGATCCCGATCAGCGGCCTGGACGGCGCCTGGGCGTGCTGGCAACCGGTGATGGTCCACAGAAGACACCCGCACAATGCCAGCACCGCTGCATTCACGACAGGCTTTGCATCGCTCATGATCGACCTCGGCTTCACGGAGTTCATATGCCCGGCGGAGTCAACGGCTCCTAACGCCCCGTCAGCTTACTGTTCCGTGCGTCGCCTGTCCACCCACAGCAGGCATGGCAGAGAACGCCTTGCGGTGTCACTATCCGTGCGGGACAACCCGCAGGGTAGGTCCTTACCCCGCGCGGTCTCTCCTGTGAGGTCGTGTCACTCGCTGTTGCGGCCGGCGGATACGGCTCGCCGGATTCTATGCAGGTCCCAGAGCACCGGCCAGGGCGTCCGCGTGACCGACAGCCGGCTGTCGAGATCGCAAGCCCACTGGACGGGGAACTCGCCGATGCGATAGCCCTTCTTCGCGGCCCGCAGAATGATCTCGATATCGAACATGAAGCCGTCGGTGATGCAGCTCTTGTACAGGTCTCGCGCCACGTCGCCGCGGTAGAGCTTGAAGCCGCATTGCGTGTCGGTCAGCTCGCGCGGCACTCGCATGAGCGCCCGCACGGTCGATTTGAACGCCTGCGACAGCACGCGCCGATGCCAGGGCTGAGCCTGGAGAATGTTGCTGGCCGCATGGCGCCGGGAGCCGTGAGCGATCTCACACGTGCCGTTCCTGAGCATCGCCAAGCCTTTGAGGGCGTCGATGTAGGGGATGCACAAGCCGCAATCGGCGAACATGGCGTACTTGCCGCTGCTGGCCATCATCCCCGTGCGGACGGCGTAGCCCTTGCCTCGATGCTGCTCGTGGCGAATCACGTTGAGCCGGATGGCCTCGGGAACGCGGACGGCCCGCGCCGCCTCGGCCGTGTTGTCGCTGCTGCCGTCGTCCACCACGATCACCTCGCCCGTCAATCGGTTGGCCTGCAGGAACGCCGCCGCGGCCTCCGCGTCGCGCGCGATCTTCCAGCACTCCTGGAAGGCCGGTATGACGATGGATAGATCCATGTTCCCTTTCCTATTGCGAACCGCCCACGAGGCCTGCTTACGCGAGCGTAAGTATGATCCCGCACGTCATTATACCGTCTGCGTCTCTCCGGGCAAAGGCCCAAGCAATTGGTAGGATGGGCTTTCATCTTGAAGAGAATCACGGTTTACGCGAGTGCTCTCAAGTGGTACAATCCCTTCCATGATTCAAGAGAGCGAAATACGGCAAGTGGCTGTTCAGTTGGGCAAGGCGGCGCGGGCATCGCTGGTCATTCTATTCGGCTCATACGCGCGCGGAGAGGCGACGGACCGGAGCGACGTGGATTTCATGGTCGTGGCGGAGAGCGGTTTGCCCCGGCACAAGAGAGCCATCGACCTGTACAAGCAATTTCGGCCTTATCCTTTTGGCATGGATATCGTGGTCTATACGCCCGAGGAGATCGAAGAGGGGAGAAAATCGGCTCTCTCGTTCGTGTCCACCGTTCTACGCGAGGGCAAGAAGCTCTATGAACGCTGAAGACGCACGCGAAGCCAGACAATCCGCTCAAAGAGCCCTGGAATGGCTTGAAATGCCCTTGGAGGGGCTGTTTCGGTAACGATGCGAGGCGTTGGCAGCGCTGGGAATGCTATAGGGTACGGTCAACCCTCATTCCGCGCTTCAGGGGACCTATTCGCAGGGTTTTCCTGCTTGCAGAAGGAGAGTGGGAGGGATAGAATTCAGGCATGGTTGGAGCGCAGCGGATTACGTACGAAGCGGGCGTGGGCCACGTGACCGCCAGAGACAATGAACGCCGGGCGATCTTTCGAGACGGTGCCGACCGCGAGCACTTAATGCGTGTACTCGCCAAGAGCATGTATCGTAAACGGGGTCTGTGCCCATTTGGGCCAATGGGAAATGTCGGTTCACAATATGAGAAAGGAGAACTATGAAAGTGAACGTCTTATGTTCGCTCCTGCTGGGGATTTGCTTCACAGTCGCTCAGGTCTCGGCGGATGACACTGCACTTTTGCCAGTAAAGCAGGATGGAAAGTACGGTTATATCGACAAGGGCGGAGCACTGGTCATAAAGCCGGAATTCGACAACGCAAAGCCATTCCGCGAAGGGCTTGCTGCTGTCAACCGGACAAAGAGGCCTGGCACGGGATCATTGGTGTTAGTTGCGGAAACAGGTGACAGATGGGGTTACGTTGATGAAAAAGGGAAGGAAGTCATCTCGGCACAATTTGCCGAGGCTTCGGACTTCTCCGAAGGATTGGCCGCCGTTTGGGTCGGAGCAGAAAGAAGGGCTTACCTGACGTCCAAAGGAAAGACTGAGTTCATAACCGTGGGGGGCAAATGGGCCTACATTGACAAAACAGGCCAAGTAATAATCTCGCCGCAGTTTGATAAGGCATACAGTTTCTCTGGTGGGCTGGCGAAGGTCGAAATCGACCGACGGTACGGCTTTGTCGACAAGAGTGGGACACTCCTTGTCAAAGCGGAGTTTGACGAGGCCGAGGACTTCCATGAAGGAATGGCAGTGGTCCGAAAAGGTGACTGGCAAACGGGCAGGTGGGGCTATGTTGACAAGACAGGGAAGACCGTCATTGCCCCGTATTATGAAAACGCTGGACAGTTTTGCGATGGTTTGGCGCCTGTAAACACGGATAACAAATGGGGCTATGTTGATAGCACGGGAGAGGTGACAATTAAGGCACAATTTGAGCGTGGGAGCACATTCTCTGAGGGTTTGGCGTGTGTGAAGATGATGGGTGAAAAATGGGGGTATGTTGACAAGACAGGAAAGACCATCATTGCTCCTCAGTTTGACGATGTGTTCCGATTCGACGAAGACCGGGCAGCCGTAAAGATCGGTGGCAAATGGGGGTATATCGACAAGACCGGAAGAGTGGTCATTTCGCCCAAGTTTGATGGGGCCACTCAATTTTCAGAAGGAGCGGCGGGCGTGAATGTGGGAGGCCGCACAAATGATTACGGTGTCGTTGTAGGCGGCAAGTGGGGTTTTGTTGACGCAAGCGGAACCTTAATCATTGATACGCAGTTCGAGCTTGTCGGCTCCTTTGTAGGTGGAGTGGCGGAAGTCACTGTTGGAGGTTCCCGGAATACCTACGGGGGCCTCCAAGGGGGGAAACTCGGATACGTCAATAAGAAAGGAAACTACATTTGGAGGCCGACTGAATAATGATTGCGCGGGCTGGGAGGCGTGTCTTCATTATCTACGGGGGCGTATCATATAGACCAGACTAATTATTGTTAGGCGGCCAAGCGCCGCGAAGGAGGTCCCATGAAGAACGCGATGTTGCTTTCGGTATCGGCGCTGCTTCTGCTCTTGCCTGCGGCCTGTAAGCGCGAGGCGCCGGGCGAACGTGAGCCGACCTCGGAGGCCCCAACCACAGACCAGCCCCCTAGCGCCCAAGCCCCACCAGATCTCGTGGCGCCGGGCGAGATTGTGAAGTTCCGCGAGCCAATTCCATTTCATGGGGGCACCCTGATCGGCTTCGAAGAGACGACCATCTTGAAGACTGCCTCGACGGCATGGCGCCCATCCCAGGCGGGTGACCGGTTCATCACAGTCAAGCTGGAGCTCCGGCGACCATTCGACTACGCGCGCGCCATGTTCCGAGAAGTCACATTGACGGACACGACGGGCAGAATCTACCAGTACAGGGGTTGGCTCACAGACAATGGATGGCTACATATGGACGACGCAGAAGTCAAGAACGAGAAGCCTGGTGAGGTACCGGTCTTGGTCAAACTCGAGGCCGAAAAATATCCGCACTGCTTCGACATCCACTTCGAAGTGCCAGAATCGGCCCAGGGTCTCGTGCTCAAGGTCGCGAACCGCACGGAGGCCTTGCATTCTCGTCTCGCTCTCAAGGCACCGGAGGCATCGCGCCCCGCTCAACGGGTTGCAGGGCTCCCAGCGTTCGCCGGTGACTTGGTCGGCGGCAATGAGATTAGGGTGCGAAACCCCAACGATTTCGAGGTTTCTGTAGGAGTCCGATCCCTCTGGAACGGCAAGGATTTCGTCGTTGCCGCGAACGGTGTTGCCTCCGTGCTCGTTCCGGATGGGCACTACGAAATATACTTCGTGTACTCCAGCGAACCGGGCGCCCTCTATCAGGGAGACAGCTTTACGCTCGATGGCAATGGAGCCGAGATCCAGATCGTTCAGGTGGTCGGCGGCAACTACGGGATCCGACGCGTCAAGTAACCTCGCCAAACCTGTCGCTGCAGCCGACCGGCTTCGCTGGCGGCTTATCGGCAGGCCGTTCACATCGTTGCTGTCGCAGATGCGGGAAGGCGAACGCGGCGGGAAGACCGTTGAAAACGTGAGGCGGGGCGCGGAAAGAAGAGGGCGGCGGTCCTTGCCGGACGCCGCCCTTGAAGGCTTCGGTTAAGTGTCAGGCGTTCATCGGTTGTGACGTGGCAAGGACGTCTCGCCTTTGTGTGTCGAAGGCATCTTGCCTTCGACACCTGGAATCACGGGCTGGAAGCCCGCGACACATTTCTAGTGAATTTCGTCGCTGATCCAGCCGCAGAGCTCTTTGACCTCGTCGATCGTGATGTCGCCCATGTGCGCGATGCGGAAGGTCTTGTCCTTGAGCTGGCCGTAGCCGGCGCTGAAGATCGAGTTGTGCTTGGCCTTGACGGCCTTGATGACGTCGCCAACGTTGATGTTGCGAGTGTTCTTGATCGTCGTCAGCGTGTTGGAGGCGTACTGCTCCTGGCAGAACAGCTCGAAGCCCTTGCTCTTGGCCCAACTGCGGCAGAAGTCGCCCATCGCCTGGTGACGCTTCCAGACGTTCTCGATCCCTTCGTTGACGAACTTGGTGCACTGGTAATGCAGACCCATAATGTGCGGAATGCTGGGGGTCACGAGGGTCTGGTTCTTCTCGGCGGACTTGGCCCATTCGAGGAAGTTGAAGTAGTAGCCCTTGGCGGGGACACTCTTGGCCTTCTCGACCGCTCGCTTGCTGACGGCGGCGACGGTGAATCCCGGCGGCAGGCCGAAGGCCTTCTGCACCGAGGCGAAGGCGACGTCCCAGCCGAGCTCGTCGAAGTGGATGGGCAGGCCGATCATACCGCTGACGGCGTCCACGAAGACCAGCACGTCGGGGTACCTGGCCTTCATCATCCTGGCGATGTCCTCGACGGGGTTCATCAGGCCGGTGCTGGTCTCGTTGAGGATCAGCGTGACCGCCGCGTACTTGCCGCTGGCGAGCTTGGCGTCGATCTGTTCCGGCAGGGTGGGCTGACCCCACTCGACCTTGAGCAGCTCCACGTTGCGCCCGCACTCTTTCACCACGTCCGCCCACTTGTCGCTGAACGCACCGCAGCAGGTGGCCAGCACCGTCTCCTCGGGCTTGACGCAGTTGCGGATGGAGGCCTCCCACAGCCCTGAGCCGCTGGAGGTCGAGAGGAAGATGTACTGATCGGTGAAGAGCAGCTTCTTGAGCATGTCGACCACTTCACCGTGGAGCTGTGCATATTCCTTGTCGCGATGCCCGAGGGTCGGCCGGGCCAGTTCCTTCAGCACGTCGTCTTTGACCTGAATGGGCCCGGGGATGAACAGCCTCGGCGGGTTTCTCCAATCTGCCATTTGTGCACTCCGATATAGCGGTTACAACTTCTGAATCGTCAGTCCGGTATACATTTTTGGATAGAAGTACGTGGATTTGTGCGGCATCCGTTC
>JAFGJR010000240.1 GCA_016928975.1 Sedimentisphaerales bacterium | reverse complement strand
TGGAAGATTTTCGACAATCTTCGTCGGAGCCTCGTATCGGCGGCGTTGACCTTGTTGTTGCTCCTCGGCTGGACCGTCTTGTCCCCGACCTGGCTATGGACCCTCGCCGTAATCGGAACCATCCTGATCCCCCCCTGGATGGCCTCTTTTCTGGAACTGTTTGAGAAGCCGGGCGACGTGTTGCTGCGTCAGCATCTCGCTGCCACGGTGCGCTCGGCAGGCCGGCGCTCCGCTCAGGCGGCCTTTACTCTCACCTGTCTCCCCTATGAGGCTTTCTTCAGTCTGGATGCGATTGCCCGAACGGCTTGGCGAATGCTGGTCTCACGCAAACGACTTCTGGAGTGGAATCCGTCGACCGACCCGGATCGCCACCGCCGCACGGACCTCGGCGCTTCCTTTCGGACAATGTGGTTTGCCCCCGTTCTAGCCGCTGCCGCGGCGATTTATCTGACCCTTTCGAGGCCGGCCGCGCTCGCCGTAGCCGGGCCTGTCCTATGCCTTTGGTTTTTGTCACCCGCTATCGCCTGGTGGCTCAGTAAGCCCCTCGCTCGCCCGGCAGCAAGGCTGACTGCTGACCAGAACCTGTTTCTCCGGAAGCTTTCCCGAAAGACTTGGGCGTTCTTCGAGACTTTCGTCGGCCCGGAAGATCATTGGCTGCCGCCGGATAACTATCAAGAGCATTCCGCTCCCGTGGTTGCGCATCGCACGTCGCCCACCAACATGGGGCTTGCGCTCCTCGCAAATCTTTCCGCCTGCGACTTCGGCTACATTCCGGCCGGGCAACTCATCGAGCGCACGGCGAAGGCCTTCCACACCATGGAAGCCCTGGAACGTCACCAAGGCCACTTTTACAACTGGTACGACACGCAGTCTCTGAAACCGCTTCTTCCCACGTACATTTCGACGGTGGACAGCGGGAACCTCGCGGGCCATCTGCTGACCTTGCGACCGGGTCTGCTCGCCCTTCCCGATCACCGGATCCTGGAAGGGCGATGGTTTGACGGACTCAGCGACACCCTAGGGATTCTCGTGGACGTTGCGGGAGGAGCTGCTGCGGCCCTGCTCGCTCAACTTCAGAAAAATCTGGCGCCCCCGTCCGCTTCCCTGCCAACTACGCTCGCGGGGGCGCGACTAACCCTCGACCGGCTGACGACGGCCGCCGCGGAGCTGGTAACCAGCCTCGAGGCTGACACTGAGAGCCAAGCAACGTTGTGGGCCCATGCCCTCGCTCGGCAATGCCGGGACGCTCTCGATGAGCTGACCTTTCTCGCGCCGTGGAGTTTGTCGCCGGCCCCACCGAATATACTCAGTGATTTTCCAGCGATCGATGCGATCCCAACGCTTCGCGACCTGGCAAGGTTTGACGTTGAGCTTCTGCCCACCATCGAAAACTGCCTCGGATCCACGGCAAACCCGGAGGAGAGGGAATGGTTGGGCGTGATTCGACCCCTCATCAAGGAGTCAAGCCAACGGGCCAGGGCAAGGATCGCAGCCATCGAACGCCTTGCACAGCAATGCAGTGAACTGGCTGAGATGGAGTATGGCTTCCTGTATGACAAGGCGCGCCATCTACTGGCCATTGGGTACAGCGTGGACGAGCGCCGGCTGGACTCGAGTTACTACGATCTGCTGGCATCGGAAGCGAGATTGTGCAGTTTCGTGGCAATAGCGCAGGGACAATTGCCGCAGGAGACCTGGTTTGCCCTGGGGCGCCTGCTCACCACCGCCGGCGGGAAACCGGTTCTCCTTTCGTGGAGCGGTTCGATGTTCGAGTACCTCATGCCGCTGCTGGTGATGCCTACGTACGTAGACACGCTGCTCGACCGGACCTACCAGACGGCCGTAGAGAGGCAGGTCGAGTATGGGAGGAGCCAAGGGCTGCCGTGGGGTATGTCGGAATCCGGCTACAACGCGATCGACGTTCATCGCAACTACCAGTACCGCGCGTTTGGCGTGCCCGGCCTGGGGCTCATACGGGGATTAGCCGATGATTGGGTCATTGCGCCCTATGCCTCGGCGCTCGCGTTGATGGTGGCGCCCGAGGAGGCGTGCCTGAATTTGCAGAGACTCGCCGCTGAAGGGCTGGAAGGAGAATACGGCTTCTATGAAGCGATCGACTACACCCCTTCACGCCTGCCGCATGGAAAATCGAATGTCGTGGTTCGGTCCTTTATGGCCCATCACCAAGGCATGATCCTCCTCTCTCTGGCCTATCTGCTCCTGGACCGGCCGATGCAGAAGCGATTCCAGTCGGACCCGCTGTTTCAGGCGACCCTGCTGTTGCTCCAGGAACGGGTTCCCAAGGCCACGGCGTTCTATTGGCACGCCGCCGAGCACTCCGACATCCGTACGACTCCCGGCGGTTCTGAGATGCCGGTGCGGGTTTTCAGCAGTCCGGACACTCCCATACCGGAAGTGCAGTTGTTGTCGAACGGCAGATACCACGTGATGGTTACCAACGCAGGCGGCGGTTACAGCCGTTGGAAAGACCTGGCTGTCACACGCTGGCGCGAAGACAGTACCCGCGACAACTGGGGCACCTTCTGTTACCTCCGTGACCCGACGAGCGGGGAGTTCTGGTCAACCGCCTATCAGCCGACACTCAAGGGGTCGGAGAAATACGAAGCGGTTCTTTCGGAGGCACGAGCGGAGTTCCGTTGCCGTGCCCATGAAATCGACACCTATACGGAAATCGCTGTCTCGCCCGAGGATGACATCGAGGTGCGCCGAATTACGCTCACCAACCGCGCCCGTATTCGTAGAACCATCGAGGTTACGACTTACGCGGAAGTCGTTCTCACCTCGCCTGCCGCGGACGCCCTGCATCCGGCGTTCAGCAATCTCTTTGTTCAGACAGAGATCGTCCACCGGCAGCGGGCGATTCTCTGCACGCGCAGGCCCCGCTCCCTAAACGAGCCCACGCCCTGGATGTTTCACCTGATGGCCGTGCATGGGGCAGAAATCGGAGAAATTTCCTATGAGACCGACCGCAGCCGGTTCATCGGCCGAGGCAACACCGTCGCCGACCCCCTGGCGATGAACGGGCCTGCGGCGCTTTCGGGCAGCGAGGGCTCCGTGCTCGATCCGATTGTCGCCATCCGATACCGGATCAACCTCGACCCGGAGGAATCGGCGACGATCAATATGGTCTCCGGCATCGGCGAGACCCGTGATGCCTGCCTGGGCCTGGTCGAGAAATACCAGGATCGGCGTCTCGCAGATCGCGTCTTCGATCTGGCGTGGTCACACAGCCAGGTGACCTTGCGGCAGATCAATGCTACCGAGGCCGACGCGCAACTCTATGGACGACTGGCCGGCTCGGTGCTTTACGCCAATTCCTCGCTGCGCGCCGACGCGAGCGTTCTCACAAAGAATCGCCGCGGCCAATCCGGGCTATGGGGCTACTCCATTTCCGGCGATTTGCCGATCGTGCTGCTGCGAATCGGCGACCCGGCCAATATCGAGCTGGTGCGCCAACTCGTCCAGGCCCACGCATACTGGCGCTTAAAAGGACTGGTGGTGGACCTGGTCATCTGGAACGAAGATCACGCCGGTTACCGGCAACTCCTCCACGACCAAATCATGGGACTGATAGCCGCCGGCCTCGAAGCCAACGTGACCGATCGACCCGGCGGCATTTTTGTAAGACCTGCGGACCAGATATCGATCGAGGACCGCATCCTGTTCCAGACGGTCGCTCGGGTCATCCTTACCGACAGTCGGGGAGCGCTGGCAGACCAGATCAACCGTCGCGGCCTTGCGGAAGTAACCGTGCCGCGCCTCAAGCCACCCCGACCCCGTCGCCCCGAACCCTCGCCGGCGGCCGCCTTGCCTCGCCCCGATCTGGTCTTCTTCAACGGGCTGGGAGGATTCACGCTGGATGGACGCGAGTACGTGACGACCACTGCGCACGGGCAAGTGACGCCGGCGCCATGGTCGAATGTGCTGGCGAACCCAACCTTCGGGACCGTCATATCGGAGAGCGGCCCGGGCTGCACCTGGAGCGAAAATGCCCGCGAGTTCCGCCTCACCCCCTGGAGCAATGACCCTGTAACCGATTGGAGTGGGGAAGCCTTTTACATTCGTGACGAAGAGAGGGGCCATTTCTGGTCCCCCACGCCCCTGCCGAGTCGGGGAACGGCGCCTTACGCCTGCAGGCACGGATTCGGCTACAGTGTTTTCGAGCACGCCGAACGTGGCATCCGCTCGGAGATGTGGGTTTACGCAGCCATGGACGCGTCGATCAAGTTCACGGTATTGAAAGTGCGAAATGAGTGCGGCCGACCCCGCCGGCTCTCCGCCACGGGGTACGTAGAATGGGTGCTGGGGGATCTGCAGCCCAAATCGGCTATGCACGTGGTCACCGAGATAGACCCTGCCAGCGGTGTGCTCTTCGCGCGGAACCCCTACAACACAGAGTTCGGCAACCGGGTTGCCATTTTCGACGTGGACGATGGGAATCGGACCTTAAGCGGCGACCGGACGGAGTTTATTGGGCGTAACGGCACGCTTCGGAGTCCGGCCGCCATGACGCGGTCGCGGCTTTCGGGCAAGGTGGGGGCCGCTTTGGATCCCTGCGCCGCGATCCAGGTGACCTTCGAGATAGCGGACGGGGAAGAGCGTGAGATCATTTTCACGCTCGGCGTCGGACGTGATGCCGATGACGCCCGCAACCTGGCGTATCGTTTCCGGGGATCGGCGGCGGCGCGCGGGGCTCTCGAGGACGTGTGGCAGCACTGGAATCACACACTGGGTGCCGTGCAGGTGGAAACGCCGGACCCGTCCCTTAATGTGCTGGTCAACGGATGGCTCCTGTACCAGACCGTATCGTGCCGTCTCTGGGCACGCTGCGGAACCTACCAGCCGGGCGGGGCCTTCGGTTTCCGCGATCAGTTGCAGGACGTGATGGCGCTCATCCACGCCAGGCCGCACCTCGTGCGCGAGCACTTGCTCCTCTGCGCCGCCCGTCAGTTCCCGGAGGGAGATGTCCAGCATTGGTGGCACCCTCCCTCGGGCCAGGGCGTGCGCACCCACTGTTCCGATGATTACCTGTGGCTGCCGCTGGCGACTTGCCGGTACGTTCTCAGCACCGGGGACACAGGGGTATTGGATGAAGCCGTTCCCTTCATCGAAGGCCGCCCGGTAGACGCGGAAAAGGACTCGTATTACGACCTTCCCGGGCGGTCTGAGGAAACAGCAAGTCTGTACCAGCACTGCGTGCGGGCCATTCTTAGAGGCCTCAGATTTGGTGAGCACGGCCTGCCGCTGATCGGCTCCGGTGACTGGAACGACGGTATGAACCTGGTAGGCGAACACGGCAAGGGCGAAAGCGTCTGGTTGGGATTTTTTCTATATGAAGTGCTCATGCGCTTCACTGAGGTTGCCCGAACGCATGGCGACGTCTCTTTCGCCGAGCGTTGCATGAAGGAGGCGACAGGACTGCGCCGCAATATCGAGAGGCATGGCTGGGACGGCGGTTGGTACCGCCGGGCTTACTTCGATGACGGCTCGCCGCTTGGCTCGGCAAGCAACCCCGAATGCCGGATTGATTCCATTGCGCAAAGCTGGTCTGTCCTATCCGGTGCGGGAGATGCCGAGCGTTCGCGCATGGCCATGGAAGCGGTGGATAAGCACCTCGTTCGTCGCGAGCATGCAATCATCCAACTGTTGGATCCGCCCTTCGACAAATCGGATTTGAATCCCGGCTATATCAAAGGGTACGTGCCGGGAGTTAGAGAAAACGGCGGGCAGTATACCCACGCAGCCATCTGGGCGGCCATGGCCTTTGCTCGGCTGGGGGACAACCGGCGCGCGTGGGAGCTCTTTGCCATGATCAACCCGGTAAACCATGCAAGAACGACCGAGGAGGCTGCCACTTACAAAGTGGAACCCTACGTTGTTGCGGCCGACGTCTATGCGGTGCCGCCTCACACCGGCCGGGGAGGCTGGACATGGTACACGGGCTCGGCCGCCTGGATGTACCGGTTGATTGTTGAATCCCTTCTTGGGCTGAGGCTGGAAGTGGACAAGCTGCGTGTCGTGCCTTGCCTCCCTGCAGATTGGGAGGGGTTCAAGGTGCACTACCGATATCGGGAGACCGTCTATCACATCGAGGTCCTGCAAACGCACGCCGGGAATGGCAAGATGCGCGTGAGCGTGGACGGCATTGAGCGACCCGATGAGACCATCCCGCTTGTGGATGACCATAAGGAGCACTGGGTCGAGGTGAGGATACCCGAGTCATGCTCAACCCTCCCGTAACAAAGTTAATATTTGGAATGATCAAGTTGATGCGTGTTTACGGAAACCGGAAAAAGAGATACGGCTTCGCTGCAGAAAAAGCAAGGAACTTTTCGAGCAAGAAAACTTCTCCCTGTTCAGGTTTGGCCGTGAAGTTTCAGATAATCCTTCGAAGGGGTGCTGCGTGGAGGGCCGTCCATGAAAACCATCGTGACCATGACGATGAATCCGGCGATCGACAAGAGCTCAAGTGTTGCGCATGTCGTGGCCGAGCGAAAGCTGTACTGCAGACCCCCTCGTTTTGAGCCCGGAGGGGGTGGGGTGAACGTCTGCCGGGCCGTAAAAAAACTGGGGGGCGAATCCATTCTCCTCTATCCTGCGGGGGGCCTGACAGGAAAGA
>JAFGJR010000239.1 GCA_016928975.1 Sedimentisphaerales bacterium | reverse complement strand
GAATTGTGGCCACACACGGGGCACTTTCGCATCGGCTTGGCCGTGATGCTCTGAAAGGCCTCCATCTCGTGGCCGCATTGCTCGCAGGCGTATGCGTACGTTGGCATATCGTGAATTCTCCGTGCTACTGTCGCGTTCGACAGAGCGGCATGGACCAGCCGGACCGGCTGGACGCATGTCTGCCCTGGACGCTATTTGTCATTCTGCTCTTGCTCAGGAGATTCTTCCTCCGGCTCCTGATTCTGCGGCTGGGACGCCGGCGTCTTGTTGACCGCGACTCGGGTCGGCCGCAGAACGTGGTCGTTGCTCATGTACCCTTTCTGGAGCTCTTCCAGGACGACATCCGGAGGCTGCGCGCGGTCTTCCTTGCGCATCAAGGCCTCGTGACGCATCGGGTCGAATGGTTCGCCGAGCGCGTGCATTTGCTCGACGCCGTGCATCTTGAGGATATCGAGCATCTGGCCGTAGATGATCTCGACGCCCCGGACCACCGCGTCCGGGCTTTCCGCCGAGTGCGCTTTGAGCGTGTGCTCCAGATTGTCCAGAATGGGAAGAAGCGACCGGAGGATCTTGTCCTTCTCGTACGCCACGGAGTCGCTGACCTGCTTCGGAACCCGCTTCTGGAAATTCGCGTAGTCGGCGCTGACTCGCTGCAATCGGCCGAACAGATCATCCCGTTCCTTCTGGAGGCTCTCCAGTTCCCGCCGCAGCCTGGTCAGCGCGTTGTCAGGAGCTTTGGCCTCTTCCTTCTCCGGCTGCTGGGGCTCTTGTCTCGTTGTTTCCTCGTCAGTCATGAGTGGGTACCGAAATGTCGTTTCATTTTTTCAAAGAAACTCGTCGCCTTCGGTGAGACATTCTTGTTTTCTGTTTTGGCGAACTCTCTGAGCAACTCCTCCTGGCGTTCGTTGAGATTCGTCGGCGTCTCGATGGTGATCTGAACCAGCTCGTCGCCGGCTCGCCCATTGCGGATGTCCGGAAGGCCCTGTCCGCGAATTCGAAAGACGCTGCCATACTGTGTTCCCGGCGGGATTCGGAGCTGTCGCTTTCCGTCGAGCGTTGGTACGTCAATCGTGGCTCCAAGCGCGGCCTGCGTGTAACCGATCGGGACGACGGCGATCAAGTCATTGCCATCCCTTTCGAGGAACTCATGCTGCTTGATCTTCACGTAGCAGTAGAGGTCGCCGTTCGGTCCGCTGTCGCGGCCGGGCTCACCCTCTCCGGCGACGCGGATGCCCTGGCCTTCATGCACACCCGGCGGGATCCGGATCGTCACCGTGCGCTTCCTGGGCACGCGCCCACTGCCGCCGCACTTGGGACATGGGTTCGTGATCACTCGCCCGCTCCCCTGGCACTGGGGACACGTGGAGACCATCTGAAAGAACCCGCCGCCCTTGGCGACCTGGCCGCTGCCGCCGCACAGCGGACAACGGGCAGGCTGGCTTCCCGGCGCCGCGCCGCTGCCGCCACATTCCGGACAACGATCCTGCCGGGTGAATTCGATCGTCTTCTCCGTGCCGTGCGCTACTTCGTTGAGCGTCAGCTCGACGCTGGTCTCGAGATCGTATCCCCGGACCGGCCCGCCCCGACGCCCGGTGCGCCGGCCGCCGCCGAAGACACTCCCGAAGAAATCGTCGAAACCGAACATGCTGAAGATGTCTTCGACATCCATTCGCGAGAAATCGTGCATGCCGGTCCCGCGAAGTCCTTCGTGGCCGTACTGATCGTACTGCTTGCGCTTGTTGGGGTCGCTCAGCACCTCGTAGGCTTCGGCGCACTCCTTGAATTTTGTCTCTGCCTCCTTGTTGCCGGGGTTTTTGTCCGGATGGTACTTGATCGCCATGCGACGATAAGCGCGTTTGATCTCGTCGGCCGAGGCGCCCTTCTCCACGCCCAGGGCTTCGTAGTAGTCGCGTTTGGCCATATACCTCATCCCGGCGACGTGGCTCACCCCGTCGCACACCATCCTGCCCGTCGCTCCGCGGGCGACAAGCCCGTACTACAGCGGAGGAGCCACGTGCCGAGACCTCAGCTATCTGACAGAGCCCGGTACGGGCTCTTGCTCATTCTCTTCTTTCAGCTCGGTGACCAACACGTTCGTCGTGAGCATCAGGCCGGCCACCGAGGCCGCCATCTCCAACGCTGTGCGGGCAACCTTCGCCGGATCGACGATGCCGGCCTTGAACATGTCCACGTACTCGCCGACATTCGCATCGTACCCGACGTTCTTGTCCTTTTCCAGCTTCTCCAGCAGCTCCGCCACGATGACTTCACCCTGCTGACCGGCGTTGTCGCCGATCTGGGTCGTGGGGGCCTTCAGGGCGTGAAGGACGATATCGAAGCCGGCCTTCTCGTCGCCCCTGGCCTTGGCCCGGGCCTTCTCGACTTCCTTGATCGCGCGCAGGAACACGACCCCGCCACCGGCCACGATGCCTTCTGCTGCGGCGGCACGCGTGGCGTGCAGAGCGTCATCGAGCAGGTCCTTGCGCTCCTTCATCTCGCTCTCCGTCGGCGCACCGGCCTTGATGACCGCGACGCCGCCGGTCAGTTTTGCCAGTCGTTCCTGGAGCTTCTCCCGGTCGTAGTCGCTGGTTGTCTTCTCGATCTGCGCTCGAATCTGGTCGCAGCGAACCTGGACATCCCGCTTCTTGCCGGCACCCTCTATGATCGTCGTATTGTCTTTGTTGACGACGATCTTCTTGGCCTGGCCCAACTGGGACAGCTCGATGCTCTCCAGCTTGATGCCGAGATCTTCACTGATGACCTGGCCGCCGGTGAGAATCCCGATGTCCTGGAGCATGGCCTTGCGCCGGTCGCCGAAGCCCGGCGCCTTGACGGCACAGACCTTCAGGACGCCCTGCAGGCGGTTGATGACCATCGCGGCCAGGGCTTCGCCCTCGACGTCCTCGGCGACGATCAGCAACGGCCGGCCTGTGTGCACGATCTTCTCCAGCAGCGGAATGATCTCGCGGACGTTCGAAATCTTCTTTTCGTGCAGAAGGACATAGGCGTCCTCGAAGACGGTCTCCAGCGTCTCCGGGTTCGTCACGAAGTAGGGGGAGATGTACCCTCGGTCGAACTGCATGCCTTCGACGACGTTCAACTCGGTCTCGGTGCTTTTGCCGTCCTCGACCTCGATGACGCCCTCTTTGCCGACCGCGTCCATGGCGTCGGCCAGGATCTTGCCGACGGCCGGGTCGTTGTGTGCGCTGACGGTAGCGACTTTGGCGATGTCGCCGTGGCCTTTCACCGGAACGCTGACGCTCTTGATGAACTCGGCGGCCACCTCGGTGGCTTTGGCGATTCCGCGTTGCACGGCCATCGGGTTGATTCCCGCCGCCACGTACTTCATGCCCTCCAGGAAGATCGCCTCCGCCAGGACGATTGAGGTTGTGGTCCCGTCGCCGACCACGTCGGAGGTCTTGCTGGCGACCTCGTTGACCATCTTGGCGCCCATATTTCGGAACGGCTCGGGCAGCTCAATCTCCTTGCTGACGGACACGCCGTCCTTGGTCACCTTGGGGGAGCCCCAGCTCTTGTGGAGCACGACGTTGCGGCCGGTAGGCCCGAGTGTCACCTTCACGGCGGCCGCCAACTGCTTGAGGCCGTCGCGCAACTCCGCCCGTGCCGCATCATCAAACATCAATTGCTTTGCCATTTCTGATTCCCTCTAAAGATTCCTGTCTCCCGGCCGGCCGGGATCGGTTCCACTTGCCTCCCAGGCTACTTCTCGATGACCCCGAGAAGGTCGCTCTCACGAACGATGACGTACTTCTGGCCCTCGATCTCAATCTCGTTGCCGGTGTACTTGCCGTAGACCACCTCGTCATCCTTCTTGACGGACATGGCCACCCGCTTGCCGTCGTCCTGCACCTTGCCCGGCCCGACCCACAGGATCCTGCCGATCTGCGGTTTCTCTTTGGCGGTGTCCGGCAGAAAGATGCCCCCGGCGGTCTTGCCTTGTGCCTCTGACGGCTTGATCACTACTCGGTCATCCAATGGTCGCAGTTCCATGTTTGCGTACTCCTTCTCCAGCAAATGATGAAGACAACTGTTATTGGCTGTTCGTTACGAGTACAATCACACTATCGATTGCATCCGGTGCCGTGTTCGGCACGGAGATCGTCACCTTGTCCTGGTCGGTCTCCACCGGCAGGGCGTGTCTCCTGTCGGCCAGCAGGTAGGCTTTGCGGGCCTTCGCGCCTGCGAGCGGCACTTCGAGCTTGCCGTCAGCCGGCCAGCCGAACACGTGCAAGTAGAGCTTGTTGCCCTTGGCCGTGCATCGGCCCCAGTCAGGCACGCCGATCGGGCTGGCCGTCGTGCCGTAGATGCTCTCGCTGTTGACCGCCATCCAGTCCCCGATCTCCTCCAGCCGCCGCTCGATGGGCCGTGGGAACAAGCCCTCCGGCGTCGGTCCGACGTTGAGCAGGAAGTTGCCGCCTTTGCTGGCGATATCCGCGAGATTGCGGATCAGCTCTTCGGTGGACTTCCAGTTCTCGTCGTAGGACTTGTAGCCCCAGGTATCGTTGATCGTCATGCAGGTTTCCCAGTCCACACCGGGCAGGCCGGTGGGGGGGATCTGCTGTTCCGGCGTGCCGAAGTCGCCGGCATATTCGTCGCTCTTGCTCAGGCCCTCCATGCCCTTACGGCCCTTGCCCACGCGGTTATTGATAATCACCTCAGGTCGAATGCCGCGGATGTAGGCGTACATGTCCTTGCCCTTGGGCTCGGTCCAGTCCTTGATCCACTCGCCATCGAACCACATCACGCCGATGGGCCCGTAATTCGTGAGCAATTCGGCAACCTGCGGCTTGAGATACGTTTCCACGTAGCGGTCGAAATCCGGGTTGGACTGATTCGTGTCGTTGTAGTTGGGATAGAAGGG
>JAFGJR010000238.1 GCA_016928975.1 Sedimentisphaerales bacterium | reverse complement strand
GATGACCATCGGCATCGGCAACGGCAAGAGTCCCAAGCCCGACGGCGCCGGCCGCATCTTCATCGACGACATCCACGTCCTCAAGCCATAGGGATTTCTCGTTGACAATCGGGACAGTGGCTCCGGCAATCTTCGCCGGAGCCACGGGTCCCTTTCAAGACACAAGGAGAGCACCTGACGCGGGGTTACGCGGAAGCGAGGGATTGTGTTCCTGGCATGTAGCCGGGTTTGATGAGTTCTGATATCAATGAAGGAGGACAAGTATGGTTCGTAAAGTCAACTACTCAGCTATCGTGGGGCTGATCGTCCTGGCTGCCGTGCTGTGCAACACGGCCTCGGCCGGTCTGGTGGCGCACTGGAAGTTCGACGAATCCAGCGGCACCACGGCCAAGGACGCCACCAGTAACAAGAACGACGGCACGGTCGTCGGGAACGCCAAGTGGGTGACCGGCAAGATCGGCGGGGCGTTTGAGTTCGACGGCAGCACGTACATCAACTGCGGCAACAAGGCGTCGATCAATCTTCGCGATCAAATCACCATGTCCTTCTGGTTCAAGGTCAAGGCCTTCTCCAACACGTGGGAGACCTTCCTGGCCAAAGGCGACGGCGCCTATCGGTCCGCCCGGTCCGGCGGAACCGGCAACGCCACCCATATGGGCATCACCGGCAGCAACTATTTCGACGGGGTCACCGTCGTCACGGATGACCAGTGGCATCATTGGGCCGGCACGTACGATGGAACCACGGCGACGATCTACGTCGATGGGATACCGGACGCCTCCAGGACGTACAGCGGCCAGATCGGTGACAGCAGCAGCTACAACCTCTACATTGGCGAGAACCAGCAGGCGACCGGGCGTTTCCTGCACGGCCTGCTCGACGACGTGCGCCTCTACGACCGCGCGCTGAGCGAACAGCAGTTGCAGGACCTGATCGTCAATGGCACCGAGCCGAGCTGGAACAAGGCGGAGAAGCCCGAGCCGGCAGACGGGGCGACGGGCGTACTGATAGCCGTGCTGCGGTGGAGCAAAGGCGATGCGACTGTATTCCACAATGTCTATGTCGGGACAATGCCGGACATGTCGGACGCCAAACGGATGGCCCGCCTGCCCGCTGCGAATGCGACCTACTTCTATCTTGGCACGACACCTGGGGCCACGTACTACTGGCGCGTCGATGAGGAGGCCAAAGACAAGACGATCTATCCAGGCGACGTGTGGAAGTTCACGATGGCCCCGCTGGCAGCGTTTGGTCCTGTGCCTCGCAATGGCGACAAGTGGATCGATCCCGACGTGGACCCGACGTGGGAGCCGGGAGCGGACGCTCAGGCCCATGACGTGTACTTCAGCACCGACGAGAGCCTCGTGGCCGCTCGCGATGCCAGCGTGAAAGTGGGCGACATGCAGGTCCTCCCCATCCTCGAACTGCCCACCCTGGAAGCGGGCACGACCTACTACTGGCTGGTCGATGAATTCGACTCGCTGGATGAAACGCATGAAGGCGAGGTCTGGAGCTTCACCACAATGGTTCCGGGCACCGGCGGCGTCAAGGCCGAGTACTTCCGGAACATGACGGTCACCGGCGCGCCGTTCCTGACCCAGATCGAGCCTTCGATCGATCATAGCTGGGGCGACCCGGGCGGTCCCGCCGCCGGCGTGGACGACAACTTCTCCGCCCGCTGGACCGCAGACCTGGAGATCGCAATTGCCGACGCGTACACATTCATCGGCACCAGCGATGACGGCATTCGCGTCTGGCTCAACGACGATATGATCGTCGACTCCTGGGTCGATCGCTCGACGGCCGACTCCTTCAGCGCCGCGCAGCAGCTCGATCCGGGCGTCTATTCACTGCGTGTGGAGTACTATGAGAACACCGGCGGCGCCGTGGCGCAGTTGTCCTGGCAGACGCCAAATATGGCGCGTCAGATCATCCCCGCCGGTCCGCTGCAACCTCCGGTCCGCGCCAAGCCGATCAACCCGCAAGACAACGATGTCAACGTTCCGCAGGATGTGATATTGATGTGGTCGGCCGGCCAGAGCGCGGTCACCCACGACGTCTACTTCGGTGAGGATGAAGCTGCTGTGGCGGCAGCTACCCCTGCCGACGCCGGGATCTACAAGGGTAGCCAGGCCCTGGAGATCAATACCTGGAGCCCTGGCGCCCTGGAGTGGAACAAGACCTACTACTGGCGAGTGGATGAGGTCAATACCGCCAGTCCGGACAGCCCATGGCAGGGAGCCGTGTGGAGCTTCACGACGGCCGATTTCCTCGTCATCGACAATTTCGAAAGTTACACCGATGAGGTTACTGGTCGGATCTTCCAGACCTGGATCGATGGCTGGGGTTACACGGAGCCGGCTCCCGGCGATCCGGGCAACGGCACCGGCTCGACCGTCGGCTATGCCACTGAGCCCTTCGCCGAGCACTCCATCGTTCACACCGGTGGATCCTCCATGCCATTCGCGTACAACAACGCTGACAGTCCGTTCTACTCGGAGACCGAGCGGACGTTCGACTCGCCTCAGAACTGGACGGTCAACGGAGTTGACACGTTGAGCTTGTATGTCCGAGGCTATCCGCAGGTGAACGACATATCGGTCACCGAAACCGGTGGCAAGATGACCCTGACCGGTGACGGCGCCGACATCTGGAACGCCAGCGATGACTTCACCTTCGCGTACAAGACCCTCAACGGCGATGCCACCATCGTCGCGAAGGTGACCAGCGTCGGCACGGGCACCAATACCTGGGCCAAAGGCGGCGTGATGATTCGCGACAGCCTCGACGGCGGCGCTGTCGATGCCTACATGGTGATGACCGGCAGTGCCGGCAACGGCGCGAGTTTCGCGTATCGTTCCACAGCCGACACCGACTACGCGGCCAACACCGACTCCACAGTGATTGTGGCGCCTCCGTACTGGGTCAAGCTCGAGCGGATTGCCGACACCTTCACCAGCTACTACTCCCCCGATGGCAGTGCGTGGACGATGGTCGATTCGGCGGAGGTCATCATGAGTGGTACCGCGTGCATCGGCATCTGTGTCACTTCGCACCAGTCCGGTGAGCAGCGAACGTTCCAGTTCGAGAGCATCAAGACCACCGGTAGTGTGACCGGCCAGTGGCAAGGGGCCGTGATCAGCAGTCCGAAGTACAACAGCGCTCAGGACCTCTACGTCGCCATTCAGGACAGCTCGAATAAGATCGCCGTCGTGACGGATGCCACGGCGGTGAACGCCACGACCTGGACCGAGGTCAGGATGCCTCTCAGCAGCTTCACCGGAGTCAACATGACCAAGGTCAAGATGATGTTCATCGGCGTCGGCAACCGGAACAGTCCGATGGCGGACGGCTCCGGTATGCTGTTCATCGATGACATCCGCGTGATCAGGCCGTAGAGGTGTATGATCTGGAAGTGATGATTCATGATTCTGGCTCACGCCAATACTGACGCGTAGCCTGCAAATCATGAATCATAAATGGCCGGGGCCTGCGTTGACAGGATGTGGGCCCCGGCTATTCGGGTGGGAGCCGGGTCCAGACCCGCCAGCCCAGACGTCCCCCGGTCCGATTTCTCTTGAAATCGGACGGCTTCGTCTGGTATAAATCGGTTGTAAGAACCTGCGATTTGTGGCTGAACGTATCGACGCTGAGATTCCGTTGACAATTCCGGTTCCACGGATGGTGGGCCACCCATATGGAGAAGGAGGTGATGTGACACTTCAGAGTCTGTACTTTGCGATGTACGAACTACGAATGGCTCCTGCTATGGCCAGGTCGGGACGTGCAAATCGCAAATGGTGAATCGTGAATGGTAAATCGTAAATGGAAGGAGAATTGCTATGCCTAAGAGACTGGTTCTTCTGTGTGTGGCACTGGCGCTGTGCCTGGCGCCGGCCGCACAGGCGGTCAAGATCACCTGGGTGTCCGACGGGTACGACGAACGAGTGGACAACATGCCGGATGATTATGCGGCCATCGATTTCCTGACCTCGCTGGGCCATACCGTGGATTACCAGCGGGTCAGCTTTGGAAATAGCTACTGGCGGACCCTGGATGCCGCCAAGATCGCGACGCTGAACGCGGCCGAGCTGATTATCGTCGGTCGAAGCACGGACAGCGGCCAATACGCCACGGATGCAACGGAGGTGGGCCAGTGGAACGGCATCACGGCGCCCCTGATTCTGATGACGCCGTATATCAGCAGGCTCAGCCGCTGGGTGTGGTACAACAATGACACCCTCTCGGAGGACGGCGGCACGCCGACTCTCGTGGCGGTCGATCCGCACCATCCGGTCTTCAAGGGGGTCAATCTCGATGCCAAGGGCCAGGTGGATATCTACGATCAGTCGATTGGGTCCGGGACAGTCTCGTTCGTTGGCGTTCTGGTGCAGGGCAACGGTACGCTGCTGGCCCAAGCCGCGACCGGAACCAGGACCATGATCGCTGAGTGGCAGCCCGGAAAGCCGTTCTACGCGGGCGGCGCCCAGACCCCGGCGGGCAAACGCATGCTGCTTTGCGGCGGCACGCGGGAAGGCTCCGGCTTCGGGCGTGGGGAGTTCAACCTCAACGATGAGGGCAAGAAGATGCTTGCCAATGCGATCGATTACATGACCGGCAAGCTCGTGCGTGAGCCGTGGGTCAAGGCCTGGCAGCCCGACCCGGCCGACGGCGCCAAGAACGTCGCCTTGCCGCTGCTCAAGTGGACCAGGGGCGACACGGCGAGTTATCACAAGATCTACCTGGGGCCGACGCCCGATTTGACGGCGGCCAATCTGCTTGTCCCCAAATACGTGCAGACCCAGTACTACGTCGCCATCCCGCTCGATCCGGGTACGAAGTACTACTGGCGCGTGGATGAGGTGGAGAAGGACGGCACCGTCCATACCGGCGACGTCTGGTCGTTCACGACAGTGTCCCTGGCGGCCTTCGAGCCGAGTCCTCGTGACGGCGCTCTGTGGGTCGATCCTGTGGGGACCGGATTGAGCTGGATGCCCGGACAGGATGCCATATCCCACGATGTCTACTTCGGCACGGACGAGGCGGCGGTCGAGGCCGGCACAGGCGATACCGCCAAGGGCAATCATCCCGCCATGATGTTCGACCCGGGCACCCTTGCAGAGGGCACGACTTACTACTGGCGCGTGGACGAGATTCTGTGGGATGGCACGAAGATCCCTGGCAAGGTCTGGAGCTTCACCACTCTGGCACCCGGCGGCGGGATTCGCGGCTTCTACTTCAACAACGCCTCCGTGAGCGGCCTGCCCGTGTTCACCCAGGTCGATCCGAGGATCGACTTCGACTGGGCGGCGGCTTCCCCGACGGGTCTGCCCGCCGACGGTTTCTCGGTCCGATGGGTCGGCGAACTGGCGGTGCCGTACACGGAGACGTACACGTTCTACGTGAACACCGACGATGGCGTGCGTCTGTGGGTCAACGAGGAGCAACTGCTGGACCTGTGGACCAACCGCCGTGCCCCCACCGAGGCCAAGGCTTCGATGGCCCTGGAGGGTGGACAGCGATGCCCGATCACCATGGAGTTCTACAACGCCGAAGGCAACGCCATCGCGCAGTTGTCGTGGGAAAGCGAGTCCATTCCAAAGGACATCATCCCGCAGGGAGCGTTTTCACTGCCTGTTCGCGCCAGCGGTCCGTTCCCCAGTTCCGGGTCGGTCGATGTCCCGCAGTCTCTGACGCTGGTCTGGAGTGCCGGCGAGAAGGCGGCACAGCACCAGATTTACCTGGGCACGGATGCCGATGCCGTCGCGGCGGCCACCCCGGCAGATGCCGGCCTCTATCAGGGCAGCCAGGCGGTCGACGACACCACTCTCGATCTCGCAGGTTTGCTCTGGAACACGACCTACTACTGGCGTGTGGACGAAGTGAATGACGCCAGCGCCGACGGTCCGTGGCAGGGAGCGGTATGGAGCTTCACGACGGCCAACTTCCTCGTCATCGACGACTTCGAGAGTTACGTCGATGAGGTGGAAGGCCGGATCTTCCAGACCTGGATCGATGGCTGGGGCTATACCGAACCGGCTCCGGGCGATCCGGGCAATGGCACCGGCTCGACCGTCGGATATACCGAACCTCCGTTTGCCGAGCAGACCATCGTCAAGAGCGGCGGACAGTCTATGCCGATGGGCTACAACAACGCCGACAGCCCGTTCTACTCGGAGACCGAGCGGACGTTCGCTACGCCTCAGAACTGGACCGTCAACGGCGTCAACACGCTGAGCCTGCAAGTCCGGGGCTATCCGCAGCCGACGAGCGTGGCCGTGACCGAGACCGGCGGCAAGATGAGCCTGACCGGCAGCGGCGCTGACATCTGGGGCGCCAGCGATGAGTTCACCTACGCGTATAAGACCCTCAACGGCGACGGGACCATTGTCGCCAAGGTCACGAGCATTGGAGCCGGGAGCAATACCTGGGCCAAAGGCGGCGTGATGATTCGCGATAGTCTCGACGGCAATTCGGCCAGTGCGCAGATGGTCATGACGGCCAACAGCGATGGAGCCGCCGGGAATGGTGCGGTCTTCCAGAACCGCGCCTCCACCGGTCTGGACATGTCCGCCAATGACGCGACCTCGAGCACGATGTCGGTCGCGGTCGTTGCACCGCCGTACTGGGTCAAGATCGAGCGCATCGGCGACATGCTCACCGGCTACCATTCAGCGGATGGCAGCCTGTGGCAGGCGGTCGGTTCGCAGCAGGTCATTATGACGGCTCCGGTGTACATCGGCCTGTGCGTGACCTCCCATGCGGCTGCCGAGCAGCGGACGTTCCAGTTCGAGAGCATCAAGACCACCGGCAGCGTCACCGGTGTCTGGCAAGGGGCCGTGATCGACAGTCCTCGGTACAACAACACCCAGGACTTCTACGTCGCCATCCAGGACAGCTCGAATAATCTCGCCATCGTGACGAACGCCACGGTGGTGAACTCGGTGGCCTGGACGGAGGTGCAGATACCCCTGAGTAGCTTCACCGGTGTGAACATGACCAAGGTGAAGAAGATGTTCCTCGGCGTCGGCAACCGGAACAACCCGGTGGCCGATGGCAGCGGTATGCTGTTCGTCGATGACATCCGCGTGATCAACCCGTAACCCTGTCAGGGCGCCCAAGAGCACCCCGACGCAGTTTCGAAAGCCGAATTTCGAAATCCGGGAATAAGAAAACCGGGGCCTGCGTGGCGGCGACACATGCGTCGCTCGTACACACAGGCCCCGGCCTTTGCGCCCGGCGTGAGGACCCGGGCTTGTATGCGCAGAGGCGGACCGGCAAGAGACTTGCACTACAGTCATGAAGCCGAGGACTTGAGTCAGGCCATCCAGATCGACGAGGCCGAGGTCAGCAGCCATTTGAGCGATCTGGTGCGCGAGACCGTGCAGAGAGGCTCAACGAGATGCCCGATACGGAGGCTCAGGAACCGTGCGATGCCCGGCGGCAGGAACGGATGGAGGCTCGCTGGCGGCGATGAGACTGAAGAAGACGACCGAGAAGGCGGCTGAATTAGATTGTGTACGGGACGCGCATCACCCGGGACCGCATCCGGTTGGCTTCGGGATCGCCGACAAACTCGGCCTTGTGCAAATCGAACTTCAGGTTTCGTTTCAGTTGCTCGCAGACGTCGGCTGCCAGGCAGATGTTCATGGACCGACACATGACCTCCGGATTCGCCACCGTGGGTCGGCGCGAGCGAATGCAGTCAAAGAAATCCCGCACGTGGTTCAGGGGCCGTTGTGTGCGAGCCGTGTAGTCTGCCAGCACCTTCTTGTATTCGCGCATCAGCGCCGGTGATGAGACATCGGGCGAGGAATAACCGTCGGCGGCCGCGACCCATCCCTCCGGGCCATCGAACCGTTCACCGCAGGCGCCATGCCAGTACTGGCACGGCTCCCAAACCGATCCGGCGACCCGGAACAGAACCAGTTTGACCCCGTTGGACAAGCGCGTCACCATCGTCGCATCGGGTCCGGCGTACTCGAACTCGATGAAGGACACGTTCGTCATGTCGAGTCCGGCGAGGCCCTGAGCCACCGTGTGCGCGCCCCACATCGCGACGTCGGTGGCGAGATCATAGTAGTGATACCAGCCCCCGCCATTCACATAACCGGCGTTGTATGGCCGCCAGGGACAGGGACCCAACCAGAGATCCCAGTCCAGCTCATCCTTGGGCGGCTGTGGTTCGGCGGGCAGCCAGTCGTGAAGCAATCCGTCGCGCCAGCGACAGTCGGCGTAGACGGTATGAACCTGACCCAGCCGGCCGGATCGGGCCATCTCGATGGCAAACACGTGAGTCGCCTCGCTGAGCCGCTGGGCGCCGGTTTGGTAGACCCGGTTGTACCGGCGAGCGGTCTCCGCGACCGCCTGCCCTTGGGCCATCGTGAGGCAGGCCGGCTTCTCACAATAGACATCCTTGCCCGCCCGCATCGCCAGAACCGAGGCCAGCGCGTGCCAGCGGTCGCCGGTGGCAATCAACACGGCGTCCACGTCCGTCCGTTCGGCCAGGAGCTGGCGCAGATCGCCGTACACGGCACAGTCTTTGTTACCATACTTGCTGTCCACTACGTTCTTGGCGGCTTCACGCCGGCTCCTCACGACGTCGCAGACGGCGACCCACTGCACATCCGACTCGCCCAGCATGTAACCCAGGTCGTAGGAGCCGCGTCCGCCGATTCCAATGCCGCCCATCACGATACGTTCACTCGGTGCGATGGTCCCATCATGCCCCAACGCAGAGGCCGGAACATAGTAGGGCAGCGCCACCGCGCTTGCCGCCACCGCCCCCTGTGTCAGGAATCGACGACGCGTGAGTGTCATGCCACTGTCACTACCCATAGCATTTCATCCTTTCACGGTTCAGCCGTGCGTCCACCAGATCGAGACAGGCTATTATAGCTGGCACAGCCGCCGAGAGCGACCACTTTCACTGGCACATTCACCTGTGCTATCTGTCCCGTTGACGCTTGACAGACGTAGGGTGTCTCAGTGCGCACTTATGGAAAGAGATCAATGGAGTGGCGAGGCGTTGCAGGCGAGACTACTCTATCTGGCGTCTATTCGCTGCCAGAGTTCGTCCCGTGACGGACTGTTGGAATGTCCGTGGGGGATATCATCCAACCTTCCGAGACGTGTGTCCCTTCCGGTTGTCTTGCAGACGACTCGCGGATTGCGGGCAACGTACTCATCGACCAAGCGGCTGAAAAGCCCGGCTCTGTGATTGGCCGATTCGAGTGATCTATTGATCAGGACCGCGATCTCGAACTCAGCCGACCCTCCGCCCAAGCCGGTCGTGAGTGGAAAACTCATGGTAACGACGTGGGTGAACCTGGGCTGGTCGCCGGGCCTCCGCCAGACAAAGACCTCCGTGCTGCCGTCTGTCTTTGTGACGTGCAGGGAGACCCAGGCCAGACCCAACTGCTGGGCCGCCTGGCAAATCGTCCGCCACCCTTCGTCCGGACTCTCGACTTGGCGCACCCGTAACTGCAGTTGCTCAAAGACCCGCTTCTCTTCCCGCCCTCGCTGTGAGCAGGCCAGTCTCTCCTTCAACCGGATGACCGTTTCTCTCAGACGTACGACTCCCACCGCACGAAACAGAAGCGTGATCAGGAGCAGGACACAGCCGAAGATGAGCAGTGACCCGACATCCTCTCTGACGAGCATGAACAGGCCGAAGCCGGCAGCCAGCAGAGTCACGAAGTAGATCATGAGCACGGCTTGACGCTGATGCAGGCCCAGATCCAGCAACCGATGGTGGAAATGGCTGCGATCCGGGGCGAACAGTGAACGGCCCTCCAGAAAGCGGCGCAGCATGGCGAATAGTGTGTCGAAGATGGGAACCCCCAGAGCCAGCGCAGGTAGCGTCAGACCGACTATCGTGGCCGATTTGGCCACACACATCACACTGGAGGCCGCAATCGTGAATCCCAGAAACAAGCTGCCGCAGTCGCCCATGAATACTCGGGCCGGATTGAAGTTGAAGAATAGGAACCCGGATAGGCTTCCCACCAAGGCCAGCATGAGAACCGACAGGATGGGGTCGCCCCCGTGGATGGCAAAGGCCGCGATGGTCCCGCAGGCCAGCGCTGAGATGCCTGCCGCCAGACCATCAAGTCCGTCACTAAGGTTGACGGCGTTGGTGATGCCTACGATCCAGAACAGCGTCAGCAGACTACCCCAGCCGCCCATATGCAGCATCACGTCATGGGTGATCGCCACGCTGTCGATTCGCACGCCGACCAGGCAGAGCGCCGACGCCGCTGCCAGCTCCGCCAGAAGCTTGCGTTTCGCCGAAAGACCTTTCAAGTCATCCACCAATCCGATGAGGAAGATGAATGTTGCCGAGCAGAGCAATACGGTCAACGGTACCCGCACGGTTCGAAAAGCCTCCCCGATCACGTTATCCAGAAACAAGACGGCCACGATCAGGCACATCGCCGACGAGAAGATCGCCACTCCTCCAATCCGCGGGACCGGTTGCTTGTGCACGGCACGCGGGCCGGGCCGGTCGACAGCTCCTATACGACAGGCCAGCCGGATCACAAGCGGCGTACCTACCACCGCAAGAAGAGCCGAGCCAAGATATACACACACGTACGTGGTCATATCCTCAGTGGTCCACCCGTCAGAACTGGGCATAGACGAAGGGGTTGAATCCGCTCGCCGGGAAGATAAGCATCAGCCACCACATCGAAAACAGAACGACAGGCGTGACCAGTCGATTGTACGCCAAGCGATGCAGACGAAGGACGTTCATGGCCATGAGAGAGTAGCCCACGCCGAAAGATAGCAGCGCGAAGAGTGCAAACGGATGGTACCACGCAAGACCTCCGGAAAAGCCGTACATCTGTCGCAGCATCCGGAGGGCCTGGCTGAACGAGGCGGCCCGGAAGAACACCCAGGCCGTGAACACGATGAGCATCGTCGCAAACCAGCCGAGGATTCGGAGCGACATGCCTGCCGTCGCCCACGAGGCGGCCGGCCCAAACCTCCGCCGGAGCCACTTCTCCGCGACAAGCGCCATTCCATGAAGAGCTCCCCAGAGCACGAACGTCCAGGAGGCGCCGTGCCAGAGCCCGCCAAGAACCATCGTGACGAAGAGGTTCACATAGGTTCTCACGGCTCCTTTGCGGTTCCCGCCCAGCGGAATGTACAAGTAGTCTCTGAGCCACGTGGACAACGAGATGTGCCAGCGATGCCAGAAATCGGTCACACTGGTGGCAAGGTACGGCGCACGGAAGTTCGTTGGCAGAGAATACCCCAGGATCCTGGCGGTGCCAATCGCGATGTCAGAATACCCTGAGAAGTCGCAGTACACTTGTAGTCCATACGCCAACACGGCAAGCCAGGTTGAGACGCCGTCAAAGGCGCCTGCGTTCTCAAAGACGTAGTCCACGAACACGGCGACACGGTCGGCGATGAAGAGCTTCTTGAACAGTCCGATCGTGAGCTGTCGAAAGCCCACAAACGTGCCGTGCCACGAGAGCCCCGCATCCAATCTCAACTGCGGCAGGAACTCCGATGCCCGAACGATGGGGCCCGCGACGAGCCGAGGGAAGAAGGCAACGAAGAGAGCAAAATCCAGCAGGTCCGTGCATGGATCAAGGCGCGTGCGGTAGACGTCTATGATGTAGCCCAGGATTTGAAACGTGTAGAAGGATATGCCGATGGGCAGCAGGATGCGGAGTGTCCCGTAGTGGAGCCCCAGAGACCCGAAGATCGCATCCAGGGACTGGACAAAGAAATTGAAGTACTTGAAGAACCCGAGAACTCCCAGATTGCACGCGAGACTTGTCAGCAGGAGCAGCTTTCGCCGGCCCGGCTGATTCATCCTGGCCAGACCGAGAGCTATGAGATAGTTCACCAGCGTGGTTGCGAGCAGCAGTGGGAGGAAACGCCAATCCCAGTAGGCATAGAAGTAGTAGCTGCCCAACAACAGCAGAATCTTCCTGTGGCGGTGGCTCCTCGTCACCCGCAGCAATGCCAGCACGACGCCGGCGAATATGAAAAACTCGATTTGCGTGAACAGCATGAATAGTCCTCTACAGGGAGTCCCTGTGCCGGTTCACATAGGCGCAGATCTGCTGAGACAGCAGCCAGTTCCCCCGTGCGTTCAAATGCCCGCTGGCCGGTCGCCCATTGTGAAAGCCGCGGCTGAGTCTTCCCGTCGTCTGGTAGTCGCCGACGAGCGTGTCCGTCATGTCAATGCAACCGATCTGCTTTGCGGCGCACAACTCGAACAGCCGGGCCCGCCACTGCGATTGAGTATCCACACAGCAAACGACTCCACGTTCAAGGCGTGGCACCTCCGGCACCAGAACCAGAACGATCGGCCTGCTGGTCGTGGTTTTGAGCATGTCGAGGGCATAGGTCCAGCTCTCGACCAAGGCATTGGGGTCGTCTTCCGCCAACGAAAAGACATCGCCGAAATCCTCGGGCGCCTTGTCACCGCCCTTGCCGGGTCCCAGGGAGAACCTCATGCTACGGCTGTCCCGTGACAGCGTGCGGACGGCCTTCCAAGGCGCCAGGAACATGTCGCCGAAACCACACTCATACAAATCCCGAACGACGTTGCTTTTGCGTGGGTCCACGAGCGAGCGGTGCACAAATTGGAGCGTCGGCGTAGACAGAAAGGTCTCCTCGTCAGGGCACAGATCCTTGAGGCCGTATTCCGCCAGGACTATGAAATGACACACTGGGTCGAGCAGTGTTTCGTACTTGGGGATTTCGAAGTAGTAGTCCGCGACCGACCAAAGCGCGTGCCCTACCGCAACGGCTCTGAACCGTGACAATCCCTGCTCTGAAAAGGTCTTGTTGACCTGGCATACGGCCTTCTGGTCGTCGCTCACCTGCTGTGCTTCGATGTAGGAGTCCCCCCAGATCATGACATACGAGGCAGTTGAATCCTCCACGCCGGCCGTGCTGTTGAAACCATACGGGCCATAGTGGCTCGTTGCCCAGCCTTCGTCTCGCTTTCTCTGGATAGACCCAGCCTTCAGGACATAGTCGTTCAGCTCGGGCGACCACTCATAGACGCTGAGGCTGCTGATGAAGCAGGGTGAGATCAGGGTCACGAGCAACGAGGCAATGATGAAGCCGAGCACCCAGCGCGCCACGATCTCGCGGCCGCCCTCAGCCGGACTGCCTCTGCGACGGGGTGTTCCTATTCGCACGATCCAAGGCCGTTCGTTCATTATCCAGTGCCTCTTTGCAGGCGTAATGTATGCGCGCGACTGGAAGGCCGCTTGTCTCAGCCAGCGCCAGCGGCCGCCATTGTCTTCTGCTCACTCTCCGTGTGTGTCCCTACGGACTCGCACCCATGGACCACCTGAGCAGCGACTGTGCCCATCGTCGTGAACCTGTAGTGCTCGCACAACCACGTGAGCTTGGGCATCGTGGTGTGCAGGTTCACGTAGCATTTGAATCTCCGCTTCAGACTGAGCGGCAAGCGTGGATGGTCAGGCTGAATCTCCCGTGGGTGCACATAGACGATCAGGGGTCTCCTCTTTCTGTGCAGATGCCCCGCTCCCCAGCGGATCACCGGCAGCGGTGACAGCCTCAGGTAGCCCCCGCCAAAGAAGCAGATCCGATGGCCCAAGATGCTCACCGTCGAAACGGGAATCTCAACGAGTGGCCCAGTTGCCGTTTGGACGACATACGGCCCTGGGTCGGCGCCGTAGTAGCCGCCGTGGCCATGGTATGCAGGAAAAACGCTTGCATCATACCGATAGCCGGACTCTGATACGACGTCGAAGAACCAGGGATTGTCATTTCTCACACTGAAGCCGGGGGATCGAAAGCCGGCAACCTCTTCTCCCGTGAGATCTTCGAGGACTCCTTTGGCGCGAAGGATGTCCTGTCGGAAGATCGCCTGATTCGTGGGCCGAGCCATGATATGAGCGTAACCGTGCGATCCTATCTCGTGTCCTGCCTGCTGGCATTGCCTCACCACATGTGGCATTCGCTGGGCCATCCAGCCCAGGCAGAAGAACGTCGCGCGAACGCGCGTCTTCTCGAATAATTGAAGGAGCCGTTCGACATTGCGCTCCGCACAACAAGGGAGCCGACCCCAGTCATCGATCCTGGGAACCTTGTCGCTGTCCAGGATGTGGAACCAGTCCTCAAGTTCGCACGTCACCGCGTTCCATGTCTGTAGCTGGTCTGTTGCTCTGGTGTGCAACTGCATCACATGCCCTCCGTTAAGAATGGCTCCCCCAGGTTTCCGCGAGTGTCGGCTATTATGTCGCCGTATTGAGAGTCACGTGCCCGCGCGATGGGCCTTCGGCCAGATGTCATGGCAGGGCCGGACTGATCACCGGCCCAATCACACGACTCATCCAAAGCGGCATCTTCTTCCATATCTCGACCTTCGCGCGATATCGTTCATCGCTTGGACTGGCCACGTGCAGTTGCCCGCCCGGCCGGGTCCAGTACTGCCAGCGGAGGTCAATCGGAGTGGCTCCCCACCGTTCCTTGAACGTATGCTGACCACTTCCAACCGTGCTCCGGCCGAAATCGAACCACTTCATGCCCTTTGCGCAGTAGTATTCGATGGCCCCCCAGTTCAGGATGTAGTTTGGCCCCATTTCGTCATAGTCTCTGAGTGCGGCCCCCCAGGAGCACTGTACGTGGCCCTGGAACGTATAGGCAAACAGCACCGCGGTCGTCGTGTCATTCAGCCGAGCGAGGAAGATCCGCGCCGCATCCGGAAACGACTCCATGATGCTGCTGAACAATCTGCGTGGATAGCACGGCGTGCCCAGCTCGTGCATGCGCAACGTCCAGAT
>JAFGJR010000237.1 GCA_016928975.1 Sedimentisphaerales bacterium | reverse complement strand
TTCGAGTGTATATCGCTGAGAATCGCAAACATAGCTTCTTTGACTGCATAACGTAAGGATCATGCTCCATGTACGCTGAAACGCTACTGAATAGCAGAAACCGCCCTCGATTGCCAGAAGATTTCTTTGCTGATATAATGTGCCGGTCCGATGGAAATGATGTCGAGGTGCGCATTGGCAGGTATCACCCTTCTCGAAACGCATGATCTGGTGAAGCGCTATTCCGGCCGGGCGGTGGTCAACGAGGTCTCGGTCCGGATCGACCAGCGCAGCATCGTCGGTCTGCTCGGTCGAAACGGCGCCGGCAAGACCACGACGTTCCGGATGATCATGGGGATGATCAGGCCGGACAAGGGCGACGTGCTCTTCGACGGCCGGGACATCACGAAACTGCCCATGTACAAGCGTGCACGGCTGGGGATCGGCTACCTCTCGCAGGAGCCGAGCATCTTCCAGAGACTTAGCGTGCGCGACAACCTGCTCGCGATCCTTGAAACGATGTCGATGACGCGGTCCGAGCGCCGGCGCAAGGCGGATGCGCTCATTGAGCAGTTCGGTCTGCGCGAGGTCGCCCGAAGCCAGGGCCGGTTCCTCTCCGGCGGCGAGCGACGCAAATTGGAGATCGCCCGGGCGATGGTGACCGACCCATCGCTGATCCTGCTGGACGAGCCCTTCAGCGGCGTGGACCCGATCGCCGTCGAGGACTTGCAGCGGGAGATCCGCCGGCTCGTGGCCTCGGGCGTGAGCATCCTGATCACCGACCACAACGTCGAGCGGACCCTGGAGGTCGCGGACAAGGCCTACATCATCGACCACGGCAAGGTCATCGCCTCCGGCCCCCCGGCCGACATCATCCGCGACGACCTCGTCCGAAAAAGCTACCTCGGCAACACCTTCACCGGAACCGAATTCGACGAATAGAGGGGCCTTATGGCGATCACAAACCTGACAGTTTCGAACTTCAAGAGCTTCAAACAGCTCGACCTCGATCTGGGCCGCTTCAACGTAGTCATAGGCGCCAACGCCTCCGGCAAGTCGAACTTCGTGGAAATCTTCCGGTTCCTAAAGACCTTGGAACGAGAGAGCCTCGACGATGCGATCTCACTCCACGGCGGGCGTGAGTCGATTCCAAACAAGAGACTCGGTCTCTCAGAACCGTTGCGGATGCGAGCAACATCCGACCGTCAAATGCCTTGGGGTGGCGGATGGGCGGACGGTAAAGTGTATGAGACAACCTACGATTTCTCTCTGCGGTTGGGAGGTTCTCAGAATGAGGCTTCAATCGCAGGGGACCATTTCAGTCAGAAGCTTCGCACAAAGATAAACGGCGAAGACGCCGAGATGACGTTCGACGTCTTCATATCCGACGACGAGCTAGGATTCAAGATCGGTCCAGACGATGTAGCAGACCGCCTTGAGAAGAAAGAGGACGTGACGCTTCGCACTGTGAAGAGGGAGTTTAAGAACCTCGGGACCATAGCTACGGAAATGTTGCGGTCGAAAGGAAAGGTCCTGCTGATACAGCACCCCGCCCTCTTCAGACTGGTGGGACCGTTTGAGAGCCTGTTCGCAGGTGTGGGTGTGTATGACATAGAGCCGCATGAGGTTAAGAGACCGCAGGAGAAAGCAGGGAGAGCATCGCTCGAAAGAAACGGGGAGAACCTTGCTCTTGTCCTCAAGCAGATTCTGACTGATCCAGAGAAGACTCGCAAGTTCCACAACCTTCTGCAATACATGCTCCCGTTTGCTATGGAAGTCGGGGTGGAGCAGTACCTGGGTACGTCTCTGCTCCTGAAGCTGCGGGAAGAATACTATGACGACAGTCTTCTCGCAAATCTTCTGTCGGATGGGACTGTCGATGTGGTCGCCCTGATCACGGCGTTGTTCTTTGAGGACAAGGATGTGGTCATCATCGAGGAGCCGGAGCGGAACATCCATCCGCATCTAATCTCCGGACTGATGAGGTTGATGGAAGATGCGTCCAGGAACAAACAGATTATCATCACGACACACAGCCCGGAGGTCGTGCGGTATGCCGGAGTGGAGAATCTGCTGCTGCTGTCACGAGACAAAGAGGGCTTCTCCGTGATGTCCAGGCCGGCGGAGAAAGAGGCGGTTCGGGCTTTTCTTAAGAACGATCTGGGCCTTGATGAGCTGTTTGTTCAGAATGTCTTGGCGGTACAGTGAATCATGAACAGACGCCTTGTTCTCGTGTTCCTTGAGGGTGCCGATGACGAACGGTTCTTCGACGGCGTGATACGCCCGATCCTCGCACAGCGCTATGACAATGTGGTTCCGTGGAAGTACGCTCAGAGGTCGAAGGACGACGTCAAGAAGGCCCTCAAATCTGTCCAGGACCAGAAAGCGAACTGCCTCTTCCTGGTAGACATCAACACGCATCCCTGCGTCAGCGCAAGAAAGCAGGGTCTCCTTGACACGTACGGGAAACGTATTGACCCCTCATGGATAGTCGTGGTCGTCTCAGAAATCGAGAGCTGGTACCTGGCGGGCTTGGATGACGAGCACGCCCTGGAACTAGGGTTGTCGCCTGTCCACCATACGGATAGACTCACAAAAGAGCAGTTCGCAGGAATGGTGCCCAGGCGCCTTGATTCTGTGGCTGCTTTCATGAACGAAATCCTCAAGAGCTTTCGTATAGAGACAGCCAAGACGAGGAATCGGTCGTTCTGCTATTTCATGGACAAGTTAGAGGCGAGTCCGAAGAAGGCTTGATGTGCTATGACTCCCATAGACGTGGACAAATGCAAGATCACGCACTATCCGGCTCCGGTGCTTCGCGGGACGGCCAAGCCGGTGGAGAAGATCGATGACAGTATCCGCCGACTGGTGGAGCGGATGGCGGATATCATGATCGAGCACCGGGGAGTCGGGCTGGCGGCGCCGCAGGCGGGCGTGCCGCTGCGATTGTTCATCGTCTCGCTGGATGTATCGCGGGAGAACGTGCGGGTGTATATCAATCCAACGGTGACGCCGAGCGGCGATCTGGAGGAGCTGGAGGAAGGTTGTTTGTCCGTGCCGGGTGTGTGGACGAAGGTCCGGCGGTATAAGAAGGCGATCGTCACCGCCACCGACCTCGACGGCCACCAGTTCACCGAGGAGGCGGAAGGCATGTACGCGCGCTGCCTCCAGCACGAGTACGACCACATCGAGGGCATGACCATCGTCAATCGCATGGGCTCGGCCGCCAGGATCGCCCACCGGCGACAACTGAAGAAACTCGCCCAGGAGCAGGAAGGAAAATGATGGATGATTTTTGATGTTTGATTGTTGATTGCTGCCTGGCGGCCTCTTCGTCAATCATAAATCAGAAATCACAAATCTACGATCCCATGAATCTTGTCTATTTTGGCAGTGGTGAGTTCGGCGTACCGTGCCTGGACGCCTTGAAGGCGTGGGGGCATACATTCGCGCTGATCGTGACACAGCCGGCCAATCCCGCCGGTCGGGGCCGCAAGCCGCAGCCGACGCCTGCCGCCCAGTGGGCAGCCGCCCACGGGGTGCTCGTCGCCGAGACCGACAACGTCAACTCGCCCGAGATGGTCGCGCGAATCGCCGGCTGCCGGCCCGATGTGCTCGTGGTCATTGCGTTCGGCCAGAAGATCGGTACCGAACTGGTCGGGCTGGCTCCCAAGGGCGCGATCAACGTGCACGCCTCGCTGCTGCCGAAGTATCGCGGGGCCGCCCCAATCAACTGGGCGATCCTTCGCGGCGAGATCCGCACGGGCAACAGCATCATCACTCTCGCCGAGAAAATTGATGCCGGGGACATCCTGGCGCAATCCGAGACCGTGATCGGTCCACTCGAGACCGCTGGCGAGATCCACGACCGGCTCGCGCAGTTGGCGGCGCCGCTGTTGCTCGAGACGCTCGACAAGATCGACAACGACACGGCGACCTACATGAAGCAGAACGAGGCCGAGGTCACATTCGCGCCGAAGCTCCACAAGAGCGACGGCCTGCTCGATTTCACCGAGTCCGCTGACTCAGTGGCGCTCAAGGTCCGCGGGTTCTGGCCCTGGCCGGGGGCGGTCGCAGGCTTCGTCTCCCAGCAGACCCCGAAGACAACGCGGGTCGTACTCGCGCTGGCGGAGGCGGCCCCCGCCGCCGATGAAGCGCCGTTGCCGCCGGGGGTATTCGACGAGGACCTCAACGTGGTCTGCGGCACCGGCCGGCTCAGGATTCGGAAGCTCAAGCCCGCCGGCTCCGAGTTGATGAAGTTCAGGGCCTTCGTCAACGGCTGGCACGTCCACCCCGGCGACCGGCTCGTCAAGCTCGAAGAGTGACATGCGAGGGGACCGATCGGTACCTGTTCAAGGGTGACAGCAGTAAGCGCCAGCTTGCCGATGGTTTGCCCAATCGCCATCGGCAAAGCCTTTGGCCTTGCCGCTGCGACACGGGTGTCTTCGACATACTGCGATAGTACACGTGGACTCGTTTTGAGATGTCTGGCCCGAGGCTCCAATCCGCTCGCGCAATTGCCGCCGAAACACTGCGGCGGTTTGACCCTGCGCGCGACTATGCCGGGACGATTCTGGATCGCCTGCTCCCGCGAACGAACGAGCGACAGCGGGCCACCGATCTCGTCTACGGCACGATCCGCCACCTTCTCGCCATCGACGCCGTGATTGCCCGCTTCTCAGGGCGCCGACCCGACCGGATTGCCCCGCCCTTGTTGAGCATCCTCCGGATCGGCGTCTATGAGCTTGCCTATAGCCCCGCCACGCCGGCCTATTCCATCGTCGATGAAGCGGTCAACAACGCCCGCCACGCCGGCGGCAAGAAGCAGACGGGCTTCGTCAACGCCGTCTTGCGCGAGATCGAGCGGCACATCGTCAATCGCGAGGTCCCGCTCGCGACGGCTAATCTCAGGCGGACGCTCGTGCGTGACATGGATGCCGGCTGCGAGTTCGACGCGGATTTCCTGCTCGACCCAGCCGCCTCCCTGCCGGAGTATCTGAGCACCTGCTTCTCGCTGCCGCAATGGCTCGTGTGCGAGTGGCTCGGCACATTCGGCCCAGACCAGACGCGCCGGATCTGCCTGGCCTCCAATCGCCGGCCAAGCCTGTATGTTCGCGTCAACCCCTTGCGAACGACCGCGCACGACCTGCTCGTGCGGTTCGAACAAGCCGGCATCAAAGCCGAGCCCGCTCCCCTATTCATCAATGAGTATTCAACCGCAGAGGACGCAGAGCTACGCAAAGGAAATGAATGCAAGTTGGTCCCACCTAATCCTCCTCTGCGATCCGTTACGTCCTCTGCGGCTAACAACACAAACCCACCGGACATGCTCCGGATCACAAGCCCGCAGTCCGTCACAGAGCTGCCCGGCTTTTCCGAGGGCCTGTTCACCGTACAGGACCTGTCCGCCTCGCAAGCGGTCAGGATGCTGGCGCCTCAGCCGGGCTGGACCATCCTCGACATGTGCTCCGCCCCAGGCACCAAGACCACCCAGATCGCCGAGCTGACGCGCGACGCCGCGACGATCTACGCCACCGACATCGACGCCAAGCGATTAGAGCGAGTCCAGGAGGACATCGCCCGCCTAGGTCTCAAGAGCATCACGATCCTCCCCTACGCGCAGCTCGAACAGGGGGCCGTCGGCCCGTTCGACGCGATCTTGCTCGATGTCCCCTGTTCCAACACCGGCGTGCTCGCCCGCCGCGTCGAAGCCCGCTACAGACTCCGTCCTGAGAGTGTCGATGACCTCGCCACGGGGCAGCGATCCCTCCTCGAAAAAGCCGCCACCCTCCTCAAACCCACCGGCCGACTCTGCTACAGCACCTGTAGTATCCAAACGATCGAGAACCACGATCTGATCCAGGGATTCCTCGCGACGTACGAACAGTCCAGACTCGTGCACGAGCGACTGGCCCTACCATGCGCGGTGCCCTTCCACCACGATGGGGGCTATGTCGCCGTTCTGCGGACATATAGATGTGACGCTTGACACGCTAACAAACCTGAATGATACTGGCAGGCTCGAGGTGCAAGTTATGCAGGAATACGACCCGTTGAACTACGACAACTTGGCGAAAAGTGTTGTCGAAGCACTTTTCAGAGAGCCTGAGCAGGCACTGGCATCACTTGAGCCGTTCGCAGGATCGGGGGTCTACGCGATCTATTATCATGGGGACTTCCCGGGCTACGCACGCCTGGTGAGGTCAGCGGATGGGTCACCGATATATGTAGGCAAGGCGGTACCCTCTGGAGCAAGAAAGGGAAAGCGCAGTCTGTCTCCAGGCAAGGGGCTGTGCGCCAGACTCAAAGAGCATAGCGAGAGTATTGAGCAGGCACAGAACCTTCAGCTACAGGACTTCACGTGCCGGTATCTTGTCGTTGTGCCCGTGTGGATAACCCTGGCAGAACGATTCCTTGTGGAACACTATCAACCAGTCTGGAATGTCGCTATCGATGGATTTGGCAACCACGATCCTGGTGCCGGCAGAAAAGACATGAAGCGCCCGCGATGGGATATCCTGCACCCTGGACGTCCATGGGCGGTCAAGCTCACAGCCGAGGAGTCTTTCGAAGAAGTTCTACAGAAGCTCCAGTAGCTTCTGAGGCACAAAACGCAGGAAGCCAAGTGACCCCACATACGCATCACGCGGGCAGATGCAACTCAACGGCTGTCTCATAGAGTTCTGTGGGTGTCTTCGTCACACCCGCGCGGACAGACGAGTTCACGATACTTGAGCCGGTTCGTTTGCTGCGAACCCGGTGCATACCCTCAAGGCGGAAACCGTGCATTTCGCCAATCTGTGCTAGGAATCGGTCCGTCTCGATATGGACGCCCTGCACGATGTTGTTACCGATGACGACGACCACGACGCCTCCAGGTTTCACCACACGACGCGTGACTTCGAAGAACCTGGCACAATCGTTAAAGTACGTCGCTGCGTAATTGGCCCATCCCCTTCCGCCGTAGACGCCCTTCTCGGGATTCCGCTCCCGAATTGTATCGAGTATGCCCTCTAACTCTGGGAATCTGAACGATAGGGACACAGATGGACCGCCTCGGACCGTCTGCCAGAACCGCCCGAAATTGTCCTCCTCCAACTTCTTCAGACCACCATTATCATCAACCAGCTTGAGCCAGTGGAGTTGTGGCCGCGTGTTCCTCACATAATGGTAGTTGTTGAGATATGGCGGTGATGTCACAAGAACGTCTACCATTGCTGGCTTGAGAACATCCGAACCTTGTAGATAAGAACGCAGATACACTTCGGCTCTCGGCTTACGCCTGAGTCGCTTCACACTTTGTCGGAACAAGCTCATATCTTCTTCGATTTCGCGGAGCTTGTCACGAAAGACACGATAGACGTCGGCTGTTTCAATCAGGTCCTTCCCAGCGGCTGATCGCGTGCTAAGACTCGGTTCATAAGAGTAATTTGAAAAGGCAACCATGACAGAACCAAGGGTCAGTTGCAGGACCTTCTTGACAAAGCCAACCTTCTGCTCAGCGATGAAGTCCTGGAGCAGGAGGACTTCACGTTCGACTGCTGGGCTGAAGAACTGAATCCGGCTTTTGAAGTTGCCCGGCGGACACGATTTCGGATTCATCTTCTTGCAGGACGGCTGATCGAAGGTATCCTCAAACCGGCTAACCGCCTCACCGAGAGGGCCAAGCCTGTGCCGGATGCATGACACCTTCACCTCGCAAGCAAGAGCTGCATACGGGTTGATCTCAAAGCCCGCTACGTCGTACCCTCGCTTCAGCCCCTCGACCAGGGTTGTTCCGACACCGGCGAAGGGATCAAGCACAGTGACGTCGTCGCAACTGCGCGGGACCACCGCATCAAAGACTTCCTGGACAAAACCTGCTGAGAACCCCGCGATCCACGGCACCCAGCGATGCATAGGTTCTTGTCTATTCTTCGTGAATGCAGTGTCACCAAAACCGGTGCGCAAGGGTTCTACAGGGGCGTTCCCCTCGCCAGGAAAGAGAGGCATATACTTGGAGTGCAGAGGCTTGCCCGAATGTCGTTCACCGTTCTTCGGTTTGAGCGGGTATACACGGTAGGTCAGAGCATTCACCTGCTCGATTGCGATCATGTCTCCTGCCTGCAACTGGTGCTTCTCAATGAACTGGCCAACCCAGGCCCGCTTGCGGAAGAAGTTCCTGGCGCGCCCATTGCCGCCGTCACCCGCGATATCGGTTTCTACCGGGTCGCGGAGGCCTTCGACAATCAGGGTGAGCTTCTGACCCGTACCTTTTCCTGCATTTGACTGGCCGTGACATTCTTTGGGGAAGAAGTCATGACATTCGGTGATGTAAAGGTGATGATTCCGAAGATTCCCTTCGGTTACCGATATCAGCCTCTTCCGATTTTCTGACCCATGATTCACTCTTGAATCCCTTCACAGCAACCAGATACGGGTCTATTGTACCTTCGCCAGCGTGTTACACAACTGTGATACGGACTGATCCAGCATATCTTTGGTCTCCGCACTGGGTGCAGGATGCAGGGCGGCTATTCGACGTCCATGACGCTTTGCTTCTTGTCGGCGGTGAGGCCGGCCTTCCTGCCAATGCCCCGAACGGGGGAGAATTGGCGTGGAACGGCGTTCTCGCTACACTATCGGTATGAGCGAAAGGATAGACAAGATCATCGCCGAGGCGCTGGACCTGCCTGCTCCGCTGACGGCGTTCATCGCGGCCAACCTGCTGGAGAGCCTTGACATCGATGGCGATCAGGAACTCTCCGACGAGTGGAAAGCGGAAATCTCCAAGAGGTGCCGGGAGATCGACGAAAGGGCCGTTCATCTGGTGGAAGCAGACGAGGTCTTCGCGAAAGCCCATTCGAAGCTGCCATGACACCCGTCCGATTTCATCCACAGGCCGAAGCGGAGATGATTGACGTCGTGACCTATTCCAGGTGGATGACGCCGCGCTTTCGGTCGGCTTTTAGGCCGGCTTCTTTCAGGGTGTCGTAGAGGCGGCGGCTGCGGCGGATCTTCTGGAACTCGAACTGCGGGTCGGACTCGTCGTTGGTCAGGACGATCACCGTGCCGATGCCGACGAGGCAATCGATCAGCGAGCGGCGCAGCTTCAGGTCGATCACGCGGAACATGTCGAGGTTGTCCACCTTGCGGTCGAAGATGCCGCGGGACCATTCGATGCGGTCCGGCGTGACCTCGTAGCGGATGCTCTTGAGCGCGAGCAGCTTCCAGAACAACGCGAACACGGCCCCCAGGCCCAGCGCCAGCGCGGACAGGTCGATCCACGCCTCCGCCGGCGCCAGTTGCTGGACCTGCACAGTGCTCTTGAGCAGTCGGGCGACGATCAGCGTCACTGGGTATCCATACACCGCCCAGCACAGCGCCGTGGCGCAGGCGATCTTGACGAACGTCCAGGTCAATGCAAACACGCTGGGCCGGCCGACCCAGAGGATGCCGCTGTTCTGGTCCTCCGCCCCATCCTGTGGCGGCCCTTGGCCCTGAGCATCGGGCGCGTTCTGGCCCGGCTTGGCCTCGCCCGGGCGGCGCTGGCCATCGAGGAACTCGCCGCAGAAGCGACACTTGATCGCGCCATAGCGGATGGTCTCGGCGCAGAACGGGCACGGCTTGGTGCGATGTCTCGTGTGCGGCGTCTGCGGCACGGGAATCCGATCTGTCTGCTGCGCCATGGCCATACTGTCCAAACACTGCCTGAAAGGGTGCAACGCACCTTATCCGTTTATCGGCCGCAACCGGCCAGAAGCACCAGCGGGAGAAAGGAACAGCCCGTATTTTCCCCGCCAAGTTCTTGAGCCCCTGGATGGCATGCCCGTGCTCCGTGCTGATTCATCCCGGCACGAGCGCGCGCAGTCTGACCTCGTGGCCCCCGGCAGAACCCATCATAGCCACAGTGATCCAGGTATTACCGGACGTGGCCTGCGATGTGGTGTTTCCCGGCGATGAGTGGTCGTACTCGCCGCTTGCGATTTGACTGCCCGGGTTATACACTCGGACTGCTATGAGTCTTGCCATCGAAACTCAGGGGCTGACCCGCCGGTTCGGCGAGCTGATCGCCGTTGACGGCCTCGATCTTCGTGTGGAACGAGGGACGTTTTACGGCTTCCTCGGCCCCAATGGCGCGGGCAAGTCCACTACAATCAGGATGCTCACCGGCCTGCTCGCCCCCGACGGCGGCGCCATCCGCATCCTCGACCAGGATATCTCCGACGCCAGGAGGGCCATTGAGCTCAGACGGCAGATCGGGGTCGTCCCGGAACAGCTTGCCCTGTTCGACAACCTGACGGCACGCGAGTACCTGACCTTCATCGGTCGCATGTATCGCCTGCCGGCGGACACCGTGCGCGACCGCTGTCGCGAGCTGCTGGCGATGATGACCCTGGAAAACGAGGAGAAGAAGCTCACGCTGGAGTACTCGCACGGGATGAAGAAGAAGCTGGCTCTTGCGGCGGCGCTGATCCCGAACCCGGACGTGCTGTTCCTCGACGAGCCGTTCGAGGGCATCGACGCCGTCTCCTCCAGCGTGCTGCGCGATGTCCTGCGGCGAGCGGTCCAGCGAGGGGCGACCGTGTTCTTGACGTCGCACATCCTGGAGATCGTGGAGAAGCTCTGCACCGCCGTCGGCATCATTGCCGACGGCAAGCTCATGTACCAGGGGACGATGGACGAAGTTCGCCAGAGCGGCTCGCTGGAGGACAAGTTCCTTCAGACCGTCGGTCACGGCCAGATTGAGCGACAGACGCTCAGTTGGCTGGAGGGCTGAATGCACCTGAGCCAGTTGCACACCATCCTCTGGCTGCGGTGGCGACTGACTCGCAACCAGTGGTCCCGCAGCGGGCGCCTCAATGCGATCGTTACACTCGTGATCATGGCGACCCTGTCCTTCGTGGGCCTCATCGGCGGCCTCGTCGGTCTGCTGTTCGGCGTCTTCGTCTTTCGCCGGTCCACACCCCACCTCCTCCTGGCCGTCTGGGACGGCACCGTCGGCGCGTTCCTGCTGTTCTGGTGTGTCGGCATCATCTCCGAGCTTCAGCGGTCCGAGGCCATCGACATCGGCAAGATGCTTCACCTGCCGGTCTCGATGAAAGGCATCTTCCTCCTGAACTACCTTGCGTCGCACGTGACGGCGAGCGTCGTCTTCTTCGTGCCCTGGATGATCGGCCTGTCGATCGGGCTGGCGGTGGGCCGGGGGCCGGCGATGCTCTGGATGGTGCCGCTGTCGCTGGCGTTCGTCTTCATGCTCACGGCGTGGACCTATCACCTCCGCGGCTGGCTCCTGACGCTCATGCAGAACCCGCGGCGCTACCGCATGATCGTCGGCACGATCGGCCTGGGGGTGCTGCTTCTGTCCCAGCTTCCGAATCTCATCTTCATGGCTCGCGACAAGCACCGGGCGCGTCCCGATGCTCGGCAAAGGTCGTCGGAGGAAACCGAGAAGGACACCGAGCTTCACCGCCATCGCGAGGAACGAGCGCTCTCGACGTTCCTGTGGGCGCACAACGTGGCGCCGCCTCTGTGGGTGGGCAATGGGGTGATGCATTTGGCGGACGGCGGCGCGTGGTCGGCGGCTCTCGGTACGGCTGGCTCCCTGGCCCTGGCGGGCCTGGGGCTCAGTCGGGCTTACCGATCGACACGGCGATTCTACGAGGGCCGGTCGATCAAAGCCAGGGCGCGGAGGAAGCAGGTCGCCTTGAAGGACCGGACACTGCTCGAACGAACGCTGCCCGGCGTCCCCGATGAAGCGGCGGCGATGGCCCTGGCGTTCTTCCGGTCGATGACCCGCGCGACGGAGGTGAGAATGACCGTGGCCTCGAACCTTCTGTGGCTGGTGATCTTCGGTGGCATGATCTTCGTCCGTCGTGCGGCGTCGCCCGGGACGGACATGCTGCCGTTCATCGCGGCCGGCGCCGTCGCGCTTCCCTTTTTCGGAATGTCCCAGCTTCTGCTGAATCAGTTCGGCTTCGACCGGACGGGTTTTCGCGTCCTTGTGTTGTCGCCCGTGCCGCGCTGGCAGATCCTGCTGGGCAAGAACCTGGCGGTCCTGCCGTTCATGGCGGGCATTGGACTGATCCTGCTGTTGGTCGCGGCAGTGGGGCTGCACGTCCCGGCGCTGGTGGTTCTGGCCGCGTGTCTGCAATTCCTGATCGCGTTTCTGTTGTCGAGCATGTACGGCAACCTCATCTCGCCTCTGCTGCCGTGCCGCGTCGCGCCCGGGTCGCTGAAACCGACGAAGCTGCCGGCCACGACGATGATCCTGCTGATCTGCTGCCACGTGTTCGCGTCGATGATGCTCGTTCCGGTCTTCCTGCCCCCGCTGGCCGGGTATCTGTTCGCCAGCGCCGGCTGGCTGCCCGCGGCGCCGATGAACCTGCTGTTCTCGGCCATCGAGCTCCCGCTGCTCGCCGTGCTTTATGCGCTCAGCCTGCCCCATCTGGGCAATCTCCTCCAACACCGGGAGAAACGAATCCTCGAGGTCGTCACGAAGGAAGTGGAGTGAACCATCCCCAAGATGGTATAATGACCCACATGAGACCGGACCGGAAGAGCCTTGTCCCACGACCAGAGCCTTTGCGGTTTCAGCGGGGCTGTCCTGAGGAACCTTTGCGCCCGTTCGTTCGCAACTTCTGGGCGGCTGAGTCTGTCGGGACGGCGGAAGCGTGCAGACGCCAGCGCATCGTGCCCGATGGCTGCATCGACGTCATCCTCGTTCGCCACAGTCCGACGGACGCCTACAGAGGCTCGGTCGTCGGCACGATGACCCGGCCGGTATTCGTGGAGATCCCCGCGCGGGCGCAGTATCTGGGAATCCGCTTCGCTCCCGGCGGATTCACGCAACTGTTCAGCCGCCCCGCCCACGAGTTCACAGATCGGAGTGTCCCTCTCGATGGGGTGTCTTTGTCGCTCGCGCCCGCCGAGCGGATGGCCGAAAGCCCCGGGGTTGAAGCATCCTTCCGCGTGCTTCAGGATTGCCTCATGAGACGGCTCGCCCAGGCTCGGCCCAACGCGGCCTTTGGGGAGGTTCTCGAAGCCATATCCGCCCTCCCGAGCGAGCTCCGCGTTGTGGACCTGGCGCGTAGGGCGGGCTGTAGTCCTCGCCAACTGCTCCGGATCTTTCGCGAGTCGGTGGGTGTCGGTCCCAAGACGTACTGCCGGATCATCCGCTTCAAAGCCGCGTTGCGAGCCCTGTGCCGCCGGCCGCAGCCCGACTTGCTGCACGTCGCCCTCGACGCGGGTTACTACGATCAGGCGCACTTCATCCACGAGTTCAACGCCTTCTACGGCTCCTGTCCCTCGGTCGCCATGTCCGTTCCTTACAATACACGCGGCTGAGCACGGCCTATACTCGTCGAAAAAAAAGGAGAATGCCATGCTCAGCAAGATCACGACAAATCTCGTTGTCCCGAACGTCAACAGCGCACTGGACTTCTACGAGCGGATTCTCGGTTTCGGCCTCGTGATGGCTGTGCCGGCCGGCAGTCAGGAGATCGTCACCGCCCACGTCGATGACACGCCTCTGGCTTTTGCCATCATCAAGCGAGACGACGTGGAGCTCATGCTCCAGTCTCGCGAGAGCCTGCTGCAAGAGTTGCCCGCGTTGAAGCGACAGCCCGGCAGCGGCGTATCGATCACCCTGTACATCCGCGTCGCCGACGTCCGCGAGCTCCATGAAACCATCCGGCGCAACGTCACTATCCTCAAGGACCTCCACACGACATTCTACGGCACGGAGGAATTCTGCATCCTCGACAGCAACGGCTACGTCCTGACGTTCGCCGGCAATCCAAAGGAGCCCTGACAGAATGAGTCCTTTATGTCACCCCCGCGCAGGCGGGGGTCCAAGATGCTTCGGTGCGTAGATGGATTCCCGCCTTCGCGGGAATGACATTAGAGAGCAGCTTGGCCATGTTTCATTGTGGTTGCGCCTGTAAGGAGCCTGCGGCATGACAGCAAGAGATGAACTCGAACAAATCCCCGGCGTCGGCAAAGCCATCGCCGAGGACCTGCGCCACATGGGCATTACGTCCGCGCGCCAGCTCAAAGGCAAGGACCCCGAGGAGCTGTACGAGCAATTGTGCAACTTCAAAGCCTCGCCCGTGGATCGCTGCATGTTGTACGTCCTGCGTTGTGCCGTCTACTACGCCTCCACGCCCGACCCGGACCCCGACCTGCTCCAATGGTGGAGTTGGAAAGACCCGCAAGCGTAGATCGACGGGCCAAGATCACAGCGGGTAAGGCGAGGGGAGGACTGCCAAGTCTGTAAACCGCTCTGTCGCGCCAAGGCAGGCAGTGTCGCCCCATACATGATTCCGGGCTCCTCCAGCTTTTGCGTATTTCTGTGCTTTTGGGGACTCTGTCCCCAAGCCCCTGGCATTTGTCGCATTGGGCCAATAGCATGATAGAAGAGGCGACCGCTCCGGCCGACTGTCATGGAGGTTCTCATTCGCCTCCGCTTGATCGGGGTGCTGGCGTGCCGACAGCATCGTGCGGACCGTCGGCCGGCCCACTCCCATGCCATTGGCGAAAGGCGCAAAATGCCAGGGGGCCGGGGACAGCGTCCCCGGTCCTTGGGTACTGCTCCAACCATGAGCATGCGGCGACCGGATGAGTTTGACTCAACGACGTCCTCGCCTTGACCGGGACCTCTCTTGTCGATATCCTACCTATGTGGGCATCTCCGGGGACAACACGCCCATAAGTGTCGTAAAGGGAGATACTTACATGGGACATTTGTGCGGACATATGATCCGATGCATTTGTGGTTCTGGATCCTCAGCAAATCCGTGCATATGGGTGATCGTCCGATGAGTTTTGTTCAGGGATTGATCCTCGCGTTCCCGGCCGAGAGCGGAGACGCGTGTTGAAAGGGCGAACCAAATGACTGAGCGGAAGGGAGTCGTTCATGTCCTTCAGGATCGGGCGAGTCAGCCACCTCCTCTGCTCTACAGATATTACGCTTTCAGTGAATGGACGTCCAGAATCTTTCAGGATAACCGACTGTACTTCCAGTCGGCGAATGGCTTCAATGATCCCTTCGACTCGGTTGTCCCGCTCACCTTCGCGGGTTCCAGACGACAGAGGGAGAGGTACTTTGACCAGTGGAGGCCTCGCCATGGCGCGAATCTGTCCCGATACGAACTCCTGTCTTTGAGGAAACGATTCGCGGACGGACTCTTGGGCGGTGTCTACGTCGATGGCATGACCAGGAAGCTCCTGGACATCCGCGGACGCATCGGCGTCTACTGTATGACCGAGAAGAAAGATCACATCCTGATGTGGTCCCACTACGCAGGACAGCACACCGGTTTCTGTCTGGAATTCCAGACCAACGACCCCCTTTTCTCCAACGTACACCCTGTCAGTTACTCAAGTACACTGCCATGCGTGAATCTGCTGACGCCCGATTGGAACGAAGTGACGGGTGCCTATGCCAAGGCGCTTCTGACTAAGGCAAAGGAATGGACATACGAACACGAATGGCGCATCATTGACATCGCGAATGGTGTCGGGGTTCGGTCGTTCTCGCCAGCAACCCTACACGGTGTGATTCTCGGGTGCAGGATTCGCGACAAGGACAAGCGACAAGTGGTGAAATGGTGCAAGGTAAGGTCACCACGCCCCATCCTATACGAGGCGCGCGAGAAGAAGATGAAATACGGGCTCGATATCGAGTCCATCGGGTATTGACCGGTCTGGGACGATAAGAACGTTCAGCCGGTAACGGCAAGCAAGTCCCCTCGTCGAAGGGACAACTGCGACTGAGGAGTCGGTCAATGACCGTAGTTTGACGAGCGTCGTCCCCAGCGGTAGACTTGGCGCGTTGTGGTGGTAGAACTCCGGGATCTAATTGGAGATATGACGATGATGCATGAGACGTCGGGACAATCGCAGGTGTTATCGAGGCGCGCGTTTTGCCAATCGGCGATGGCGGCGGTGGCGGTCCCTTGGGTGGGATCGGTTGGCCGAGCCGGGCAGACGGACGGCAAGGTCGAGTTCTTCAAGAACCTGGCGCCGGGACATCTCGGCGTCAATGCGAATCAGAAGCAGGCGCTGGAATACGCCGTCAAGTACGGCTTCGAAGGGATCAGTCCCAACGAGGGTGAATTTGCCGACAAATCCGCGGCCGAGATCGGCGAGTGGATCGCGATGATGAAGGAAAAGGGCATTCGCTACGGCGCCGCCGGGTTGCCGGTCGAGTTTCGCAGGGGCGACGAGGAATTCCAGAAGGGCATGGCCGGACTGGCGAGACGCGCGGGGCTCATGAAGCAATTGGGCGTGACGCGCGTCGCGACGTGGCTGATGCCCGGACACAATGAACTGACCTACCTGCAAAACTTCAAGCAGCACGAGATGCGTCTGCGCGAGGCGGCCAAGGTGCTCAAGGACAACGACATTCGCCTCGGCCTGGAGTTCGTCGGGCCGCGAACTTCCCGCGAGCGGTTCCGTTTCCCCTTCGCCTGTGCCCAGGCAGACATGATGGAGCTGGTCCAGGCCATCGGCACCGGCAATGTCGGCCTGCTGCTCGATAGCTGGCACTGGTACACCTCGCACGGCACGGTCACGGAGATGGAGAAGCTCTCCGCCCATGACATCGTCCACGTCCACGTCAACGACGCCCCCTCCGGCGTGCAGGTCGATCAGCAGGTCGACAACCGGCGCAAGCTCCCCGTCACGACCGGAGTGATCGACCTCAAGGGCTTCATCAACACCCTGGTCAAGATCGGCTACGACGGCCCCGTCGAGTGCGAGCCCTTCGACCAGGAGCTGCGAAAGATGGACCAGGGTGCGATCCTGCAAACGACGATCGACTCGCTCAACCGCCTCTGGAGGCTGATCGAAGCCTGACCGATCTGGCGGTCGTGCCGTGCGCGTATCCTGCCCGGCGCCTCCTCGACCGCCACTCATTCCTGGTTTGAGGGCCGACTCCCACCGCCCCCGAAGATATTTCCGACAAACGGGAGCGTGACACTTGCGGTCGGCACAAAACCCTCAAAGCCGAAGCTGAGGCCGAATTCTTGCCCAGCGATCACCACATTGCCGCCAATCTGCAAGTCGCCGTGGGTAACGGGACGAACAACCACGAATGCACCTGCTCCAGTCTCCGAGGGGAGATTGACTTGCGTCTGTATGTAAGCCCCGGCTACCGTAGGATTGACTGCCACGATGGTCCATGCCGAGCTTTGCCCCGGACCCGTCACGATAGCACCTCCAGCCACCGTCGTCCGGTTGTTCGCTACGCCCGTGGCTACCCCTGTGTCACCTATCTGAGCGGACTGGATAATCATGCCTCCCGTTGTGGTGATGTCCACGCTCGTTGTGAGATCCCCTTGTCCAACAGGAGTATCTGCCCCAACCGTTCCGATTGCTGACGCTTCACCCCCACCCCAGGGACCGCTGACCGCGACGATAGTTGCTGTCGTTGGTCCCGCGTCTACCGATGCTGATGATATGCTCGCCTGATTCATAGCATCCTGCACGATCCCGTCCATAATCGACTGCGACGTGGGTGGCGTAAACGTGCTTTGGCTCGCGTACGGACAGGGCTGAGAAGACGTCTGCTGGCCTGGCGTGACGTAGGTGTTCGCCCCGGTCTGTACGTGCGGCACTGTGGGGTCCCACCCGTCCGTTCCTGAATGATCGATGTAGTGCAAGGGATTCTGAGCGACATACTGGTAGGGGTTCAGACTGTGGGGATCGGCCGGCACAGGCCAGGCCGGATCGCGGCTGAGGAAGCGGGCGGCGGCCGGATCGTAGTAGCGAGCGCCCATGTGACAGAGGGTCCCCACCGGCTCCCAGCGCACGCCGTACTGACCCACAAACGTAAACGGCTGGTCGCTCGGGCCGCTGTGGGCGAGCAGGTTGCCGTAAGGATCGTAGGCATAGCTGTCGCTCACCGCGCCGCCATCGTCAGACAGGAACAGCGTCGAGCCGGTGCGGTCAAAATGATAGAAGCGCACGGCCCTGCCGGCCGGATCAACCGAGTACAGCAATCGGCCATCCGGGGCGTAGACGTAGAATCGCTTGTACGAAGTTCCTTCCTTGTCCGCCACGATGGGAGAAGACGCCAGGGCATAGTTGTGGTGATAGATGGTGGTCACACCCGCCGCCGTGCGAGTCCGCAGATCGCCCAGGCCGTTGTAGGTGAACGTGGCGGTGCTTTGGCCCGCCGCGATGGATATCAATCGGCCAGCGCCATCGTAGGCGAACGTTCTGCCTGGTGCCGCGCTCAGGCGGCCTCGGTTATCGCAACTGTACCCCGGGCTGCTGATCTGTGAAGCGTCATCATAGGTGAAGCTGTCCGACCTTACGACAGGCTCCAGCGGCGTCTTTCCTGTCGTATTCGTGAGGTTGCCAGCGGGATCATAGGTGTAGCTCAGGCGGTTCCCGCTGCCGTAGTCGGCCCCGGTCAGCCGGTCTGCGTCGTCGTACGTGTACGCGATGGTTTCCGCACCCGAAGGGAGGTTCATCACAGCCTGCAACGGCTCACCCTCGGCATCGAGTGAGTACTGCTGATTGGCGAGAGTCCCATCCTGGACACGGAGCAATCGGCCTGCCGGGTCATAGCTGTAGGTGGTGTTCACGGTATTGGATCGACGAGCCTCTACCAGCCGCCCATCGGCGTCATAACGGAACTCCATCCACGCGCCGCAGAGACTGTCGCTGACCCGCGTCAGCAGGTTGCGGGCATCGTACGTGTAGGTGACGGTGGCCTGGTCGTCATAGGTGACAGACGCCAGGCGCCGGCCATTGTCATAGGTCGCGCCGAACGACGCGGTCCCTTCCTGGCCGTTGATGATATCGCCGCGAGCATCGCGACTGAGCCTCAGGTCGTTGGCGGTCAGCAGTCGTCCGGCGTCGTCATAGGTGAACTCCAGCGTCAGCCCACTGGGGCAGGCGGCGCGAGTGACGCGCCCGACCGAATCGCGGATCAGCGTGGTCGTGTCGCCACCAGGGTAAGTGATCTGCCGGAGCCGGCCCTGGTTGTCGTAGGCGTAGGTCCGCTGACGGCTGAGCGGATCTGTGTCCGAGGTGAGCCGGCCCATCGGCGAGTAACTGAAGTCCCACGACTTGCCCCGCAAGTCATCGATGCGGGTCAGTCGGCCCAGAGCGCTACGGGTATAGGTCGCCGTGCCGAGGAGCGGCTTGCCGACGCTCGTCAGCCTGTCGGCGGCATCGTAGGCATACGTTGTGACCCGGCCCAGCCGGTCGATCGTGGACGTCAGACGGCCCCGTTCATCATAAGCCAGCCTCGCTGTGGCGCCCAACGCGTCCGTCATCCCGGTGGTTCGGCTCAGTCTGTCCGTCTGGAAGGTCGTGGAGATGCCGGTAGGTGTCGTTGTGGCTTTGGGCACGCCCTCATCATCGTAGGTCACGATCCAGAGGTTTCCGGCGGGATCAGTCATGCCCGTGAGCCACCCACGCGGGTCGTAGCTGTAGGTGGTCGTGTTTCCGTTGCGATCCGTCGCGGTCTTGAGCCGGCCCAGAGCACCATAGGAGTAATGGGCTGCATGGCCGAGCGGGTCGGTTTGGCTGGTCAACTGATCCATCAGATCATATGCCTGGGTAGCCGTCTGGCGCATCCGGTCGGTGCTGGAGACAAGATTGCCGTTCTGATCATAGACGAGCTCCCAGGTCTTGCCTTGTTCGTTGGTGTAGGAGAGCAGGCGGTCGTTACGATCATACGTCAGGCGGACCGTCTGGCCGTCTGGCCGCGTGATCTGGCGCAGCCGCTTGAGCTCGTCGTAGTCATAGCGGGTGACGCCCGTCTCGGAATCCGTCCGGGAGGCCGGTGTGGCGTCTGGATTGTACGTGCAAGCGACCACGCCCCCGCTTGGATTGGTCGTGGTCAAGGGCTGTCCCTGCTCGTTATAGGTGAAGGACCATTTCTGGTTGTTCTGATCCGTGCGAGTGAGCACGTTGCCTTCGCCGTCATGGGTGAACCGCTCACGGCTACCGTCGGCGTAACCGACCTCCACGAGGTTGTAGAACGTGAAGGCGACCGACTCGTTCGTCGCCGGGTTGGTGAAGGTCTGCTGTTGAGCTTCGTAAGTGAAGACAGTAGCGTTGCCCTCGGCGTCCGTGTACTGAGTGACCTTGCCGGTCGGGAGGTGGTAGGCGATCTCTATGGTGTTGCCCAGCCGATCCGTTATTTGGCTCACCTGCTCGTTCGTCGTCTGAGCAAAGGCGATCACGTTGCCGGCGGGGTCGGTGATGCTCTTGGGCACGCCGTTGTTGTGATAGTGCTCGTAGATGACGGTGGTGGCGTCCGGCCGGGTCTCGGTCACACGATTGATCGCGCTGTCATAGGCGTAGCTCGTGACATTGCCGTAGGCGTCGGTCTGTGCCGTAACGCGTGCCTTTGTCACACCATTCAGCTTGATCTGGGCGACCGACTGAGTGTAGGGTGTATTGCCCAGCGGGCGGTCCACCGCGACGATCTTGGCGCCGCTGACATTGGTGTAGTGGAACGTCGTCGTGTTCTGCGCGGCGTCTGTTACGGAGCCGAGCAGTTCCCAGCCCTCCAGGCCGGGCGCATCTAACTGCCGGCGGAGCTGTACCGAGCGGCCCGCCTGGTCGATCACGCGCTGTAGCGTATCGGAGCCGCTGTAATAGGTAAGGTCCAAGCGGCGTCCCAGGCCGTCCTCCACGCGGTCAGGCACGAGATTGTCCCCGGTGTACGCGTAGGTGTGGCGGTTGCCGTTGCGGTCAGTAATGTAGGCGACGCGCCCGGGGGCCCAAGAAGGTCCCCACATTGTGGGCACCTTCTCGAAAACATAGACGATCTCTCGCACCGGATCCATCAGGTAGTAGTAGCCGTGATTGTAGTCGGCCCCCGTCTCCTTCAGGACGTACCGCACCGGCGACGCGGGGTCCAGGTTCCACTCGTTGCTGTCGGCGTCGTACGTGAATTGGGGCGTTACCCCATTGCACAACGTCACCTCCACGACGGGTTGCTTCGTGGTTCTGTGCTCCATTCGCTCCAGTTGCAGGTGAAGATTGCTCTGGAAGCGGCTCAGCATGCCGGGGGAGCTATACTGATCCATACGGTAACTGAGGCCGAAGCGCAGCGGCATCGGCCCCCCCAGGTTCATCAGCGGCAGCGAGAAGTGGTACGCCCCGCTGTTCGCGGAGATGGGGTCGCCCATGGTCGCGCAAGTCGTCTGGTTGACGCTTACACCCGAGGCACTGTTCGGGTCGTCGGCGCGCGCGAGGGAAGCGAGAATCAGCGCGCTTGCGAGAGTCGTGCAGCAAGACGTGCGAAGCAAGTGTCGTGATCTGCGTGTGTTCGTGGACATGGGTCTTTCCTCCATTCATCGGGCCACACAGCGGATTTGGGCTTCGATCCCTGCCTCCAACGCCCCCGAATGCTCGTTCCATTTGCCCGAGGGACCCAGTCGCTTCATGTGCGGTCCTCGAGTTTCGGGTGCTGTTTATCAATGCGATTGTACCATCTTGCCCGGGCGCGCGCCAACCTCAATCTCGGCAGAAAGGAGATCGGACTTGTGTTGTCTGTGGCTACTTTCGTGCGATTTGCTTATCTCGGCGGCGGGCGATGATTTCCTCGGCGAGTCTTGTGGGGACGCGGGCGTAGTGGGACATTTCCATCGTGAAGGTGGCCATGCCCTTGCTCAGGCCGCGAACGATCGTGGCGTAGCCAAACATGTTGGCCAACGGGACCTCCGCACGCACCACCGTGCACATGTTGCGGGTCTCGGTCTCGTGGATGATCCCGCGACGGCTGTTGAGGTCGCCGACGATCGCGCCCTGGAACTCGCTGGGGGTTTCCACTTCGACCTTCATGACCGGCTCCATCAGGCACGGCCTGGCCCTTCGGAACGCCTCGTTGAAGGCGTCGCGGCCGGCGATGCGGAAGGCCATCTCGCTCGAATCGACCGGGTGGTACGTGCCGTCGTCGAGACACATCCTGCACCCGACGACCTGGTAGCCTGCGATCGGGCCTTTCTTCATCGCGGCCTGGAATCCCTTGTTGACGGCGGGGATGTACTCGTTGGGGATGCGGCCGTTCTTGACGTTGTCCTCAAACTCATACGTTGAGTCGCTGTTCGCCACGAGCGGGATCAGCCGGCCGATCACATGGGCGAACTGGCCCGCGCCGCCGGTCTGCTTCTTGTGACGATAGTCGAACGTGGCCTCGGCGGTCGGCGCCTCGCGGTAGCTGACGCTCGGCGCTCCGATGGTGACGTTGGCCCGGTACTCGCGGCGCATCCGCTCGATGTAGATGTCCAGGTGCAGCTCGCCCATGCCGGCGATGAGGGTCTCGCCTGTCTCCGCATCGGTGGAGACGCGAAAGGTCGGGTCCTCCTTCATGAACCGGCTGAGCGCCTTGGCCATGCGTTCCTGGTCGGCGTTGCTGGCGGGGATGACGGACAGGCTGATGACCGGATCGGCCACGAAGATGCTTTCGAGCGAGTAGTTGATCCCCTCGCCGCAGAGCGTGTCGCCGTTGGCGCACTCCACGGCCAGCAGCGCGACGATGTCGCCGGGACCGGCGCTGGTGATATCCGCGCGGTCGTTGGCGTGCATGCGGACGATCCGCCCGACGCGAAGCGTGCGATTCGTGCGCGCGTTGCGGTACTGGCCGCCTTTGGCGAGCGTGCCCTGGTAGATGCGAACGTAGCTCAACTGGCCGAACGGCTCGTCGGTGATCTTGTAGACCATCGCCACCAGCGGCGCGTCCGGGTCGCTCTCCAGAGGCGTCTCGGTACCGGCGTTGTTGTGATCGCGTGCGAAGTAGGAACGATCCAGCGGGCTGGGCAGGTAGTCGCAGACCGCGTCGAGCAGAGGCTGCACGCCCTTGTTCTTGAACGCCGAACCCATCATCACCGGCACGATCTCGCGATTGATCGTGGCCTCGCGGATAGTCCGGCGGATCATCTCCGCGCTGACGGGCCGCTCTTCGAGGAGCAACTCCGTCATCTCATCATTGAACATACTGAGGGCGTCGAGCATCTCGTGCCTGGCCTTCTGCGCTGCGGCTTCGTACGCTGCCGGGATCGGACCGCGTACGACTTGCTCCCCATCGTCGCCCTCGAATGTGACTGCTTCCATCGTGACCAGATCGATCACGCCGTGGAAGCCCTCGGCGATGCCCATGTTCCACTGAATCGCTACGGCGTTGAGGCCGAGCTTCTCGCGAATATCACGGCGGACCCGCTCCGGGTCGGCGCCGGTGCGATCCATCTTGTTGATGAAGGCGATTCGCGGCACGCGGTAGCGCTTCATCTGCTGATCGACCGTGAACGACTGGCTCTGCACGCCGCCCACGGCGCATAGGATCATGATCGCCCCGTCGAGCACGCGCAGCGACCGCTCGACCTCGACCGTGAAATCCACGTGGCCGGGCGTGTCGATCAGGTTGATGTGATTGTCCCGCCAGGCGACCTGCGTGGCGGCCGACTTGATCGTGATGCCGCGCTCGCGCTCCAGGTCCATGAAGTCCATGGTCGCTCCGCCCTCGCCGTTGCCGTTATGGACCTCCTGCATGCGGTGAATCCGCCCGCAATAGTACAGAATGCGCTCGCTCAGGGTCGTCTTGCCCGAGTCGATGTGCGCCGATATTCCGATGTTTCGAATCTTGCCGATTTTTCCCATGTTTCGTCAAAACGGTCGTTCAAAGACAACACTTCTTCCCTGTGCCGGGTGCGTCGCCAGCCCGGCAGTAGGCCGTACTCGCTTATCGGTTAGTGAGTCTCCAGCGCTCTGAAGATCACCGCAGATTTCAGGTGACTGGCAGGTTCTTGGCACCCCCCTCCATCACCAGAAGCGAGGAAAACGAATAAGATACCTTATCCCCCGCAGAAGTGCAAGAGGATTTTCCCTATTTTTACGAATCCCCCAAACGTCGGTTCGCCTGCAAATCGGATTCGCCCGGCAACCGTGCGGCGGTGTGCCTCCTCAGCCCCGGCATGCGGCGCCGGCTTGACATCCTCTCGCTGACCGCCTATAGTCCAAACAGTCCTGTAATCGATTCAAATACGTGGAGATACCGGCGTGAAAGGTGAACTGCGCAAGCACCCGACGAGGACTCCATCCGTGGCGACGGAGGACAGACCGGTTGATTTGCAGCGCCTTGCCTCTATCCTCGCCGGCATCGAGTCCATCGACTATGCCGTCGTCTTCGGCTCGGCCCGTAACGGCATCGTGCGTGCGGGATCTGATCTGGATGTCGGCGTGTCGTTGGCCGGCGCAAGTGGCCAGAGCATCGACCGGCTCATGGAAATCGTCGGCAAAGTGGAGGAGGCATTGGGCGTCCCGTGCGATCTGACGGTGCTCAACACGGCGGGAACCGTCCTTCGCCACGAGGCGTTGAAAGGACGTGTCCTCTTTGTTCGACCCGACCGCGAAGAGGACTTCGTCGAGTTCTGCGTCTGGACCCGTGCGGAGTACGAGGACCTCATGGCATGGCGTGCCAGACAACTCGCCTACAGGGGGCGTCCATGCCCATCAACGGCGTTGTAGAGAGCAAGCTCCGTTTCCTGGAGCAAACCCTGGCTGACTTGGAGAGCTGGCCTCTGGGAGAGGTGGCCGAGTTCTCGCGAGATTCCATGCTTCGACGGGCCGTGGAACGGGCGCTGCAGCTCGCCGCGGAGAGCACGATCGACGTCGCGGAACGCCTTCTGGCTGCCAGACGACTGTCGCCCGCCGACACGGCCGCACAGAACTTCCAGCGGCTGCAGGAAATCGCCATTCTGAGAGACGCCGACCGGTACGCCGAGATGGTGCGCTTTTGCAGCTTCATTGTCCACCGGTACGAGCAGATCGAACCTCAGATCGTCTATGGCTTGGCAAAGACCAAGCTGGGCCAATTCCGTGAGTTTGTGGACGAGATCCGCAGAGCGTGCGCTGACGCGTGATTGGAGTGCATTGTGCCCTCGCGATCCAGACAGTTGCGGCTCCCCATAGTTCTTCTGATATGGGGCTGGTTGGCCGGCTGCTGCTCGGCGGCGATGCGGACCGGACTGGACAACGTTGGCGAATCGAAGGACCTGTTCAAAGGCAAGCGCGTCGGCATCATCGCCAACCATACGTCTTATAATAGTCAACGTAGGCATATTGTAGATGTCCTTTCGGCGATGGACGGCGTCCGCGTGGTCGCGTTGTTCAGCCCGGAACACGGCGTGCGAGGAACGGAGGAGGCGGGGGCCAGCGTGGACAGCCAAACCGATCCTGTCTCCGGCTTGCCTGTCTACAGTCTGTACGGCCAGACGAACAAGCCCACGCCCGCCATGCTGGCGAATGTCGATATCCTTGTCTTCGACATTCAGGATGTGGGGGCGCGATTCTACACGTACCTCTACACGATGTCCTTGGCGATGGAAGCGGCGGCCGAGGCGGGCAAGCGGTTTGTCGTCCTCGACCGGCCCGATCCCATCAACGGCACACAAATTGAAGGCGAAGTCCTCGACGCGAAGTTCGCCAGCTTCGTCGGCCTGTACCCAATCCCCGCGCGATACGGCATGACGGTCGGGGAGTTGGCGAGGATGATCGATGGTGAGGGCTGGCTGGCCAACGGCGTGAGAGCGGACCTGGTCGTCGTGCCCATGACCGGCTGGCAACGCGGCATGTGGTACGACCAGACGGGCCTGAGCTTCATCAAGCCGTCGCCGAACATGCCGGACCTGGAGACCGCGACCGTCTACCCGGGCCTGTGCCTGCTGGAGGGCACCAACGTGTCCGAGGGTCGCGGCACGGCGACGCCCTTTCGCCGGTTCGGCGCCCCGTGGCTGAATGCAAAGAAGCTCTGTGACTCGTTGAACGACCTGCACCTGCCGGGCGTCACCTTCGCGACGACCACCTTCACGCCCACCGCCTCCAAGCACAAGGACCAGTTGTGCCAGGCCGTGAAGATCACCGTCACCGATCGTGACAAGATTGAGCCCTTCTGGACGGGCGTCCAGATCGTCAACGCGATCTATCGCCTGCACAGGGACGAATTCGAGTGGCGCCCCGACCATTTCGACCGTCTCTGCGGCACCGACGCCATCCGCCAGGCCATCACGGCCGGCTCCTCGCTCGGAGCCTTACGAACCCACTGGCAGGCCCGGTGCAAGACCTTCCAACAGTCGCGCGCCAAGTACCTCCTGTATCGCGAATAACACCCCCGCTTGCCACACAGCTCACCTGACCAGCGTCTTCTTGTCCTCGGGGCGAAGAGCATGCGGGACCTGATCCGACGGCATGAAACCCATCCGCCGTCTATGGGCACCCGCAGGGCACGACCTGCACATAGATCGCGTCCACCGGGACATCCAACTGCTTGCACTCCGGCGGCGGCGTCTGGGTCACCTCTACGTCATAGTGCCCATCACCGTAATCTCTGGTGATCTGGCCGCACGAACCGGCAGGCGCCGCTCCACTCTTTCTTAGCGCTACCCGGTCTCCAACTTGAAATGGCATTAGGCGTCCTCCTGTCTCGTGGATTGGATAAGCTCCTGGAAACCTCTCAGGGTCGAACGCAGATTCTCAAGCAATTCACGCGGCAACTCTTCGCCGGCAGGCACTTCATCCATCTCCTTCTGCATCTCCTCCAGCCTTAGCAGCAACTGACGGCGCAGCCTGGCGGAGGATTCGATGCGCTGTTGCTTCCTGGCGTCACGGGAGGTGTCCACTCCGGAAGCGGTCGCCTCTTGCTTCTGTGGCTCTTTCTGTTCGGGCGGTATGCCGGACGGAGGGATGATCTTCGGAATGCCGGTGGCTACGCCGGGAATGCCTGCCGCTCCTGCCGTTGCGGCAAGGACATCGACCAGGCCCGAGGCGATGGCCCCCGTGATCTTGAACTGTCCCTGGATCAGAGCAGCCGGATTGTTCTTTCCCCGCTGAAGACGAAAATGGCCCAGCCGATCGCGCACAAAGACGACATCGGTCTTGCCTTCGGCAGAGAATCCAGTTTCCGCGTAGTAGGTCTGCCACCTCGTCTGATTCTCGGGTTTGGACAGGAATCGCCAAGCCGGGTCGGCGGGGTCCTGCAGGCGATCAATCTGGGTGTTCATGAAATCCCAGGAAGAGCCAATCTGTCCAATGACCGCCTGGGCTTGCGGGGTCAGGTTCGGGCCTGGGCCGGCCGATACGGCATGGGCCGCGTCCATGGCATCCTTGATCCCCTTGCCGATCAGACCCGGGTCGCTCGATTCAGCGGCTCTCTCGATCAACTGGCTGCTTTCCGTCAGTTGAGCCATCGCCCGGTCGCTTTGGGCGGTGATCCTTTTCGCCAGCGCATCCAGCTTCCCCAGTTGAGCATCAAAGTCAGTAATCTGTTTTTGGAACTCCTTCTGAGAGTCCTCGGGCAATGCGGCCGCTATCACTTTCGCCACGGCAGCATTCACTCCGGCCGGGACCTTCTGCGCGATCGAGTCGGCGATCTTCTCAAACGTCGTTCCCAGGTTGCGTTCCGTCACCTTTTCCATGGCCGCCTGCAAGTCAGCCTGCGCTTCTCTGAGCTTCTTCCAGGCGCCGAAGAAGTCCGACAGGCTGAAGTCGGCTTTGCCTTCGCGAAAGCTGGAAGCAATGGGAATGAAGGAGCTGAGGGCATTGAGGGCCTCCTCGCTTCGCTTCGTGACCGTGCCCACCCGCTTGTCGAGTTCCGCGTCATAGAGCCCCTGTGGCTCCGCCATTTCTGCGACGGCTCCCTCCAGGTCCGCTCCTACGCGCGAGTCGATCGTGTGAAGCAGCCGGAGATAGCTTTGATACAGGTGCACGTATTGGCTCATCAGCTCCTTTCGTGTCCGAGCAATCTCCGAGGCCAGAGGGCCTGCTTTCTCAATGGCCAACTGGATCGCCGCGAGGCGGTCCGGATTCGCCAGAGACGCCACCAGAGGGTCATCGGCATAGACGTCCACTTTCACAGTGAGATGGGATGTGGCAGTACACCCTGCTGAAAGGAGCAGCAGAGCACCCGTGAGGTACCTATAGTTCGCTGTCATCGTCATTCTCCCCGATTTCCGTCGATGGCTCTGAGCATGTTGACCAAGCCATTGACCTGCCCCAGGAGTTTGTCCCGCTCGGATTCCCCACCGTCGATCGCGGACGCCAGTTCCCCGATTCGTCCGGAAACCACCTGATCGAAACCGCCGTTGTCCGCGGCCAGCACATCGAGCTTGGCACTGGCGGCAATCCTTTCCTGGGTTTCCTTCTCCCGGTCCTGACGCTCCCGGAAGGCCAGGACCTGGACGAACTTGTTGATCGTCTCCTCGGTCTTGGCACTCTCGGACAGTTGTGCCAACTGGTTGATGATCTCGTCCGGATTCGAAGACAACACCAGCACCAGTTTCTCGTCACTGTGACGGATGACCAGGTCTCTGTTGGGCTGGTATTCCATGACCACGGCCCCATCCAGGCCCTCTGCCGAGTCTCTCGCGGTCAGGCGGACACGACGGACCGCATCGAGGGCTTTCTGCAACTCTTCGGGGGTGGTACAGGGGTCGACTGCCCGGGCCAGGTAGTTCTTGCTCGCCAACAACATCGCCTCATCGATCTGACTGCGAAGCTCGTCCCGGACCGTCCGCTCTTTTGCGGCCTCGGCCGACACGTCGCCGAAGAGCGCATCAACGGCGTCGGCCGGGAACCAGCCCTGCCGAAACTCGGACACCCCGAACTTCGTCTTTCCGGTGATCGTCACACGATAATAGACCCGACTGTCCCCGTTGCAGGCCCCCAGGTAGCTGCGCTCGGAGATATCCATGGGCCCCGCGCTACACCCGATGCCGCCGAGGAGGAGACACAGATTCATCCCCAGCAGAACCAGAGGGTTCCTCAGGCGGACCGTCCGCGCCGCTCTCATTCGCCTTTTTCTCATCGGTCTTCCCCTTTCTGATACAGTGTGCATTCGATGTAAGGTCGCCTGCACGGGCCACGCGAAAGGGCATCGCCCATGTGCGACCTCCCACGATCTCTCAACGCGTCCAAACCATGGCCTAACCGCATTGGGCCGGTCCGCGAGGGGCCGTCCACTCGTCGTAGCTTCACAAAGGTGTGTATCTGGCGAGTAGTATCTCGTACACTCTCGGGGCACGCAAGCAAGAACTCACAGAGGAGGCTGTGACGCCACATCATCCCTTCGCACGATCGTGGAGCGTACCTGCGTCACTCCACGGATGCCGGTCAGACCGGGTCGATTCCTTCGGCGCGATACTCTACAAGAATGGCTCTGACTCACTCGGCCGCCTCCAGGTCGGTCAAATCCAGCGACGACGCGACCGTGCTGATATCGTGGCACTACATCAGATCGCCATCATGGAATAGGAATCAGTCTGCCCCCGGGCTTGCGGTTCTCTTTCTTGCGTTGCGGTTGCGGCGCGGGGGCGATGCGCGGCACCGTCCGGGGCGCTCTGTCCTGCGTCACCAGCACGACGCGGAATCCGCGCGCCACGTGCGCCGAGCCCGGATCGGCGGCGGTCCGCGCCGAGCAGCGGCATTGGTCGGGCGGGTCCTGCCAGGAGCCGCCGCGAACGACGCAGCCGGGAGTGGCTGAGGATCCGGGTGGGTCCTGACCACTGTCGTCCGGCGTATACCAGTCATGACACCATTCGCTGACGTTGCCGGACATGTCGAAAATGCCGATTTCATTGGCCGCCTTTCTGCCCGTCGCCTGGGTGACACCGCCGCTGTTGCCGGCGTACCAGGCGACGGCATCCGGGGCATTCCCGCCGGCGTATTGGAACTGCCGGCTGTTCCTGCCGCCACGGGCCGCATATTCCCATTCCGCCTCCGTCGGCAGCGCATACAGGTATCCCTGCGGGAGACGGCCCGCGGCCCGCTCTCGCTCGGTCAACCAGCGACAGAAGGCCGCCGCGTTGTCCCAGCTCACGTAGATGACCGGATGCCGATCCTCGGCAAAGGCAGTCCGGCTTCGATCCCTTTGATGGCGCAGGTACTCGGAGCCCCCCTCCCGCCTGCCGTCGTACCCGGTCTCTCGGACAAACCGCTGGTACTGCGCGTTGGTGACCTCGCGGGCGCCGATCCAGTACCCGCGATCGGCCTGTACAGTGCGGGCGGGACTGCCCCTGCCGCTGTCGGCCACCCGGATGCTGCCCGGCTGCACGTACACAAACGCCATGTCCACATCGGCAACCGTCCAGGGTCCACCGACGACAACGCTCCGGATTTCCTCCAGCGTCACTCGCTGCGAGCCGGCATCCATTCCCGGCCGGTCGATCCGTACCGTCACGCTGGCATCCCTATGCCGCGGCGCTTTGACCTTCAGCTCGTGCGACGTGAAGGCAGCCAACGTAAGCCTCTCACCCGCCGCACCGAGTCTGCGTCCGGTACCGTCGAACACCTCTGCTCCGCTCACGTTGCACGCGATGGTCGCACTGCCAGGCATCGGCGCCAGGCCGAATTCGATGGGCGATTGCTGCCCGTCGCGCACGGTCACCTGCTTTGCCTGGACTGGCTGGTAGCCGGAAAGTCTCAGCTCCACCGTATGGCTCTCGCACGACAGACCTTGCTCGATGTGCGGCAGGCTCACCTCCCGCCACACGCCGCCGTCGATACGCACTTGTGCCCTCTGCCTCGCCAGGTAGTCGTCCCCCGGAAGGGTCGAGGCGGCCGTGATCCGGATCGTCCCCGATTCGGCGACCAGGACCGGCTCCTCCTGCTGGATAGGCTTGTTCGGCGGAACGCGCATCGCCTGCTCGATCTGCACTCGCAACGAGGCGCTGTTTGCATCGGGCGGGGTCAACGCCTCCAGGCGACCCAGTGTGACCAGAGCCTGAGCATATTCGCCGGATTCATACTGTCGCTTTGCCTGCTTGAACAAGGCCGCGATCTCCGCTTGGCGCTGCGCTCCTGGCTCGTCCACAGGCCGATTCGTCTGTCGCGCTTCGGGGCGCCGACCCTGGTACCAGGTCCAGACCTCATGCCCGGCGGCCACGATGGCTGCCAGGACGACCACGAAAACGGCTGCCTTCGCAAGACCACGAGCCGCTCCGCCGCCTTGCCCCACCTCTTGGATCGCGGCAAGCAGCGCTCGGCCATCCGGATAGCGGTCCGACGGCTGATGCTCCAGGCAGCGATCGGTGATCACATCCCAGCGTTTCGGCAGGCCGCGAACGATCTGCGAAGCGCGCTTCGCCCGGCCGGTGGGCCGCCGGCCGGTCAGGATGCGATACGACATCACGCCAAACGAGTAGATGTCGCTGGCGGGCCCGACCTCGACGCCGTGCAGCTCGCCTCGCTGCTCCGGACTCATGTAGTCGTACGTGCCCAGCAGACTCTCCGCGGAGCTTCGGTGGCTCGATCCACCCTCCTCTCTGGCGATGGTTTCCTGGTCGCTGAGAGTCGCCTCCACCTTGCCGCCACGCTGGGGGGCAGGTCGTAGCGTCGGCGTGTCCGAGAGCGTCCCACTCATCGTTTGTTGGATGCTCTGATGAATCTGGCTCATCACGAATTCCTGGCCGACCGCTTTGACCAGGCCGTAGTCCGTGATTCGCGCGTTGCCCTCCTTGTCGATCAGGATGTTCGCCGGCTTGATGTCGCGATGCACCACCCCGCGGCCGTGGGCATACGCCAGCCCTTCGGCAGTCTGCATCGCCCATCGACGCACCTGGGTTGCCGGCAGCCGGCTCTCCGGGCTCTGCTCGAGGGCGCTTTGCAGCGATTGTGGTGTGCCCTGCGGTCCCTCGACATAGTCCATCACGAGGAAATACTGAGCAAGTGTCTCGTCATATCCGACGTGGTGCACGCGGACGATCCGGGGGTGGTCCAGCTCCGCCATCACCCGGCCTTCATCGAAGAACCGCGCGACGAAGTTCTTGTCTTGCGTCGCCTCCTGCGGCAAGAGCTTGACCGCGCAGCGCAGCTTCGTGTGCACGTTCTCGCCGCGCCAGACCTCCCCCATGCCCCCGGCGCCAATCTTCTCCACCATCTCGTAGTCGCCAACGCGCTTCATGTCCCATCCACCACCAAATCAGCTTCGCGCGACGCGGGAACCCGCCCTGCTCGCCGTCAACGGCATTTGACGTGTCGTGCGCAGACTGGAGAACTGCCGACCACGACCCTTCGCCGTATTGCACGCTGCCCTGGTCTCAGAGTCCGCGCCTTAGTGTACTGTCCCTTCGACGGAAAGCAACTGAGGATCCGGCGGTGGCCGGCAGTCACCTGCCTGCTTTGCCTGCTCCATCATGTGACAGAGGCTGACTATCAGCCGCGCGGAAGAAGTTGCGTTCCTCCGGGCGTTCGGGTATATTGTAGCGCACCCTTGGAAAACATCGGTGAAGGAGTGATCTGGCCGCATGGAATCGGGCATCTCTGTGGGAGGCAACACATGAGCGGGATCTTTGGCATCGTGTCGAGAGGCGATTGTGCGGACACTCTGTTGTACGGGACGGACTACCATTCCCATTTGGGCACGGAGTTCGGCGGGCTCGCGGTGCTCGGCCGCGAATTCACACGCCACATCCACGATGTCCGCCAGGGCCAGTTCAAGTCCAAGTTCTTTGACAGCTACAAGCGCATGGAGGGCAATAAGGGCATCGGCGTGGTCAGTGCCCTGGAGGAGCAGCCCATCTATCAAAACTCGCGATTCGGGCCGTTCTGTATCGCCACCAATGGAATCCTCGAAAATGAAGAGGACCTGGCGGCAAGGCTCCTCAAGAAAGGCATCGCCTTCAGTGAGATCAGCCGCAAGACTGTGAATACGACCGAGCTGATCGCCAAGCTCATCTGTCAGGGCACCGACCTCGTGGACGGCATCGAGAGAATGTTCGACGCGATCGAGGGCTCGTGCTCACTGTTGCTTCTGAACCGCACGGGCGTCTATGCCGCCCGCGACCGCTTCGGTTACACGCCCCTGGTGGTCGGCAAGGGCAAGGACGGCTGGGCCGTGACCACGGAGAGCTGCGCCTTCCCGAACCTGGGCTACGAGGTCGTCAAGTATCTCGATCCTGGCGAGGTCGTCCTGATCAATGAGGACGGGCTCGTGCAGCAGCGGCCCGGCCGGGGCCGGGTCAGCCAGCTCTGCGCGTTCCTGTGGATCTACACCGGCTTTCCCGCCTCCGACTACGAGGGGACCAACGTGGAGATCGTTCGCGAGCGCTCCGGCCGCTACCTGGCCCAGCGCGACAAGGACATTCACGTGGACCTGGTCACCGGCGTGCCGGACTCCGGGATCGCTCACGGGCTGGGCTACGCGATGGAATCGGGCAAGCCGTTCCGCCGGCCGCTCGTCAAGTACACCCCCGGCTACGGGCGAAGCTACACGCCCCCCTCGCAGCACACCCGCGACCTGATCGCCAAGATGAAGCTCATTCCCATCCGCGAGGTCATCGAGGGCAACAGTATCGTCATCTGCGAGGACTCCATCGTCCGCGGCACCCAACTGAAGAATTTCACGATCAAGAAACTCTGGGACGGCGGCGCCCGGGAAATCCACGTCAGGCCCGCCTGCCCGCCGCTGATGTTCCCCTGCATCTTCAACCTGTCCACGCGGTCGATTGGCGAGCTGGCCGCCCGCAGGGCCATCTGCGCGCTCGAAGGTCACGACATGACCGATGTATCGGCATACATCGACCCCACCTCCCAAAAACACGCGAAAATGGTGGATTGGATCGCCCGCGACCTGGGCGTCACGACACTGCGCTACCAGACGGTGGACGACATGGTCAAGGCCATCGGCCTGGCCCGCGAGCGGCTGTGCCTCTACTGCTGGACCGGGCACTGTCCCAAGGCCGCCTGTCCCAGAGCCGCCTTCGACATCGTGGAGGTAAACAAGCCCTCTCGCAGGAAACAGCCGGCGGACAACGTCGATCAGCAGAAACTGTGGTGACTACTCCGCGTCGACGATCTCGAAGATCTTCGCCAGCCTCGTGATCTCGAACACCTTGCGGATTCTGGGATCGAGGTTGTAGAGCTGGAGCCGGCCGCCTGCCTCGACGACACGCTTGTGCACCTTCACCAGCAGGCCCAGAAAAGCCGACGACATGAACTCTACGTTCTGGAAGTCGAGAATGAGCCGCTTGTCGCCATCGTCGGCGAGGATGGCCAGCAGCTCGGCCTCGATCTTGCGGATCTGCTGTTCATCGACGATGGACAGCTCGTTGAAGGTTGCGATGGTCACATCCGTCCCGCATCCGACCGTGACGGCAGGCTCATTCGGCGCCATAGAGTTATCGCTCATCATTTCTGATTTTCGCTTGACGATTTCAACTTGTTCTCTGGCCTCATCCGAGCGACAGATACGCCCAGAAGACCAGGCCCCGCCAGGAGCATCGGCTTCAATTCACTGATCGTAAATCACGGCCGGCAAATCGTCAACGCCCGCCACAATCGGAGTTGCGAGCCTTCCATCTGGTGCCTGGTTGTCAGTTCGCCGGTTTCACCTCTCGGCGCAGGGCGGCGTCCTTCTGTTGGACGGCTTCGGCTTGCTTGCTCTTGAACGCGACCAGCTTTTCGCGAAGGGCGGGGTCGCTGCGTGCCAGGATCTGGACGGCTAAGATCGCGGCGTTCCTGGCGCCGGGCTTGCCGATGGCGACTGTCGCGACGGGAACGCCCGGGGGCATCTGTACGGTGCTCAAGAGGGCGTCGAGTCCACCGATCCCGCCCTCGGCGGCCAGCGGGACGCCGATCACAGGCAGGAGGCTCGATGCGGCCATCGCGCCGGCCAAGTGGGCGGCCATGCCGGCGGCGGCGATGATCACCTGGAGGCCGCGACGCTCGGCGGTCTCGGCAAACTCGGCGGCGATCCGCGGCGTGCGATGAGCGGAGATGATCCGCACCTCCGCCGCCACGCCGAACTCGCGCAACTGCTCGATGCAGCTCTCCATCACGTTCAGGTCGCTGTCGGAACCCATGACCACAGCGACTTGCGGGCTTTTCTCAGTTGCCATTGTCTTTCCTGCCTCGTGAAGTACAATAGGGTCGGTAGCCGGGCACGAGAATCATACCGGCTCCGGGCCGGGAAGGCAAGGAACAGGGGACGGATATGCGGACCAGAATGCCGGTTGTTGCAGGTCAGTTCTACCCCGCCGGGCGAGAGGGTTGTCTCGAGGAGATTCAGGAGTGTCTGGCGGCGCGTCCCGTGGTGGAGCCGTTGCCCAAGCAGATCGTGGCGGGGATCGTGCCGCACGCCGGCTGGACCTTCAGCGGCGAGCTGGCCGCGATGGTCTTTGCCGCCGTCCGCAAGCGGCAGGAAGCGGTCGATACGTTCGTCATCTTCGGCACCGCCCACAGCTACTTCGGCCCGCGCCCGGCGGTGGACGACAACGACTCCTGGCAGACGCCCCTGGGGATCGTGGCCATCGACGACGCCCTTCGCAGCGAGCTGCTGGCCAGAGGCGTCGTCACCGCCAACGGCGGCGCCCATGAGTACGAGCACAGCATCGAGGTCCAGGTCCCCTTCGTGCAGCATCTGTTCCCCAAGGCGAAGATCGTGCCGATCATTGTGCCGCCGGCGGACACGGCCCTCGCGCTGGGCGAGACTGCCGCGGAAGTCGCATCCGGGTCAGGGCGCACCGTGGTCCACATCGGCTCGACGGATTTGACCCATTATGGACCCCGTTACAGCTTTACTCCGATGGGCAAAGGCCCGGACGGCCTGCAATGGGCCGCCAACGTCAACGACCGCCAGTTCATCGACCTGGCGACCTCGATGCAACCCGAGCGCCTGCTCGCCGGCGCCATCGAGAAGGCCAACGCCTGCGGCCCCGGCGCCGCCGTCGCCGCCATCGCCGCCGCCCGCAAGCTCGGCGTCCCCGCCGGCCACCTCCTGGCCTACACCAACAGCAACGAAGTCATGCAAAAAAAGATGTCCTCCACCAGTAGAGACAGCGTAGGCTACGCCGCCGTCGTCTTCTAAGCGCCCCCGTACGGGCATTATTCGCCCCTACCGATCATTCATTCCACTGAGCTACGTACTGGAGGGCGTAGACGCCGAGGGTGTTGGCTCAGGGCAGGTCCATGCAATCCGCCAGCGCCGGCGCTTCTGTCATTGGGGTTTCGTATTGGGGATTTGTTTCGGATTCTGTGCTTGGTACTTCGGATTTGCGGGTCGGATTGGAGCTTCTGAAAACTCAGGGTCTCAGATTGCTATCTCGGCTGATTTCTCCCAGCCACAGTCCATGATGCCCCCGCCTCCGCCTCAATCCGCAATCCCACATCTACAATCATGTCGCCCGCACTCTTCCGGCTAACCCTTTGCCAGGCTGACACTTACGGTGAGCCACTGCCGAGAGTACCTGACTTGAACTCCAGTTGACCCGAAACCACAAGGGCGATTTGACATTTGTGGTAAGCCGGGTAAGATGGCGTGCACTTTCACTCATTCGTACGTTTAAGGAATTTCCACCATGGCGAAGCAGGACGCGAGTGTTGGCCCGATGACGGCCAATCAGGCCATAGGGATTGCGGAGGCCTATCTGTCCCAGCTAAGGGACATTTGGTCAACACAGGCAAACTCACCTGAGACGTCGTACTATCCCGCTCTGGCGAATCTATTCAACGCCGTGGGCAAGACACTGAGGCCCAAAGTCCTTTGCGTCATGAACCTGAAGGATCAGGGGGCAGACAACCCCGATGGGGGACTCTTCACAGCCGATCAGTCCGGACGCAAGAGCGAGGCAAATCCGCGACCCGGTCTTCCTCCATCTCGCGGCGCAATAGAGGCAAAATCAGCGAAGAAGGAAGTGAAGGTCGTCGCAGCCAGCGCGCAGGTAGCCAAGTACCTCGATCTGTATGGCATCGTCATTGTAACCAACCTGCGTGATTTCCTGATCGTCGAGCGAGCCACTAATGCGCATCCCGTAGAACGGGAGTCGTTCTCGCTTGCGGATGATGAAAGGGATTTCTGGCACAATAAGGTGACGCATCCCCGCGCAACCGCCCAGCAAAAGGGTGAACAATTCGTGGAGTTCATCAAGCGAGCATGTCTGCACAACGCGTCGTTGCTGAGCCCCAAACTGGTCGCATGGTTTCTGGCCTCTTACGCTCGTGATGGTCTTTTCCGTGTCGAGCAGCAGAAGCAGTTGCCGGCCCTACAGGTAATCCGGTCCGCCCTCGAAGAGGCGCTGGGTATGAAGTTTACCGGTGATAGGGGCGAGCACTTCTTCCGATCAACCCTGGTCCAGACTCTTTTCTACGGTGTCTTCTCAGCGTGGGTGAGTTGGCACAAGACCAACCCGAGCACCAATGCCCGATTTGACTGGCGGACGGCCGAGTGGTCCCTGCATGTGCCATTCATCCGCACACTGTACCGCCAGGTCGCTGAACCCAACCAACTTGGCCAGTTGAGTTTGGTGGAACTGCTGGACTGGGCTGCTGGTGTGCTGAACCGTGTTGCCCGAGGCGAGTTCTTCAGATGTTTCGAGGAGGAGCACGCGGTCCAATACTTTTACGAACCATTCCTGGAGGCATATGATCCGGTACTCCGGAAGGAGTTGGGCGTCTGGTACACTCCGCTGGAGATCGTCAGATATCAGGTTGCGCGTGTCGACGCGGTCTTGCGCGAGGAGCTGGACCTTGCCGATGGCTTGGCCGATCCGAACGTTATCATATTGGACCCTTGTTGTGGCACAGGGGCATATCTGGTCGAGGTCCTCCGTCGAATTGCTGCAACTCTGCGCGACAAAGCGGGAGACGCGCTTGTCGCGTCAGACCTGAAAGAGGCAGCGATGAATCGCGTGTTCGGCTTTGAGATACTCCCCGCCCCTTTTGTCATATCGCATCTCCAATTGGGATTGGCACTGCAAGCCCAAGGTGCACCGCTGTCACAGGCGAAGGGCGAGCGCGTTGGGGTGTACCTGACTAATGCCCTCACCGGATGGGAGGTAAAGGGCCAGCGACCCATCCCGCACCCCGAACTTGAGGAGGAGCGTCGCAAGGCCGGGCGAGTCAAACGTGAAGAGAAGATACTGGTTGTGCTCGGCAATCCACCCTATAACGCCTTCGCTGGCACCAGCCCCGCAGAAGAAGAGGGACTGGTTGAAGTGTACAAAGGCGCCTATGAAGTGCGTAAGAAACGCCGGGGAACCAGGCCGACAGGCAAGCGGAAGATCCGCTATGACAAGGACGGAAATCCCATTCCTGAGAAGGATACCATCACCCGCTATCGGCTGAACGACCCACCGGAAATCGGCGGCTGGGGTATCAAGAAGTTCAATCTGGACGATCTCTACGTGCGATTTCTCCGCTTGGCTGAACGACGCATCGCGGAGATGACCGGCAGAGGAGTAATCTCGTTCATCTCCAATTTCTCGTACCTGAGTGACCCCTCCTTTGTTGTTATGCGCGAGCGGCTCCTCAAAGAGTTCGACAAGGTATGGTTGGACTGTATGAACGGCGACAGCCGCGAGACAGGCAAGTTGACGCCCGAAGGCAGACCCGACCCATCGGTCTTTTCGACCGACTACAACCATGAAGGCATCCGAGTCGGCACGGCGGTTTGCGTCATCGTGCGCAAGGCGACGCGCCAGAAGAAACCGACGGTTCGCTTTCGCCACTTCTGGGGTATTGATAAACGCACGGAGTTGCTTGATAGCCTGAAGGCCAAGAGATTTGATGCGACGTATACACTGGCCTGTCCGTCTCAGAACAACCGGCTTTCCTTCCGCCCGGAGAATGTGACCGAAGCCTATGACGGCTGGCCGAAGCTCATAGATCTGTGCGCCGTGACGCCATTCAATGGGCCCATCGAGCGCCGCGGTAACTCGTTGATCCGTTTCCGGTCGCAAGTTGATGAATTTGATTGTCTGCGCGCGTATCTGGACCCCAGTGTAGTGGACAGCGAAATCCGCCGGGTTGAGCCACGCTTCATGCTCTCATCAGGAGAGTTCCGTGCCGAGGAGTCTCGGAGAGCGTTGAAAGGCAAAGTGATGTACCATTTGCAGAACGTTGTCCACTATCCTTTCAAACCGTTCGATGTTCGAGCAGCCTACCTGGATCCGGCCATCCAGCCGCTGTTTTCCCGCCCCAGTCCTCAATTGCTCAGTCAGCGTTTTCCCGACAATGCTTTCTTCATCTCGCGAGACACGGCCGACAAGACGCCGGAAGGTCCTCCCTTCTTCTTCTCGCGGCTCGTTTGTGATTACGACTGCATTTCCGGGCACGCACGTCATTTCCCCATCCTCCTCAGGAACGGCTCTCGGCTTGAAAAGGAGGCCGAGGCGACGCTCTTCGCCGCTTTAGGGGATAAACCGGAACCTGATAGACCGGTGGCAAACATAGCGGCACGAGCACGAGCGTACTTGGCGGCTTTGAGGTTTATGGACTCTGATGTCGATCTGAAGACCGCGAGGTTGGTCTGGATGCATGCTCTGGCAATTGGATACAGCCCGTCGTATCTGGCCGAGAACGCTGATGGTATCCAGCGGGATTGGCCCCGAATTCCGCTGCCCGCTGCCCGCAAGACTCTGGAAGCATCAGCATCGCTGGGGGAGCGGATCGCAGCGATGCTGGATACCGAGGCCCAGGTCCCCGGGGTCACCGTAGGGGACCTCGCTCCCCTGTTAAAGACCGTTGGGCTCACGACGAAGACTGGGCAAGCGCCGATCGACTTGTCCATGACAGTCGGCTGGGGCCACACGGGCAAAGGTGGCGTCGTGATGCCTGCCAAAGGCAAGTTGTCCCAGCGGGCATATGATGCAGGAGAGTGCAAGGCCATCGAAGCCGAAGCTGTGGCGCGAGGGACGACAGCCGAGGATGTGATTCGGCTGCTGGGGGAGCAGACCTGTGACGTGTACCTGAACGATACCGTTTATTGGCGGAACATCCCCTCGAACGTGTGGGAGTACTACATCGGCGGGCATCAAGTCATCAAGAAATGGTTGAGCTACCGGGAAGAGAGTGTTCTTGGCAGAGCGATCAAAGCTGACGAGGCACGCGAGGTTATGAACATGGCGCGCCGAATCGTAGCCCTGATTTTGACGCAGCCGGAACTCGACGCCAACTACGAGGTGGTGAAGGCCGACACGTGGTCCTGGCGGCCGGCCGAACATGCGGAAAGATGACCGGAAACGGTGCACTCGCCTATTTCCGCTTTCTCCTATCTCCTTTATTCCTCGGCCTTCGCATCTTCATGGCCGTTGAACTCGTTTCGGCCTCAGCACATCTATCCGACCCACGGACGGCCGCAACTCTAATCCGTCGCACTTCTGCCAGGAGTGGTCCGCTGAGGGCAATTATGCCAAATCTGGATGGGAGAGACGAGGAAAAAGAGAATGACGGTTGCCAGTTCTCAGTTTGGAGTCTGCGGATGGTTATCGGCAGCCGGGTGAGAGGATGGATTCCTGCTTCCGCAGGAATGACAAAGCCGTTGCCCTCTGCGTACCTGTGTCTCTGCGTGGGAAGGACGGGCTAGCGCCGGGGGCGGCCGCAGGAGAGGCATTGGGGTTTGTGGACGCAGAGGAGCTGGCCGCAGGCGGGACAGGACCATTTCTCCTTCTCGGCGGCGAGGAAGCGTCTTATACCGAGGGCGCTAATGCTCGCGAGGTTGTCAAGCATGCTCATGGCGTACTTGGTTCGGTAGCGCTTGTCCAGGTGAGTCAGGCGGTCGCAGGGGAATTCATCGCATTTGAAGCAGTACTTGGCATTGTTGCGGATCAGCTTCCGGCAGGTTTTGATTCGGCAGGTGTATCGGGTGATCGGTTTGACGCGGTCGTCCCGTCGGCAGCCGGGGCAGGGGTCCCTGTCCCTCACATAGGCGATACAGAGGCAACAGTTCATGCCGCAGGGGGCGATCAGAGCTGCGGTAATCCCATTGTTTTTCTTCATGCCGGACTCCGCTGCAAAGGTGGTTGGGAACGACGGGCGCGATTATGCCGGCCGCCTGTGGAGCGGGCAAGAGAAAAGACAGCTGGCAGTTGTCGGTTCTCAGTTGACAGTGTACACCACCCAGGCACGGAGAGCACGGAGCGAAGGCCGGAGGAACCTCGGCGTCCTTTGCGTCTCCGTGGTGAAGAAGCCTTGGACGGAGAGACCCTCGGGTGGGGTTTTTGATGGTTTTCGGTTGACAGGCCGCCGGGAATTGCCGAAATATATGTGCTTACGTGGCTTCAGTACGCGAAATTCGCCCGATAACAACACTTTGGTTGGAGAACAGACAATGGAGCGCAAGATCCTGCTTCGAGAAGGCGACATCCCTCGCCAATGGTACAACATCGCGGCCGACCTGCCGACGCCGCTGCTTCCGCCGCTGGGGCCCGACGGCAAGCCGATCGGCCCGGAGATGCTGGCGCCCGTGTTCCCGATGAACATCATCGAGCAGGAGGTGAGCGCGGAGCGGTGGATCACGATTCCGGAGGAGGTGCTCGATGTTCTGTACCAGTGGCGTCCGACGCCGTTGAAGCGGGCAGTGCGCCTGGAGCGCTATCTCAAGACCCCGGCCCGCATTTACTTCAAGGACGAGAGCGTGAGCCCGCCGGGAAGCCACAAGCCCAACACCGCGGTGGCGCAGGCTTACTACAACAAGGCCTTCGGCATCAAGCGGCTGACCACCGAGACCGGCGCGGGCCAGTGGGGCAGTGCCCTGGCGTTCGCCTGCAAGCTCTTCGGGCTCGAGTGCAAGGTCTTCATGGTCCGCATCAGCTTCGACCAGAAGCCCTTCCGCAAGCTGATGATGCAGGTCTGGGGCGCCAACTGCATCGCCAGTCCGAGCACCGAGACCAACGCCGGCCGGGCGATCCTCGAAAAGATGCCCGACACCCCCGGCAGCCTGGGCATCGCGATCAGCGAAGCCATCGAGGCCGCCGTCACCGATACGTCGGGTCAGACCCGCTATTCGTTGGGCAGCGTGCTGAACCACGTGCTGCTGCATCAGACAATCATCGGCCTGGAGGCAAAGAAGCAGATGCAGGCGGTCGGCGAGAAGCTGCCGGACATCGTCATCGGCTGCGCCGGCGGCGGCAGCAACTTCGCCGGGCTGGCCTTCCCGTTCACGGCCGATAAGATCAACGGCGCGAACATGGAGATCATTCCCGTGGAGCCGACGGCATGTCCGACGATGACGCGCGCCCCGTTCCATTACGATCACGGCGACACGGCGTGCATGACGCCGCTGCTGGCGATGCACACCCTCGGTCATGCCTTCATCCCGCCGCCAATTCATGCCGGCGGACTGCGGTATCATGGTATGGCGCCGCTCGTGTGCCAGTGCATCGTCGAAGGTCTGTTCACGCCCCGCGCCTATCACCAGAAGCGCTGCTATGAGGCAGCTATGACCTGGGCCGCGACGGAAGGGGCCATCTGTGCCCCGGAGACCAGCCACGCGGTCGCGTGCGCCATCGAAGAGGCGGAGAAGGCACGCGACGAAGGCAAAGAGAAGGTGATCCTGTTCAACTACAGCGGCCACGGCCTGATGGACCTGAGCGGCTACGATGCCTTCATGTCCGGCCGGCTCACCGATTATGAGTTGCCCGAACAAGAAATGCAGAAGTACGCGAAGGACCTGGAGAAACTGCCGAAGGCGGAAATGAGGAAAAGCGGACGCTGGTAGAGTGCCACGGATCCGTCAGGAACGACGCTGCACAGGGGATGTTCGCAGCCGGTGCCAATACGTTGTAAGGAGACAACAGAATGAGGCGAATCGCGTTCCTGGTTGCCATTCTCTCACTGGTCCCGCCGGTGGCGGCCCAGGATTGGGAGGGCGACCTGCTGGGGCTCAAGGGCGACCTCCACGGATCGATCGGGGTCACGTGGGACAGCAAATATCTCTGGCGCGGCTTCGATGTCTACGATGACAAGAGCGCCGTGCACGTGGTGACCGACCTGAGCCTGTTCGACACGGGCTTCGGGTTCGCGGTCGCGGGCCATCGCGCCAACCCGAGCGGCTGCGAGGACAAGGAGCGATGGGACTTCACCGCGTACTACCAGAACGGCCTGTTCAAGGAAACGCCGTTCCTGACCCAGTTCCGGTTCGGCTGGACCTACTATGACTACCCGGAGCTGAATGCAGGTGAATCCCTCAACTTGCAGGAGGCTCACCTGATCGTGTCATGGCCGGACATCCTGCCGGTGAAGGGGTTGTGCCCGACGTATGCCGCGGTCTGTCTGTGGCCTTCGGCAACCAAGCTGCCTCTGGCGGATGCCTCCGGCTGGCTGCACATTTTCATGCTGGACTACGGCTTTTCGCTTCCGAGCCTGATCCCCGGCCCGTCGAAGGAGCAACTGGTCAAGCTCCACTCCGAGGTCGTGTACAACGAGGGCTTCTCGCCGACGCCGGCCCGCCCGGTCAATGATTGGCACACGGTGTACACGAACCCCGATCACGACTGGTCCCACGCCGTGTTTGGCGTCTCCACCGATTTCAACTTCGGCCACGGCCTGTTCTTCACCCCCGCGCTCTATTACCAGCGCACGATGGACAGGTCCATCAACGACGATGACGACGAGCTGTGGGCCAGCCTCAACGTGAGGTTCACGTTCTAACGGAAGTGGTTGTTTCGCAGATCACGGGCCGGCCGCTCGAGCCGGCCCTTTTTCATTGGTAGTCGCCGTGCGCTCGGAGAGAGACCTCGACGACGCGGGATGACGCCAGTCTTGACGAAGGCGCCTCGCTTGCTGCTGGCACGAGGCGGTCGATCGGGTATGATATCCGCAGGGAACGCTCGCTGAACATGCACATGCACGGCAGGGTCAATAGCCGGACACAAAGGAGATGGAACCTATGAAACGAGGCGTGCCTTTGAATCAGGCGAAGTGGCTCGTCGAGCCCGGCTGCGTGGTCCTGGTCACCGGAGGGACCATGGACAAGGCCAACGCGATGACGATCAGTTGGCAGACGCCGGTGCAGACCGCCGACCCTTGCCTGGTCCTGCTGGTGATGAATCGCGTGCGCTACACGTACGAGCTGATCCGCGCCAACAACGAGCTGGTGATCAACGTGCCCGGCGAGGAGCTGCTCGAACAGACGCACCTGCTTGGCACGGTCAGCGGACGCAAGGTGGACAAGTTCAAAGAGGCCCGCCTGACGCCCGTCCCCGCCAAGCTCGTCAAGCCGCCGCTGATTGCCGAGTGTAGCGGCCACCTCGAATGTCAAATCGTCAAAACGTTCACCGTGACGACGCACGACCTGCTGATTTGCGAGGTCGTCTACGCGAGTGCCGAGGAGGAATACTTCGACGGCGCGTGGATTCCCGATAAGTTCCACACATTGCACTACATGCAGGGCACGACGTACGGCCTGCTCACCCGCCGTGTCGATGTGCGGGGTCGAGGATGACAAACAGGGAGATCGTGAGTGAATTGGGAGACAAGAGTATGGACAGGTTGACGCTTCAGCCGGAGAAAGAGCAGAGAACTCTGTGGTGTGTGATCTGGATCACCGTCTTTGCCATCGGCACGGTCGTATTTCTCTTGCTGCTTCTGGCCAACGCCGTGCTATTTGGGCTGCTCTTACTTGTCTGGCTGGTGGTCATGGTGCTGGTCCTGCTGTGGATCCCCGCCTATTATAACTCCATCAGCTACGCTGTGGAGGACGATGCGGTCCGAGGCCAGGCCGGCGTCTTCTGGAAGAGGTATGTGACCGTCCCCTTCCCCAAGATCACGAACATCGATGTCGCGCAGGGCCCGATCCAGCGAGCCTTCAATATCGGCACCATTCACGTCCAGACCGCCGGCGCCGGGGGACAACAAGGTGGCCATGCAGAGCTGAGGCTCGTGGGCATCCGCCAGCTCGAAGGGGTTAGGGAGACGATCCGGGAGAGAATCAAAGCGCGCGACAGCGCGACGGCCCAACGACCGACCACCGAAGCGCCCGGTGGCCGGGCGGACCAGCCGATCTTGCATCAGATTCTGCTGGAGCTTCAGGCCATCCGCGAACTTCTCAAGAACCGGTAGGACGTCCAGCGTGTGATGCCGCAACGGGCAGACGACGTTCGTCTCGCGATCGGTGGTGCCACCGGATATGGTTGCACGCCGTCTGCCCTGCGTCGGAGGATGCTGGACGTGAGGGGACAGAGACGGTAGGATACGGAAGTCGCAGGCAGTGGGTCCTGGACCTGCACAGCACTGGAAAGACCGACCCGGAGGTGCTGCATGTCGAATCAACTGGATCGTCGCGCGTTTCTCAAGACGTCGCTGGCCGGCTCGGCCTTGGGGGCGCTGGGCCTGAGCCTGGAGGAGAAGGCGCTGCTGGCACAGGCCTCGAAACCGTCGGCGACCATTGCGCCGCCTGCCGGCTCGACGGGGGACATGCCGATGGGGACGCTGGGCACGCTGAAGGTGACGCGACTGATCGTCGGGGGCAACCTGACCAGCGGGTTCGCGCACAGCCGCGACCTCATCTACGTCTCCGGCCTGCTCCGCCAATACTTCACCGACGAGAAGGTCTTCGAGACGTGGGAGCTGTGTGAGCAGTGCGGCATCAACACCGCGATCTTGCGAGTGGACGACCACGTGATCGGATTGATCACCAGGTACTGGAACGAGCGGGGCGGCAAGCTCCAGTGGATCGCCCAGGCGAAGATGACCGCGGACGACACGAGCGACATCAAGCGGGCCGTCGATAAGGGCGCCGCCGCCGTCTACATTCACGGCGGAGTCTGCGACAGCTTCGTCGAGGAGGGCAAGGTGGACCTGCTCGCGCACGCCGTGCAACTGATCAAGAAGCAGGGCGTGCTCGCCGGCATCGCCGGGCACAAGGTCGAAGTCCCCATCGCCTGTGAGAAGGCCGGCGTCGATCCGGATTTCTACATGAAGACCTTGCACGGTCTCAGTTACTGGTCGGCCAACCGCCAGCCCGAGCACGACAACGTCTGGTGCCTCACGCCGGACAAGACGATCGACTTCATGAAGACCGTGAAGAAGCCCTGGATCGCCTACAAGGTGATGGCCGCCGGCGCCATCCATCCCCGGGACGCCTTCCGATACGCTTTCGAGAACGGCGCCGACTTCATCTGCGCCGGCATGTTCGACTTCCAAGTCCGCGAAGACGCCATCATCGCCAGGAACATCCTCAGCGGAAACCCAACGCGCCAACGTCCCTGGTGCGCGTGACTCCCGCCGGAAAACTCGAAGCACGAATCTCGAAACCCGAGACAAAGTCAAAGGGCAACTGATCCAAACGCGCAGGGCGTGGACCGCGCGCCGATTTCTTCTTTGTCATTCCTGCGAAGGCAGGAATCCAGGGTTTCTCACGCAGAGACGCAGGGCCGCAGAGGTTCTCAACGAGCAATCAGGGACTGACAATTGTTTTTGAGCCACAGAGAAGAACCGAAAACCGATAACTGGCAACTGTGAACTGCCTTTTTTGTCTTGCCTCTCCCGCCGGTTTCCGGCATGATAGTCCCCAGCGAAGCACGCCTGGCGAAAGTGCGAAGAACGAGAGCTGCGGCCCGTGCGGGCCGGGTAGATGCGGTGAGGCCGAAATGAGTGAGATGGCCATGAAGGTGCGAAGGCAGAGGGATAAATGAGACGAGAAGGCTGCAACACGTGACTGTCCACGTTCTCAATGGGCGTCTTGTCGGCGCATTGCAGGAGCGCGGAGAGCGGTTCGAAAACAGAAATGAGAGGGAAGAGATATGGCTGACGCGGCACACGGAGCGGAGAGCTCGACCGGCGAACAGGTGATGAGTATTGGCGCCTTGGGTTTGGTGGCTGTGGCCGAAATCGAAGAGGATTTGTTCAGAGGCGGGATACTTGTCACGGACTCTCGCGGCAAACCGCTTGAGTTTCGATGCACTTCTCCGATCCATCCAAACAACGTTCAGAAAACCCTGTACGGACGAACGCTCTGTCCACATATTGCCGTGACGCTTGTAGGGTTGCCACTTCTGCGAGGAGTCACGCAATCACCCGACATAGTGATGGTGAACCAACCAGAGTTCCTCGAAATGAGGCCTGACTTGGACAAGGCGGTGCTTCTGCTTTCGAAGCAAGGAGCGGAAATGACACTTGCGGAAGGGACCGAGATGAGAGTGATTCGGGAACTCGTAACCTCTCCTTCGGGACGATTCGATCCAATTGTTGCCACTTGCCATTGGGAACACGGACCCGACTTACGCGTAATAGAACGCCTTCGTATGGCCTGTTCCACGATTGACCTGATGGAGCCTTTTGAGAGAATCAATACCGCGCTGAAGTTCGTGCATGAAAAAGGGGCGCTGGCGAGCGGCTAATACATGAAGCGTCATTCCTTTCGAAATAGCGTGCGATACAAGATAGCGGCACGCGCTGCCCCATTTGAGCGCGCGAGTGTACAGAGCGTCGAGCTTTGGCTACGGGTCACATACCTGACGGCAGAGGCAGTGGAGTATGCATTTCCGCGAGGGCGCGTTGAAGGCATCTCGCTCCTCTCCGTAAGCGACATAAGTACGTTCCCTACTGCCAAGATTCAGCTCTGCGATAGCGCATGTGAGTCTATCCCGATGTTGGAGCAAGTGCCGGTAATGCCGGTGGACGCTTCATTCCTTGAAATGCCCGACATTTCGGAGAATTTGTTCCGCCCGCTCGGGAAACAGCAAATCGGTGGAAAACGGTACGGTGAAGAGCGTGCCCAACGATCAGAGAGATCGCTTTTTCCAGGGACACTCCATGAAAAGGGCGAATCCGAGCGTGTTGGGGGCTTCAGGAGGAGTTTCAGGCAGATCGGGCGGTCTATGAGGCAAGGGGCGAACGTCTGGGATTTGTTGCTTCCCCTGCTTCAGCCTCCAGTGGCGGAAGCGTTTGTTGACATACTTGAATTGCCACCGCGATGCAGTCCCCACCCGTATCAATGGGAAGGGATTGATTTCCTTGTTGGTCGTCATGCTGCGCTATTGGCCGATGATATGGGCACTGGCAAGACCGTGCAAAGCATTCTCGCCGCGCGATTCCTTTTCCAGAAACGGGAAGTCCAGAAGGGCCTATTCGTGTGTCCTCTGAGCGTTTTGCCTCATTGGGACCGAGAATTTGAGAGGTGGGCGCCGTCGCTGAAAGTAACGGTTGTTCGCGGGCCCTCCGAGCAGCGAGAGCTATGTTGGGAGATGCCTGCCCATGTATGGATCACGACGTATGATACCTTGCGGCAAGACATGGAGTTCCTCACTGAACACGAACTGCACAGATTTGACCTGGTGGTCCTTGATGAGGCACAACGCATCAAGAACCCTGGTACGGGAATCTCGCAGGCCACTCGAAAGGTGGACGCACAATGGAAGTGGGCTCTGACGGGGACCCCTATCGAAAACAAATTGGACGAGCTTCCATCCATCTTCACATTCCTTAAACCCAAGTTATTTCCTAATAGAGAGATTTCACGCGACGAGGCAAGGCAACTGATAGGACCATACTTCCTGCGCAGGAAGAAGGAGGATGTGCTGAAAAACCTCCCTCCGAAAGAGGAAAACCCTGTGCCGCTGCGCCTCAGCGAAGAACAACAGGATACTTACGACCAAATGGAGCGGGAGCGCGTTGTGCAACTCCACGATAGGGGAGGACAAATTACCGCATTTAACATTTTGACACTGATCCAAGAGCTCAAGAAGATATGCAACCGCGACCCAAGGAGCGGCGAAAGCGCGAAGTTGGCTTGGCTAGCAGACAACTTGGATGAGATGACGGATGAAGGAAATAAGGTCCTCGTTTTCTCCCAATACCGGGAGGAACAGTTCGGCGGTACTGAGTGGTTGCAGAAGGAACTCAAGGCGTACGGTGCACTCAACTACGCAGACGCCGACAGCGACAGAAAGAAGGCAGATCTACTGAAACGTTTCACAGACGACCCTGAGGCTCGTGTGTTTCTCGGCAATCCGCGGACTGCGGGGGTCGGGATTAACGAATTGGTGGCTGCAAACTACGTCGTGCATTTCGACCATTGGTGGAACCCTGCCGTGACGAACCAAGCTACGGCTCGGGCCCACCGCCCTGGACAAGCCAAGCCGGTGATCGTTTATCACTTTTGGGTGGAAGACACAATAGAGGACATGATTCGCCAGAAGACTATCGCAAAGCAGCAACTGTATGATGAGGTCATCGATAGCTTGTCCACGCAGCCCCCTGAGGACGTGCTTTTCGAGGTCTACGACGAACTCCTCAAGAAGCACGGCTTCAACCCTGCAGGGCTGGGACGTCATCCAGACAAGGCAAAAGCGCCTGAGCGGGATAGAGTGACCCTGGGAGTGATTCACTCTCCTCGCGACCTGGAGATTGCGGCTGGCAAATTGTATGAAGCGATGGGGTATAGCACAAAAGTGACGCCATACTCGCGTGACGGGGGGATCGACGTTGTGGCCCAACGTGAGGTAGGCTACTCGATAGAGAAGATTGCGGTCCAGTGTAAACTTCAGAGCAGTCCAGTTGGCGTGCAAGCTCTTCGTGACCTTCTTGGCGTTGTATCAGCAGATCCATCCTTCACAAAGGGTGTGCTTGTCACGACCAGTGAGATTACGAGGGATGCAGACCAATTCCTCAAACACAACGGCAGGCTGCAGGTTATAACAGGCGATGAACTGACCTCGCTGCTTACGAAGTACCACATTGGGCTTCCATCCCCAGGGTCACCGGATTAGCATTGGAAGACAGGGGGTCGCGTCCTGGATTATAGGAATTATTGGCTCCGTGTTGCGATCGTAGACGACCGGAGGCTTTGGGGGTCGGCTAATTGATGACAGGCACCGATCATTGTCCCCGTTATTCCTGCCGAGTGACGGCAAGGCTTGCGCACCGGACCTACGGCTTCTTCTTTCCGCCGAGGAGGTCCTTGATGGCTTCGGTGGCGGACTCGCCGAGGTCGCCGGTTCCCTTGGGCTGGTTGGGCTCGGCGGGTTTGGCGGGTCCGAAGATGGCACGGCCGATGTCGGTCGCCTTGTCGAGAATCCCCGACATCTCGCCGACGGTTTCCTCGGGCAGGATGTCACTGCCTTGTTTGGTGACTCCGGCGGCTACGGCCAGGAGGATCTTGCCGATCAGGACGGCGGTGTCGATCTTCTCGTCGCTGCCGCTTCGTGCGTGCGGTCCATTTCAGAGCGTCGTCGCCCCGTAGAGACGCAAGGTCTTGCGTCTCCACCTCCTGTCGCGGTCGCCCGCCACAGGTCCGTGCTGTTGCCGGCAAGCTCCGTTAGACCGTTCCGCCTTCTTCGCGGGTGATCTTGGCGCCGGCGCGGTTGAGGCGCTCTTCGATGTGTTCATACCCCCTGTCGATGTGGTACACGCGGTTGACCGTCGTGATCCCCTCGGCAGCCAGTGCGGCCAGCACCAGGGCGGCCGAGGCCCGCAGGTCCGACGCCATCACCGGCGCGGCGATCAGCTTGTGGACCCCGGCGACGATGACGGCGGGCCCCTCCTTGCGCAGGTTCGCCGCCATGCGGTTCAGTTCGGCGACGTGCATAAACCGATCCGGAAACACCTTTTCCACGACGACGCTGTTGCCGTGGGCAAGGGCCAACACGGCCATGAACTGCGCCTGGAGGTCGGTCGGAAAGCCGGGATAGGGCTGCGTCGTGATGTCGGAGGGCTCGATGTGGTCGCTGGCAGCCACGGTGCAGCCGTCGCCGTTGGACTCCACGGTGATGCCCATGCTCTGAAGCTTATCGATGACGGCCATCATGTCCTCCAGCCGGCAGTTGCCGACGTGCACTTCACCGCCGGTGATCGCCGCGCCGCACATGAACGTGCCCGCCTCAATCCTATCGGGGATGATCCGGTACTGCACGGGATGCAGGTACTTGACCCCCTCGATCACCAATCGCGGCGAGCCGATCCCGCTGATCCGGGCGCCCATCGTGTTGAGACAGTTGGCCAGGTCGGCGATCTCCGGCTCGCAGGCGGCGGACTCGATGATCGTGCGTCCCTTGGCCGTGACGGCCGCCATCATTACGTTGGCGGTTCCGAGAACGGTGGAGCCGAAGGGACCACCGAGGAAGATGCTCGCCCCGGTCAGGCCGTTCGGGGCTTCGGCGATGATGTAGCCGTTCTTGAGACGGATCTGGGCGCCGAGTTGCCGCAGGCCGGTCAGGTGGAGATTGATGGGCCGGTCGCCGATCGCGCAGCCGCCGGGCATCGAGACCTCCGCCCGGTTGCAGCGAGCCAGCAGCGGGCCGAGGATGCAGATGCTCGCCCTCATCTTTCGGACAATCTCGTATGGCCCGACGGGATTGTCCACGGTCGCGGCGTCGATCGCGAGCGAACCGTCCTCCTGCCGTTCCACAGGACAGCCCAGATGCCCGAGCAACTCCTTCAGCACCGCGATGTCGGCAAGCTGGGGCACGCCAACCAGCGTGGAGCGACCGGGAGCGAGAACCGAGGCCGCCATGATCGGGAGTGCTGCGTTCTTGGAACCACTGACTTCGATGCGACCGGACAGTCGGACCGGTCCCTGAATCTGAAAGACATCCATCCTATTTACTAATCCATCGCTACAATTTACTATTCACAAAGAACGGGTCTCATATGCCATTGTACGTAGTCGATAGCGAACAGTAAATCGGAATCTGTGCCAGACGAGCCCCAACAACTGACGGTTGCCTCCCTTGTGACGGACGCGATCTATACGATCGGCGTGCTCGTGTTCGCCAAGTGGCTGATCAGCACGTCGCTGGGGCGCCGGGCCTTGGTCGACTCGCCGGCCCGCCGCAACCGGATGCCGGTCTACACGCCGCTCATCCCCTTCGGCATCTGGCTCCTGGGCACCGCCACGCTCCAGTCGCTCGCCTACGAGATTATCGGCCACCTCGGAGGCTGGCAACAGACGTTCCTGGACAATCTCATCTACTGTCTCGGAGCGCTGATCACCGTCGCCGTCATCCTGCTCATCGCCGAGTTCACCTTCGCCCGCGGCCTGCGAGGCTTCGGGCTCAGGCCCAAGACCATCGGCCGCGACCTGGCTTGGGCCGGTGCCGATCTGCTGGCCGTCTGGCCCCTCGTCCTGGCGATGATCGTCCTCACCGTCGCCATCGGCAGAGCCCTCATGGGCGAGAGCTTCGAGATCCCCCAGCACATGGGACTGGAGATCATCACGGAATCGACCTCGCCGCTCTTGCAGGTTCTGATCGTCGTATTGGCGGTTGTGGTCGCCCCTTTGGTCGAGGAGATGGTCTTTCGCGGCATGATCCAGACGACGTTGCGCTCTTACTTCGGCCGACCCTGGCTGGCGATTGCCGTCACCTCCGCGATGTTCGCCAGCGTCCACGAGAACGGCACGCACTGGCCGGCGCTGTTCGTCCTGGGGATGGGCCTGGGCTACTCCTATGAGAAGAGCGGCTCGCTCTTTCGCCCCATCCTCATGCACGCCCTCTTCAACGGCACCACCATCCTCGCCGCCCTGCTCGAGCCCCCCGCCTGAGCCCCGGCGATACTGCCGATCAACCGACAACCGCTTGCCTGCGCAGACTCCGTGAAGCTATACTGGACAGTGAATCAACCGACGGCTACACTTCTGTCTTGTGACTGTAGAATCGATTGGGCCTATGGGCATACGAGAAATCATCGGAGATAAGCGCGATGCAGTCCTGGCGCTGGCCGTCAAGCATGGGGCGTCGAACGTCCGCATCTTCGGATCGGTGGCCGAGGGCGACGCCGACGAAGCCAGCGACGTGGATTTCCTCGTGGACATGGAGCCGGGGCGAAGCCTGCTCGACCTCGGCGGCCTGCTCATGGACCTTCAAGACCTGCTCGGCCGCAAGGTGGACGTCGTTACCGAAGCCGGCCTGCGCGACCGAATCCGCCACAGCGTCCGGCAACGGGCTGTACCCTTATGAGAAGCGACCGCGAACGACTTCGGGACATGCTCGACGCCATCGAGGCCGTGAAGAAGTACGCCGCGAAAGGCCGAGCCGCCTTCGACACCGAGGAGCTCATACAAACGTGGACAGTCCACCACCTGATGCTCTTCGGTGAAGCCGCCGCAGGACTCTCCGATGCCTTTTGCGAGAAACACCTGGACGTGCCGTGGTTCAAGATCGTCGGCATGCGCAACGTCCTCATCCACGGCTACTTTGCCATCGACAAGGAGATTGTCTGGTCGGTAGTCGAGAACGACCTGCCAAAGATCGAGCGCCGGATCAGAGCCTGGCTCACCGAGCAGCCCTGATCTCGTCTACCTCCCTTGCAGTGTTCCCATCGCCCATCTGTCCCTCGGGGGGATTACAGGGTCTGTCCGTCGGGATTATGGGCCTCGGCTACTCGTACGAGAAGAGCGGCTCGCTCTTTCGTCCCATCTTCGTGCACGCCCTCTTCAACGGCACCACCATCCTCGCCGCCCT
>JAFGJR010000236.1 GCA_016928975.1 Sedimentisphaerales bacterium | reverse complement strand
AGTAACATAAATCCATACAAAATAAACACTTATCACATCTTCTTGCAATGTCCCGACTTTTGACGCAGGCGTCAAACAAAGCCAATCCGGACCGGCGGACATCCGGTGTGCGGAACAAAGCCAATTCAACCTGACCGGCAAGCGGTGCGCAGAGCCAACCCCACCAACGTGGCGTACGAGACAAAGCCAATGGGCTGGGACGCTGACGATGCTAAGACGTTTATCCGAAAGGGCTTACAACCCTTTGCCCGGTCGCGCAAAACAAAGCCAATGAGAGAAAGCGTCGAGTCCGAAGTCTCAAGTGTCAACAGAGGCCTCTTGTGCGAAACAAAGCCAATTGGCCCGGCGGTCGGGGGTTGGCGCCGGTGGAATTGTATTGCAGAGGGCCTCCCGGCCGATATACTTGTCGGTGGGTCGGGAGGCCGCCCCACCTGGGAGGAACCTCCCGAGAACTGTAAGCATGACCCGCCGGTATCCGAAAGGACGCGGCAATGCCTGACAAAGACGCCGATGTGCAGAAGATCAAGGAACTGATCCAGATCATGAAGGAAAACGATCTGGTGAAGATCGATATTCAGCACGGCGATGACCGGATCTCGCTTCAACGGGCCGAACCGCCCCAGCCGATCGCGGCGACGCCCATCCTGGCGGCCCTGCCCGGGGCCATGCCGCAGGGGCCGGTTTCGCCGGCGGCAGGGCCAAAGACAGCGACCGAGGAGACCGTCGAGATCAAATCCCCCATCGTCGGCACGTTCTACGAGGCGCCCAGTCCGGACTCCGACCCCTACGTCGAGCCCGGCGGCCACGTGGACCCGCAGACCGTCGTCTGTATCATTGAGGCCATGAAAGTGTTGAACGAGATTCGAGCGGAGATCGCGGGCACGGTCGTGCAGAAGCTCGTCAAGAACGGCCAGGCCGTCGAGTACGGCCAACCTCTCTTCAGAGTCAAACCTGAGTGAAACCAATGCTGTCGAGAGTCCTCATCGCCAACCGGGGCGAAATCGCCCTTCGCATCATTCGGGCCTGTCAGGAACTCGGCATCGAGACCGTGGCGGTCTACTCTGAAGCCGACAGGAACGCCCATTATGTGCGCCTGGCCAATGAAGCCATTTGCATCGGGCCGGCCGATTGCAGCGAGAGCTATTTGAACATCCCGCGGATCATCAGCGCCGCCGAGGTCTCCAACGTCGATGCCATCCACCCCGGCTACGGGTTCCTCGCCGAGAACGTCAACTTCGCGGAGATTTGCCGGGATTGCGGCATCATCTTCGTCGGCCCGCCGGTCGAGGCCATGCGATTGCTGGGCGACAAGGTCGAGGCCCGCAAGCTCGCCAAGAAGGTCAAGGTCCCCATCGTACCCGGCTCCGAAGGTCCGCTGGCGGATGAAACCGAAGCGTTGAAGCTCGCCAACGAGATCGGATACCCGGTCATCATCAAAGCGGTGGCCGGCGGCGGCGGGCGGGGCATGCGCGTCGTTCACAACGACATCAGCCTTCGCGCTGCGTTCAACGCGGCCCGCACCGAGGCGGAGGCGGCCTTCGGCAACGGCAGCGTCTACCTCGAGAAGTTCATCGTCGAGCCCAGGCATGTGGAAGTCCAGGTCATGGCCGATCAGGAAGGCAATGGACTGCACTTCTACGAGAGGGACTGCTCGATCCAGAGGCGCCACCAGAAGATGATCGAGGAGTCGCCGTGTCCGGTGCTCGATGAAGCCGGGCGCCAGCAGTTGGCCGAATGCGCGTTGCGCCTGATTAAGGAGGCCAACTACGTCAACGCCGCCACCGTCGAGTTCCTGCTCGACAAGGACAAGAATTTCTATTTCATCGAGGTGAACGCGCGCATCCAGGTCGAGCATCCGGTCACGGAGATGGTGACGGGCCAGGACCTGATCAAGTGGCAGCTCCGGATCGCCGGCGGGCAGCCGCTGGAGCTTCGCCAGAAGGACATCAAGCATCGCGGCGTCGCCATCGAGTGCCGCATCAACGCGGAGGACCCGGCCAACAACTTCTCGCCCTGTCCCGGCACGATCACCCAGTACATCGCCCCCGGCGGGCCCGGCGTGCGAGTCGATACCCACGTCCACCAGGGCTGGACCATCGGCACTCACTACGATTCCATGATCGCCAAGCTGATCGTCCACCAGAAGACGAGGCCGGAGGCCATCGCCACCATGCGAAGGGCCCTGCAGGAGTTCACCATCGGCCCGGTCAAGACCACGATCCCGGCCTGCCTGGCCATCCTCTCCCACAACCTCTTCGTCAAAGGCAAGGTCGATACCGGCTTCGTCGAGCGGAACTTCTGAGAAGTCATCACCTCGCGACCGTCCGATTGCTGCAATAACCTTTGTTCCGAGAGAACCGACAGACGGGTCACAGCAATGGTATCCGAACCGAGACTGAAGCTGGGCGATCCATTCATCAAGGGGATCATCGAGGAAGGCAAGGTCCTCTACGATGCTGCCTGAGATCATGTTTCCGATGCAACGAGGTCTTCGTAGGTTTCACGCCGGCGGACGATGGTGAAGCGGTCGCCGTCGACGAGGATCTCGGGGGCGCGGGGTCGGGCGTTGTAGTTGCTGCTCATCGTGAAGCCGTAGGCGCCGGCGGTGAAGATCGCGATCAGATCGCCTCGCTGGACTGGAGGCAGGGGTCGGTCCTTGGCGAAGAAGTCGGCGCCTTCGCAGATCGGGCCGACCACATCGATGGTCTCGCAGCCGTCCATCGTCAGGCCCTTGCTGCGCACCATCGGCACAAATCGCGGCTCCACGTGCGCCAGCCAGAGGAAATGAAACGCATCATACAGAGAAGGGCGAATCAGATCGTTCATCCCGGCATCGACGATGACGAACTTCTTGCTGCCCCCCTGCTTGGTGTAGAGCACGCGGGTCAGGAGGATGCCCGCGTTGGCGCAGATGCTCTTACCCGGCTCGAGAATGAGCCTGAGATCCTTGCCCTTGAGCAGCGGCACGAGACCCGCCGCGTAGTCGTCCGCCGAGGGCACGGTCTCCGTCTCGTAGTCGGCGCCGTAGCCGCCGCCGAGGTCCAGCGCTTCGACCGTGTGCCCCCTCTTGCGAAGCTCCTCGATCACCGGCAGGATCTTTCGCACCGCGTCCACGAATGGATCGATCGTCCTGCCGCCCGAGCCCAGGTGCACGTGAATCGCACAGAGCCTGACGAACGGATTGCCGCCGTAGCGGTCGAAAACCGCCAGCGCCCTTTCGATATCGACCCCGAACTTCGTTTCCTTCCTGCCCGTGGTCACGAAGGCGTGAGTCTTGTAGTCGACATCCGGATTGACGCGAAGAGCGGCCCTGGGTTTGGCGGCCGGCGCACCTTGCTCCACCAGCCGAATGAGGTTCTCCAGCTCCTGCTCCGACTCAATATTGAAGTACGCGATCCCTGCTTTGAGCCCGTCGAGGATCTCCGCGTCGGTCTTGCCCACGCCGGCGTAGACGACCTTGCTCATGTCCCCTCCCGCCTGGAGGACGCGGTACAGCTCGCCGCCGCTGACGATGTCGAACCCGCTGCCCAGGCCGGCCATGAGCCTCAGGATGCTCAGGTTGCCGCAGGCCTTGACCGAGAAACACACGGTCGTCTCCAGCTCCCGGTACGCCTGCTGCGTCCGGCGAAGATGGTGCTCGAACGTGGCCCTGCTGTAGACATAGGCGGGAGTGCCGACCTCGCGCGCGATGCGCTGCGCCGCGACCCCTTCGACGAACAACTGGCCGTCCTGATAGCGAAAGAAATCCATCGACATCATTCCTCGGTACGGTATCTCGAAACCGGCTGCCGCGCTGCATGGACGGCGCGGACCTGCCTCAGTATACGGGAACAGAAGCGAACGACAAGCAGGAATGCAGTGGGAGGCACAGGGCAGACGCATCCGGCGCAACGCGGCGCCGCCCCTACATCATTCGCGATGGCTGCAAAAAAAATGGAAGACTTCCCACCCACGGGAAGTCTCCCATTTTTCAAAGCCTGCTGGCATCTCAACAGCTCTTGCTGACCTCTGCTCTACTGGTTGTGTCAGGTCAAGCTCTATGATTCGTCGCGTCAGAAGCCTTTGCCGGCCGACACACCGAGTCAGCAGGCTCTCGAGAATACGCCGGGGCTATTTCTTCTTCGCGGTCTTCTTTCCCTTCTTGGCGGTCTTCTTTGTGGTCTTCTTCTTTGCGGTCTTCTTTGCTTTCTTGGCCATTACTTTTCTCCTTTGTAAGCTGACCACTAAAAGTTGCGTTTCCGCATACACTATATTCAATTGTACTTGATATTGCCGGCCAAGCTCTCGTCATCATGACTCTGAGAAATAGCTATTGCAATTCTTGTATTCATTATCGTCAAGATATTTCGAAATACTTCATAAAAATTTTTTTTGGACGCTCGCGCGTCACCGCGCGGATCGCAGGAACGACGTCGCATCGCGCAAGCGCGAATGCTCGCGGCGCGCGCGGATGTCACTCCGCAGGATCGATGAACTCACGGGCCGCCGTGATAGGAGGCTGTGAAAAGCAGCTTGACTTTCCACACAAGACGATGTCTCCTGACCACCGCAAATGTCCACGGCGCAGAGAACCATCGCGTTGTTCGGCGGCACGTTCGACCCGATCCATCTCGGACATGCGGGAGTGGCGCAGGCAGCGGCTGCGCAGATCGGCGCAGAGGCCGTCCTCTTCATTCCAGCCAGATGCTCTCCCTTGAAAGGGTTCCTTCCTCACGCAAGCGACGCAGATCGACTGGCCATGATCGCACTGGCGATCAGCGGCCGGCGCGATTTTGCGGTGAGCGATCGCGAGTTGAAGCGGCCCGCCCCCAGCTACACGCTCGATACCGTGCGCCAATACCAGCGCGAGTACGGGCCGCAGACGGCCATCCACTGGCTGCTCGGCGCCGACAGCATCGGAGATCTTGCCCACTGGCACAAGATCCGCGAGCTGATCGACGAGTGCAACCTCACCACGATGCAGCGAGCCGGCTATGAGCCGCCGGACTTCGACCGATTTGCGCCCACGTGGGGACCGGAGCGAGTGGCGAAGCTCAGACGCCACGTCGTCCAGACACCGCTGATCGATATCAGCAGCACGGAAGTGCGCAGACGCCTGACAGCCGGCGAGGACGTTCGCGGAATGCTCCACCCCGACGTGATCGACTACATCCGCCGTCACGACCTCTATTGGCGGACAGACGCGTAGAGCCGGATCGGCTGTCAGCCGCTGGTGATCTGCCCTTTGAGCCAGTCATACCAGGCAGCCATGCCTTCACCGGTCTTGGCCGAGACGGGGAATATCCTGATGCTCTTGTTCAGTCGCCGTGCATCGGTCTTGACGCGGTCGAGATTGAAATCGATCAACGCGCCGCCACCGAGCAGGTCGATCTTGTTGACGAGCAGGACCTTCGATTTCGCGAAGATCGCGGGATACTTGGCTGGCTTGTCGTCGCCTTCCGCGACAGACAACACGACAATCTTCCCATCTTCACCCAGTTCGAATGCCGACGGACACACCAGATTGCCAACGTTCTCAATGAAAATGATGTCCAGTTTATCGAGAGGCAACTTCCGCAGCGCTTGGTGGACCTGAGTGGCGGATAGGTGACACGCTCCTTCCGTGATGATTTGAACGGCCGGTGCGTTGGTCGCCTGGATTCGGCGGGCATCGAGGTCCGTCTGCACGTCGCCCTCGATTACGCCGATCTTGACGGCGCCAACAAGGTCGCTGATCGTCCGCACCAGGAGCGTCGTCTTGCCGGAGCCGGGAGAAGAGATCATGTTGAGACAGCGCTTGCCATGCTGAGCCAGCAACTCACTGTTCTTCAATGCGCATCTCTCATTGGCATCCAGGATCTTCCTGCCCACGTTCACCTTCGCCATCATCGGCTCCTTCTTCGAATTCAATCTGTTCCAGAAGCAGGGGAGCATCCGGAAGCAGTTCAAAATCGTCCGCGCCGCACTCCGGGCACTTCACACTGGCCATATCCACGGCGAAGACGCGGCCGCACGCTCGGCACCTGGCCTGCAAGGGCTTGTGCTCAATCTGGAGCTGCATTCCCTCGCACGGCGTGCCGCGGGCCAGCGCCTCAAAGGCAAACGCGATCACGTCGTCATTGACGGTGTTCAGCATGCCGCAACTCATCTTCGCACGGATCGGTTTCGCCCTGCGGCTGCGAGCTTCCTCCGAGATCACTTCCACCAGGCTTTGCGCCATCGCGGTCTCATGCATCAGCAAATCCTCGGCAGCTCCCGACCGTACGGCATCTGCACGATCCGGCGGCCGCCGATCTTCGTCTTCAACTCCACAAGAGGGATATCGCGCGTCGGCACGATCTCGCCGATGATACTCGCATCGCGGCCCAGCGGGTGCTCGTGACAGATTTCCAGGCACCGGTCCGCCGCGTCTGGAGACACGACCGCCACGAATTTCCCTTCGTTCGCGGCGCTCAGCACGTCGAACCCGAGCATATCGGCGGCCGCCTGGACCGCCGGCCGGACGCGAATCGCTCTCTCATCGATCTCCACGCTCCGGCGACTGCCCTCGACGATCTCGTTCAACGTGGCCGCCAGCCCGCCCCGCGTCGGGTCGCGCATGAATCGAATGCCCGGCACGTTCTCAAACAGGGGAATCGTCAAGTCAGCAAGTCCCGCACAGTCGCTTTCCAGCGGCGACTCGAAAGCGATCCCCTCTCGCTGGGAGATGATCGTCATGCCGTGATCGCCAATCGTGCCGCTGAGGAGGATCTTGTCCCCGACCTCGACCCCATCGAGCCCAAGGCTCACGTCTGGCAGTCTGACGCCGATGCCTGCGGTGTTGATGAAGAGGCCGTCCGCCGAGCCGTGCTCGACGGTCTTCGTATCGCCTGTGACTACCGCGACGCGATTGTGTTGAGCGGCATCGCCGGCGCTCTGCAGGATCCGGCTCAACCGCTCAAGCTCGAAGCCCTCCTCGATAATCAGCGCCAGAGACAGGGCCACCGGCCTCGCCCCCGATACCGCAAGATCGTTCACCGTCCCGCAGACGGCCAGCTTGCCGATGTCGCCGCCCCGAAAGAACAGCGGCTTGACCACGTAGCTGTCCGTCGTGAAGCAGACGTCGCTCGAAGGCAGTTGCAGACGAGCGGCATCGGTCAGTGCGGAGAGCGTTTCGTTCCTGAATGCCGGCAGAATGTGGTCTCGAATGAGCTGACGGCTGAGCCGGCCGCCGCCGCCGTGGGCGAGAAGGATTCTCTCGGGATTCGTCGCCATCGCTCGCTACTTCCTCCGTCCGTACTTGAACCACGCCGCACAGGTCCCCTCCGAGCTGACCATGCACGGCCCGACCGGCGCATCGACGGTGCACTGCGCGCCAAAGAGGGGACATTGCGCCGGCTCGATCAGGCCGCACAGGACCTCCCCGCACCGGCATCCGCGATTCTCCTCGCCGGGCTCGTCTGCCAGGCCGAATCGTTTGAACGCATCGAACCGGCTGTACTGCTCTCTCAGGGCAAGCGTGCTCTTCTCGATCTTGCCAAGCCCGCGCCAGTAGCCATCCGCCGGCTCAAAGCACTCGGCGACGACCTGCTGGGCCGCCACGTTGCCTTTCTCCGTAACCACGGCCTTGTAGACCGACCCCAGTGCCGGCTTGCCGGCCGCGAGCTGGCGGCAGATCTCCGCCAGGCCCTCGACGATCTGCACCGGCTCGAAACCTGCGACCACGCAGGGCCGGTGAAACTCATCCACGATCTCCGCGAACGCGCCCCAGCCGATGATCGCGCTGACATGTCCCGGGCACAGGAAGGCGTCGATGCGGTCGTTCATGCCGCTCAATAGCGCCCGCATGGCGGGAATCGCCAGCTTGTGACCGCTGAGAATGCAGAAATTCGCGATCCCCTCTTTCGCCGCCTCTTTGACGGCGACGGCAGTAGCAGGCGCGGTCGTCTCGAAACCGACCGCGATGAATACGACCGTCCTGTCGGGATTGTCCCGGGCCAATTGAAGTGCATCCTCCGTGCTCAGGACAACTTTCACGTTACCTTTCGATGACCGCGATTCAAGCGAGCCATCGCTGCCCGGAACGCGAATCATGTCCCCGTACGTGGCGATGATGCAGTCATCCCGATCCGCCAGCGTCAGCACGGTGTCGATGTAGCCCTGATCCGTGACGCAGACCGGGCAGCCCGGCCCCGACAGCAGCTTCAGTCGCTCGGGCAGCGTGGATCGAATCCCGCTGCGGAAGATGGCGACCGTGTGCGTCCCGCAGACCTCCATGATCGTGATCTGCCGGCCGAGTTTCTCGCAGGCCTCGTCGATCATGCGTTGCGCTGTGGCGATCCTGTCCAGCATGAACGCTATCCCGACACTCGGTTCGGCGTCTTCTCGAAGTTCTCGATCTCGGCGAAGAGCTCCCAGGTCCTCTTGGCCTCCTCCTCATCAACGGTCGCGATGGCAAAGCCGGCGTGAATCAGCACCACGTCCCCCAGCTTCGCGCCGGGCAAGAGCGTAGTTTTGGCCTTCCACCGATTGCCCATCGCATCGACCACCGCCCGGTCGTCCTCCAACTCCACGATTCTCGCAGGTACGGCTAAACACATCGTTCGTCACGCTCGATCACAATAGAGGCTCTTCTCTGTCGCTGTTCAACCTATCGGCAGTCAATGTGGACGATTGGTGCGCACGATGATTGTATCGAGCCTGACGACTCGGGTCAAGCTCACGAGCCTACGTACGGCAGAACGCATATCGGAGTTCGCAGAGGGCGCCACGGCCGACTTGACAGGATGGAGCAATCTGGCTATTCTCCATGGGCGATTGTTGGAGATTCGTGCTACCGACGAAGTGATCCATGACTCTCAGACAGCTCATTGAAGAGAAGCGGGACGACATACTGAACGTCGCCGCCAAGCACGGGGCGTGCAATCTTCGCGTGTTTGGCTCGGCCGCACGCGGCGATGACAGACCAGACAGTGATGTGGACTTTCTCGTCGAGGTCGGAGAGACGACAAGTTCGTGGTTCCCAGCCGGGCTCATCCTGGACCTTGAGCAGGTTCTCGGCAGGCGCGTGGAGATCGTGACCGACGAGGGGCTCAATCCGCACGTGCGCGACCGAGTCCTCCGGGAGGCCGTACCTCTATGAAGAACGACCGCGTCTGCCTTCTCACCCTGCGTGACTCATTTCATGCCATGTGGCTCACGAGGTTTGCGGCGATGGCGGCTTGGCCCAGGGCGATGCCGCCGTCGTTGGACGGGACATCGCGGTTCAGTAGTACTGCAAATCCTTCCTGCTTCAACCGCATAGCCAGGCGATTGGTCAGATAGCGGTTGCAGAAAACGCCGCCGCTCAGGGCAACGGTCTCCAGCCGTGTGCTCTCCCTCGCTGCCTTCGCCAGGGCCAGCAAGGCCTCGGCCAGTATATTGTGGAACTTCGCAGAGATGAGTGCGGGGGCTTCCGCGCGCTTGACGTCGTCGGTCAATCCTCTCATGAGTTTGCGGAGGCTCAGTTGTGCCGGTTCACCAGCGGATCTGTGCAGGTCGTACTCATACCGGTCGTCCACGCCCGGCTGCGCTATGGACTCGAGGACCATCGGCAACTGTGCATCGAAGTGGTTGTACGCTCCCAAGCCGAGCATCGCAGCGACAGCATCAAAGACCCTGCCAAGGCTGGAAGTGCTCACGGCGTTGATGCCCTTATCGATCTGCTCCAGGATGACCGCAGGCTTCTTCGCGTCCGGCTCGATCCTTTCGAGCAGCCATGCGAAATCGGTCGGGTTAAACGCATCCCCATACGCCTGCCGAAGTAGACTCAGGAGCGGCCGGACTGCTTCTTTGCTCGCCTTGTCGGCGCCGGCCAGCGGGTAATACTCCAGATGCCCGAATCGCTCGAAGCTCGCCAGCGAAGCGATTATGCACTCGCATCCCCAGATGGCGCCGTCCGTGCCGTAGCCGGTGCCGTCGCACTCGATGCCGATGACCGGCCCGGCTAACCCGTGCTCGGCCAGGACCGAGGCGATGTGCGCCCAGTGATGCTGAACCTCGACGACCTGGACGCCGGGGAGAGACCTTGCGTACTGCGTGGATAGATAGCCTGGGTGCAGGTCGCACGCGACCACCTGAGGCTCGACCTCGAACAACCCTTTGAGGTGCTCGATGGACCGGACGTAGTGATGATAGACCTCCGCGTCCTCCAGATCACCGATGTGCTCGCTGAGGATGAGCTGATTGCGTTTTACGAGGCAGAAGGTGTTCTTCATGTCCGCCCCGGCCGCGAGAATCTCTTGTGGCGAGGCGGCCTCCAGGGGAATCGGCGCCGGCACGTATCCCCTCGCGCGGCGCAGGAGAATGCGCTCGCCCGCCGCGAAGTAGAGGATCGAGTCATCCACCTGCCGATAGATATCGCGGTCGTGCATCAGGAACGCGTCCGCCACGTCGCCCAGCCGCTCCAGGGCAAGCTCGTTCCCGCAAATCAGCGGCTCGTCAGAGATATTGCCGCTCGTCATCACCAGTACATCCAGACCCTCCGCAAACAGCAGGTGATGCAGAGGCGCATAGCAGAGCATGAATCCGAACGTGCCGGTGCCTTCCGCCACCGCCGGCGCAATGACGGCGTCCGGTCTCTTGGGCAAAAGCACGATGGGACTCTGCGGCCCTGCAAGAGCCTTCTCGGCAACTCGATCCACAATCGCGCACTTCCGTATAGCCTTGATGGAAGCGGCCATCATCGCAAACGGCTTGTGGTCGCGCCGCTTCCGCTGGCGCAGTCGCAATACCGCCTCGTCATTGAGCGCATCGCAGGCCAGATGAAATCCGCCGACCCCTTTGACCGCCACGGTCCCGCCCGCCCGCAACAGTCTCGCCGTCTCCGCAATGGCTTCGTCGCTGTCGGTCCGCAACGGCTTGCCGGCACAGTCAGCGAGCCAGACATTCGGCCCACAGCGCGGACAAGCCACCGGCTGAGCATGAAACCGCCGATCGGACACGTCGTGATACTGGGCCGCACACGTCGTGCACATCTCAAAGACCGACATCGTCGTGTTCGGCCGGTCGTAGGGAATGGTTCTGATGATCGAGTATCTCGGGCCGCAATTCGTGCAATTGATGAAGGGATAGCGGTATCGCAAGTCTCGCGGATCGCTCATCTCGGCGAGGCAGTCGCCGCAAGTGGCGACATCAGCGGTCACTTGCGACAACGCCGTCCCTTGCGAGTCGCTTCGCTCGATGACAAATGCCCCTTCCCCTTCCACCGGGTCGATCCTCGTGCAGTCGCGCGAGGATATCTCGGCCAGCGGGGGCATGTCCGGCCCCGACCGCAGACGACGGACAAATTCATCGATCTTCTCTCGGCTGCCCTGCAACTCGATGGTTACGCCCCGGGTGTCGTTGAGAACTCTGCCGGTCAGACCCAGCTCACAAGCAAGCCGGTACACCGCAGGCCGAAACCCCACGCCCTGAACGCGGCCGGTCACCAGTATCCGTTGTCTCTCGATCAAATCTGCGGACCTCCACGACTTCCCCCATCTTATAACGCCTTACAGCGCCGAAAGTTCGGGCCACGCATTATAAATCCCGGACGCCGCAAGTGAAAACCCGGCGGCATGACGAGCTGAGCAAAAAGAGGAAAAATTGCTTGCCATCGCCCGGTCTGGCGTGTTACCATACTGGCGGTATATCGTCGTCGCCGGCAGCCAACACCCGGCGACGGCCCGGTATTTTGGGGCCATAGCTCAGTTGGGAGAGCGCTTGCATGGCATGCAAGAGGTCGTGAGTTCGAATCTCATTGGCTCCATTCCCTGCATTCTGTGCCGCGCCGCCCGCTCCAAATCGTCATAGCGCACTTGCAGGTAGTGCTTGCGGGCAATCTCCGGCGTGTTGCCGATCCATGCTGTGACAACGTGAAGGGGATGGCTCGCGGTCAATTCCGTCTCCCGGCTTGACCGGAGATTCTGAAACAGGCGCGGCCACGACCTGAGCTCGGTCCGCGTTCGTCGATTCTGCGCCGTCTCCGTTGCTCTCAGGCACTCCCGGCAATGCTCTGCATGCCACCCCCTTTCCCACCCGCAGGCCCACATACCGCCGCAACGCCGCCCCCAGCAGACGCAGGCGGCCCGCCGCCTCACCATCATCGAGGCAGTGCAGCCACGACAGCGCGACGGCCCCCAACTCCTCTTGGTGCCTCTTGATTGACGCGCACGCCCGCCGTGGGTAGTCTCCTGGCTGTAGCGCGCCGGCGGCTGTCCCGGTCACGCGGCCAAAGGACCGGGCAGCCCTTCTTCGTCTTCTATCTCGGCGCATTCCTATATCTCCTTGTCGTGATTTAAGGAACTCTTGGACTGTGCCTACCGCGCTCTGCGGGAAGAGCCGCAGGAGCCCGGCCCGGCCAACGGTTCTCACCCCGGTCTTGCGGATGGCGTAGCTCACACGATCCCGGTCCTGGCCGATTACTTCCGCAATCTGCCCTGTACTTTGTAGAAGCATCTTGAATCCTTTCATAAACGACACGTCTTGGCTTTTGGCTCCTACCAGTAAAACTCTGGCCATAGCGAGGCTGAATTCTGTCCGGAGATTCTCTGGGGCAGATGTTTAAGTCGTTGGGAGGGATGATCTTAGGAAGGAATTGCTTCCAGAGGATGGTCAGTGGACAAAATGGACAGAATCAATTCTGTCCACGATTCCGTTTCTCCTCCAAGTACCTGGCGCATTGTTTTCGGGCAGCTTCGCCCGACTTGAGGCCGTGGGTTTCGGCCGCCTTGTTCCAAGCCCCCTTGCCGCCAAGTTGCGCATAGTATTCATCGTAGGTGGCGCGCACCCGTCTCCAGAATGCCACGTCGTGCACGGGCTTACGCCCTCCCTTGCCTGTTGGGCCGGCCGGGGTTGCCCCGTTCCGTCTCTCGACCGCTTGCGGCTGGCGTCGAAGAAGCGCGGCTATATCCCGCAGCTTGTCTCGCATGTCAGGTACAGCCTTAACCAGTTTGATCCCGTGCCCGGCCCGTTCCGTCGCTCCATTTATGGATGTCGATGAAATGGTGTCGAAGAGCACAGCCGCTTTCTCTATCTCCGAATACCTTTCTTGCAGATCGTCTGCCAACGCACAATACCCGCGCATCTGGAGTCCCGTGACGACGGCCCCGAACCCCTCGAACACCGCATCAGGTTGGGACCGATCCCACGTGAGATTGTCGTCGATACCGCCCTCGATGCAGTCGCCCAGCCTGTCTGCAATGCCCTCGATGCCCTCAATCAACCCGGCGAGTTGCTCGTTCTTCGGTCTGTCCTTGTCGGATGGTGCGCGTCGCGGCCGAAAACGTTTCACCGCCATAACCAGGTCCACCGCTACCTGCGCGGCCTTACTCCCGGCCGGCGGCTCTCCCGGTGGTTTCACTGCATTCCTCTTTCGCCCCCTGCTGTGGGATGGGTTTGACTTCATCGCTTCCTCGACCTCAGAAGAAGAAGCGCGGCCGGGGCAGGTGTTGTGGAGACGGTGTCCTCGGCCGCGACTGTAGGCATGACTGCATCTTGTAGTCTTACCGTGTCCACAGCCTCATTATCCCCCAACCGGACAGGACTTCAAGCCGAATGGCACTGCCGTGGGCAACTCCTTGATGAGTATGGGGTTAGGTTTTGCCGAGTTCCGCTTGTAGCTGAGTCCGCGGCCGTT